>NZ_JBEOOW010000007.1:0-209879 GCF_040309505.1 Psychrobacter sp. TB55-MNA-CIBAN-0194 | reverse complement strand
CCAGTGATTGACAGCTTTGACGGCACGATCGTCGTAGGAACTGCCGAAGCGGGCAGCACCGTTGACATCTTAGATGCTGATGATGTCGTGATTGGCAGCGCAACCGCTGATGGCAATGGCGACTATAGCGTGACCCTTGATACGCCACTGACCAATGGCGAAGTCATCAATGCCACCGCCACCGATGCCGCTGATAACACCTCAGTAGAATCGAATTCTGCGAGTGCCCCTGACAGCACGGCACCAACGGCGCCAGTGATTGACAGCTTTGACGGCACGATCGTCGTAGGAACTGCCGAAGCGGGCAGCACCGTTGACATCTTAGATGCTGATGATGTCGTGATTGGCAGCGCAACCGCTGATGGCAATGGCGACTATAGCGTGACCCTTGATACGCCACTGACCAATGGCGAAGTCATCAATGCCACCGCCACCGATGCCGCTGATAACACCTCAGTAGAATCGAATTCTGCGAGTGCCCCTGACAGCACGGCACCAACGGCGCCGATTATCGCCCCTGTTATCACTGATAACGTCGCCAATGATGGCAGTGGTGATGTGCTCGACCCTGCAGAAACCATTACTGATGGCGGCGTCACTAACGACAATACTCCAAGTGTGACCGTCCCTGCTGATCAAGTAACTAACGGCACCCCGCAATTGGTCATTGATGGAGTGGTTGTACCCTCAACCTCTGTGACCAATGGCGATGGCAGCGTGACCTTAACGCCAACCACGCCACTGACTGATGGTGAGCATGACCTAAGTTACAATCTCACAGACGATGCCGGTAACGTGAGTGATGATGCGCCTGCTGTTAGCGTGACGGTTGATACCACCGTCATCATCGCTCAAGATGACTCCAATGATATCGATTTAGGTAAATTACAAGTAACCACTTATCCTTCAGTAAATAACGATAGCGTCACCGTACTTGGTGTCGCCGAAAGCGATAGCGGTACAGATGGTACGCTTGACTTTACGGTAAGTGAAGGCGCTAGTGGTACTGTTAGTATTGAAGTTAGTCAGACAGCGCTAGTCGCAGTAGCGGATGCAGTCAATATCGAGGTCTACAATAGTAATGGCGACCGTGTTTATGTCGGTACGACTGGTGGTAACCCATTGGTGGGTGATGTAATAGGTCTAGAATTATTAGGATTGACGGGCAATGACACATTAACAGCAGTCGTATCTGGTTTAGAGCCAGGAGATTACACTGTGGTGGTGCGTAAAAGTGAGAGTGCATTAACCACTTTAGTACAAGATGTGGAGTTGGCAGAGTTGGGTGACTCAGGCATCATTTTAGGTCCAGATAACCAAGAGGCTGTCTTAAATACAGTGGAAACCTCACTTAATACTGACTCTCCTGGCTTGGGAACTACTGTCAAAGGTATTCTGTCAGCTGCATTGCTAGTAACGAATGAGCTGGGTGTCGATGCGTTGGTGACGTTGCTTCAAGAAAATACCGTATTGAACACTTTACTTGGTGGTGTGGTTGACCCGGTATTGGATGCGGTTGCAGTAGCATTGCTTAGCAATACTTTAACGCTGCTTGAAACCACTGATGTCACTGCCACACTAACGGAATATGATTTTGATTCAAGTATAGCCATCACAGGTAACGTGATTGACCCTGATGGGTTAGTAACAGGTGAGTCAGGTGAGGATACGGTTACTGTTAACACTAAGCTGACGGACATAAGCAGTGATAATACAGTTTCAGAGCCAACATCTCAGCTTGTCGACGGTGTCAATGTATTTACCATACAGGGGCAATACGGTGTACTAGTGATTGACGAAAATGGTGACTATACTTACACGGCCAATGGTGATTATGCTTCGTCAGGTGAAACAGATGTGTTTGAGTACACTATCTCTAACGGTGCAGCAGGTAACAGCGATACCGCAAAACTTGTGATCAATATCAGCTCTACGGCATCTGCTGCGCCAATCGCAGCGGCAACTATCACAGACAATGTAGCTAATGATGGCAGCGGTGGTGTACTAACACCTTCAGAAGTCATTGCAGATGATGGCACCACAAATGACAATACACCAAGCCTTGAGGTTGCTGCTGGTGTACTTAGTGACGGTGAAACACTGCAGTTAGTGGTAAATGGTAACGTAGTTGATGCAGTACTCACTGAAAACGCTGATGGCAGCTATACTTTAACGCCGCAAACGCCTTTAGATGATGCTGAGTATGAGCTAAGCTACAACATCAAAGATGCTGTGGACAATGTGAGCGGTAACGCACCTGCTGTGACAGTTACAGTAGATACAACCTCACCGGCGGCTGTGGATAATGAATCCACGCTAAATGTGAATGTCACGCCCACCATCACCACGCAAGAAACACAAACACAACCTGTAGGAGGGCTGTTAAATCTTGGCGTGCTTTCGGATACGATAGATGTGAGTGTGCTAGGTAGCAACAGTGGGCTCACTTTTGTGGTACCCAATAACTCTACTGAGCAAGTGACCGTAGATGGCACTGGTTCAGCTTTCCTAGACTTGTCATTGTTAGGCGATACCAATTTTGACCTTGTAGTGTATAGAGTTGAAGAAGGTAGCACCGATGCTGTATTAGTATACGAAGAAGTAAACTGGTTGGTTAGCTCAGGAGGTATTTTGGGAGCTTCGTGGAGTGCGAATGAGCTGGTATTACCAGAGTTTGAAGGTGGCGGTACTTATTACGTGACACTAGGAAATGCTAGCGGGCTGTTAAATGTTAGCTTATTAGGTAGCTTATCCATCAGTACAGTGTCCGATGTGGTTACCAATTACAGCCCAGATGAAGGTGTCGATGGAACGGTAGCGGGTAACGTTATCACTGACTTAGGCGCTGATGGTACTGATACGGCAGCTACTGGTACCGTAGTATCAGCAGTCGATGGCTTAGCAGTGATTGACGGCACAGAAATAGTAGGTAACTATGGCATGTTGACCATTAATTCGGATGGTAGTTACAACTATGCGGCTAATTCTACGTTTACAGGTACTTATGGTGATGTAGATGTTTTTGAGTATACGATTACTGCACCAAATGGTGAGTCATCTTCTGCAAATCTAGAAATTACGATCGACTATGATTCTGAGAGTGGGGCAGCTGCAGGTCGTGTAAGTGCCAGTAGCTTCACACTTGCTGATGATGCAGCTTCTATTGATATTCCTGATACGTCATTGACTGTCTCAAGCGAAGGGCTTGATGTTCTAAGCTTTGAAAGCGAAGATCAAACCATCAGCTTATCTGATATCTTTGAAGTTGATGTGATAGATATAAGTGGCATTGGTGCGAATACGTTGACCGTACAAGCAGCAGATATTACAACCTCAGATGCGATCTATGTTAGAGGTGATAGCGATGATACCGTAGATTTAGGTAATATTGGTACTGATCTCAGTGATACAGATGGATCTGGTAATGCGGCAACGTGGGTAAATACCCAAACCACGACATCAGATGCCGATGGACAACAATATAACGTGTGGGCGCTGAGCACTGACTCGGCTACACAGGTCAATATTGATGTTGATATCACCAATGTTATTTAATTGATATCAGGTGTCTGAGTTATCTAAGCCATATCAGTTATTTATTATTGGCTAATCGTAATGTAAACGTTAAAACGCTCCCAAACTGGGGGCGTTTTTTACAAGGTATACATAACCGTATTGAGCTATAGTTAATAAGCCTTAAAGGCAGATAGGATAGTGCCCAAAATACTAAAAATAGTGAATAATAAAGGACAATAAAAAATGAGCGAAACCACCAGTATGAATGGCCTAATGACTCACTTAAAAAATAACTTACCAGCCATCTATGAACACTGGGTACAAACACATATTACCCAAGTACATACTGAAAACAGTACTGGGAATTTTCAAGATGCTGCAGTAGATACACTGTCTACCACCTTCATCTTGTCAGTCTCTGATGGCCATAAAAAAGCCAAAGTAATCACTTTTATTATTAATGATTTATTGAAACTAAAGGAAGTAGATAATACTAGTAACTTCTCTAATTTTGAAAGAATATTGCCAGTGATAATGGCAAAAGTAGATACGTTATCGGAAAAATTTGATGCTCCTATCGCTTGGTTAAGGCTTGAGTGGCTCAATCAATCCTCACTCACTACTTGGTCAAATTTTCAGCAAAGTCTAAAGGGCTTTAAACGCAATTATTACCGCTCAGGCATTGCATTTACAGGAGTGCAAGAGCCTTGGCTGCTACTCACTGAAATGGAGTTAAATGCTAATGCCTGTCTTTATATGGGTAACACGGTTTCTCATGCAGGGGTTAATGCTAATAATCTGAACGTGTATCTAAAAGCGCGCCATGGTAGTAGCCAAATCCCAGATTTTAGCGATGACTTGCCCATTATTAGTTTTAATACGGCGGGTGTGTTTATTGATGAGCACACAGGTGAGTGTCATACCCTTGATACACAGCCACGCTTTAAGGGTCACCGCAAGTTGTTGCCACTATCGGCAGATACAACTCAGCCTATCATTGATATGTCTACAAATTACTTAGCCAGACAGGTGCAGCCTTCTGGCCAGTATGTGTATGGGTACTTTCCTTGTTTTGGCCGCACGATAGATACTTATAATAGCCTGCGTCATGCCAGTAGCACCTATGCACTGATAGAAGGCTATGAAGCTTGTCATAGTTTTGACGGCTATCGTAACGATGAGGCTAAGCTTGCTTTGGCTAATATGAAAGTTAGTATTGATAATGCCATGAGCTATTTGATTGATGAGCTTATTCAGACCTATGATGATAAAGCATATGTGATTGATACTGGCGGAGAGATTAAGCTAGGTGCAAATGCTGTTGCGATATTAGCAGTCGTTAAATATCTGCAAGTGTTTAGAAACACACCAAAAGCAGATGATTATCATGCGTTGGCAGAGCAATTAGCGCTAGGTATCATCGCGATGCAACAAGACGATGGCAGCTTTGTACATGTCCTACATAGCAAAGACTTAACACTAAAAGCAAAAAACCGCATCATTTATTATGATGGCGAGGCGGCATTTGCAATGATGCGTTTGTATGGTTTGACCAAAGATACGCGCTGGCTTGACTGTGTCACTTGTGCTTTTGACTATTTTATTGAAGCCAAGCACCATCAAGCACATGACCATTGGTTGTCTTACTGTTCAAACGAGCTAATCATTTATAAGCCTGAAAAAAAGTATTTTCGGTTTGCGGTCAATAACATTGCAGGCTATACCGATTTTATCAAAAACCGTATCACTACTTTTCCGACATTGCTTGAGCTATCCATGGCATTTCATAAAATGCTATTAAAGCTAGATGAATATCCGGAGTTTCATGATGTGTTAGCAGGTTTTGATGTTCAAGGGTTTTATCAGGCATTGCATGCGCGTGCCAATCATCTTATGAATGGTTTTTTCTTTCCAGAAATGGCCATGTTTTATAAATCCCCGCAAACCATTCTGCATGGATTTTTTATTCGCCATCACTCGTTCAGAGTACGGATTGATGATGTAGAGCACTATCTATCAGGGCTTATTGGTTACTTTGATTTTTTAAAAACGGCCAATTATCCAAAGCTCGCTGCAAAGAAGCATCAGTCAAATTATGATGTAATCCACCCATCCACTCAACTGTACCTCCAGTTATACCCATAGTCAGGATTTGAAACAACCTGTGTTAACGGCCAATCCATTGGTCCTTGCCACTAAGGGGAGGTGGCTAGTCACACCGCCAGTAGATTGGTCTGCGACAGGATTATGCATTTGGCCACCCAGTTTTGAGTCAGGTCAGTTAATCGTGGCTCGAGGAAAAAATATGGCGGTAGGCTATTTGTCTGAAAAATCGGTTGAGTCTTTAGTGAAAAAAGGTGCTTCTGCCATTATCACTGATGATGCCATAGCATACAAAAACTCAAGTATTCCTGTGCTGTACGTGCGCGATATACGTCAAGCAACTATTGCGATTGGCCGATATGCTCGTCAAGTCTTTGATGGTCAGGTTATTGGTATTACCGGTAGCGCTGGGAAGACTACAACAGTACATATGCTGGCACATGTACTGAATGGTTTCGGCGGTGCGAGCTACACTCAATCTAGTGCAAATCTACCAGTGGGTATTGCATGGAATTTAGCTTCTATGCCTCATTCTATAAACTATTGGGTATTAGAGATGGCGATTGGCTCTATGTCTGCCAATACCAATTTAGTCCGCCCTGATATAGCGCTCATTACCAATATTGCTCCCGCACATCTTGAGTATCATCATAATGTTGAGACTATTGCTCTCAAAAAATCACGTATTTTTGAAGGTATGGCACCAGGTTCTCTCGCCATTGTTTGCCGAGATATCGAGCAGTATGATTTGATTGAGCGTTTGGCAACCACGTGGGGTATTCATGTCGTCAGCTATGGTGAACATGATGATGCAACAATTAAGCTACTCAGTTACCATCAAAAAGAGGCACAAGCACAGATAGCAGTTGATGGTCAGACTTATCTGCTGAATTTACAGGCCCGTGGTCAGCACATGGTGCTAAATGCGATGGCTATTTTGGCCGTGGTCAACCATAATAATTTACCTATCCGTGCGGCCATTACTCGATTAGAGAGTTTTAAAGCCGTGACTGGGCGAGGGCAAGTACTCGAAACGACCTATAAAAACCGACCAATCACACTTTACGATGAAGCTTACAATGCTAACCCATTATCCATGCAGGCAGCACTCGAAACCTTTGAACAGTTACAGGTACCTACCCATCAAAAAGTATTGATTTTGGGTGATATGTTAGAGCTAGGTGGTGACAGTAGTAGGTACCATTTACAGTTGGCTCCTATCATTGAAAAGATGAATTTCAGAGCTTTGATTTTAGTCGGTAGTCAAAGCAAAGTATTGCTTGATAAGCTTAAAATTCTAGATATAACACTTTATCACTTTGAAGACGTACAAGCCTTAAGCTTGAAACTACATGAGTTCCTTAAAGATCATGACCATGTTTTTATTAAAGCCTCTAATGGCATCGGACTCAACAAGCTCTTCATAGAGGGTTAAAATATTCTGAATATAATTAGAAGTCAGAGCTAACAATATAGGAGGCACTGCCACGGATCGTTTTGTTACTGACGCCGCCATATTGGTTGAGAGTTTTACATTAAGAAATAATGAGATAACTGATCAGCGTCTTATCATAGAAAACAAGTCAGCAATACCAAAAATGATGGCATCATTGGCTAAATTAATGACGGTTATGTTGGTCTGGGATAAAGTGATGCAAGATAAAATCGACCCTGTCACGACTACGGTAGAGATGCCGGTTAGTTTATTAAAGGGTAGTAGTGAGTACTATCAGTTTTATCAAAAAGGCGAACAAATACCGTTAATAGTACTTATTGAGCCTGCTTTAATCGCTAGCTCTAATGAAGCAACATTTGCCTTAGCCTGTTGGCACTCTGGTACTGAACAGAATTTCGTCACACAAATGGTTCGTCAGTCATATTTTCTCGGCCTAACCAATACTCATTGGACCAGTTGTTCAGGTCTTGAGAAAAGCGCTTATACAACGGCTCAAGACATGAGTAAGCTTGCCAAGATATTCATCAGTCAGTATGGGGCAAGAGCTTCTTTTTGTTCTCTAAAATATTTTGAATTTAATGGAAAAAGAGTTTTTAATACCAATAAGCTTATGCGTTCTTACCCCAATATTCTAGGATTAAAAAAAGGTAACTTGGTCGGTATAGGCTCTAATCTAATCAACTATTGGATGAATGATGATGTGCATTATCTAAGTATTGTGCTAGAGGCTGAGAGCCGAGAGGTATGCTATGAGCTGTCTGAGAAAATCATGAATCAATGTGTGCAATCTACGTTATAAACGTTAAATTAATAAACTTGTTGTGATTTCTCTAGCATAATATTTTACCTTGTACTCGAGGAAGTGTCTTCCAGATACTTCCTCTTTCTCATATTTATTATGCCTATCAGTGTCAATAGGATATTAAGCTTACTTGTTCATAAGCTTATTTATAATCCTGATTAAAAGTCACTGCTAACTCCAAAGCGGCCTCACGCATCAGAGGTACGTACTCTAGCAATTCTTCCAAAGTTTTTCTTACCGTCGGGCCGTGGGTAAATACTGTCGCAAACGCTTTATTTTCATCATTAGGAATGAGTACCGCACAAGCGACCATACCTGGAATAAACTCTTCGTTATCTATGCCTATTCTAGTATCTCGAGTCTCAGCGATGGTCTTCATTAAACGTTTTTTATCCGTCTGCGTATTGGTGGTTAATGCATGTATAGATATTTTATCGATGATACGTTCGCATTTTGCATTGGATAGTTGTGATAAGAATAATTTACCACTGGCACTTGCCCAAATGGGCACATGAGTTCCAACTGGTAGGTATATTTGAAGTGGCCAATCAGACAAAACCCTATCGATATAGACAACATCTAGGTCTTGCATAATGGCAATACCGACAGTTTCCCCTATTTGTGATGATAGTTGCTGCAATATCGCAAGTCTTTCAATCTTGAAATGATTATTCTGCAATAAATCCATCGCGAGCTTATAGGTTCTTTTTCCAGACGTTACCTTTCCGGGTAAGTCGAGTTGTACGAACCCAATATTTTGTAGTTGATCTAATAATCTATACATACTAGGTATAGGCACATCCAATGTGTCCGCTAAGTCGCTCACACTCATCGGTCTTTGCGATCTTGCTAGAATTTCTACAATCTGCAAAACCCGCTCAACACTAGAGCCCTTCTTTTTAGTATTAACCATGGCTTCGTAGCCTCCTAACCAGATGACATTAAATCTCTCTAGGCATTATAACGATAATATTTGTCCGTTTGAGGCTTGTTATTATAAAAATATTCTGTTATTTTCTTAAAACGATAAATATTCTATCGTTATGTAATTTTTTTAACAAATGGATTTGATGTAGTTATCGCACAAGGAGTGCACATGATAAGTTTATTCCCCATTTTGCTGTCGCTAGGGTTGCTGATGTATTTGGCTTACCGTGGTCATAGCGTCATTTTGTTAGCCCCGTTACTAGCAATGCTAGCTGTGCTGTTGAGTGGTGAGGCCAGTACGATGCTAGGCGTCTATACCCAAGTATTTATGAAAGGGTTAGGCGGATATATCATCAGTTTTTTCCCGCTTTTTCTATTAGGGGCTATATTCGGTAAATTGATGGATGATTCAGGATCGGCATTGAGCATATCCGAATCATTGGTCGCCAAACTTGGCAAAAAACAAGCGGTTCTGTCTATTGTCATGGCTTGTGCCATTTTGACGTACGGTGGGGTGTCGTTGTTTGTAGTAGGTTTTGCGGTATACCCAATCGCTGCTGCTCTATTTCGTGAATTAAATATTCCAAAAAGATTGATTCCTGGTGCAATTGCGCTAGGTGCTTTGACTTTTACGATGACGGCGTTACCAGGCACGCCTGCCATTCAAAACGCTATTCCCATGCCATTTTTCAAAACGGATTCTTTTGCGGCCCCTGGTCTTGGTGCTATCGCTGGCTTGATTATGCTAGTAGGTGGCATGGTTTGGCTTAACTATCGTGCTAAAAAAGCTTTCAATGCAGGGGAGGGTTATGGTGAGCACCATAACGATAAGTTAGTTGTCACCGATAGTAGCGCTAAGCCTTCATTACTGGTGGCATTGTTACCCATTATCTTGGTCATATTGATTAACTTTATTTGTACGAAATGGCTATTACCTAGCATGGATAACAGCTATTTGGCGAGTGAAGCGTTCGGTGCTGTGCCACTGGCTAAAGTACTCGGTATTTGGGCTATCGTCATTGCTTTAGTTGTATCTTGTGGGTCAATGATTTTGCTGAATTGGAAACGTTGGAAAAACTTAAAAGAATCCCTTAGCGAAGGTGCGCTTGGTTCACTACTGCCTATCTTTAATACAGCCTCTGAAGTTGGTTATGGATCAGTAATCGCTACTTTGACAGGGTTTATCATTGTAAAAGAATTTTTATTAGGCTTATCTCCAGGCAATCCACTGATTTCAGAAGCTGTGTTCGTCAATGTGATGGCAGGTATTACTGGCTCTGCATCAGGTGGACTAAGTATCGCCCTCAATACTATGGGAGACAATTATCTTCAATTGGCCTCTCAATTTGGCATCAATCCCGAGTTAATGCATCGTGTAGCGTCTATCGCATCAGGTGGTTTGGATGCGCTTCCTCATAATGGCGCAGTGATAACGCTACTGGTGATTTGTCAGCTCACGCACAAAGAATCTTATAAAGATATTTTTGTGGTGGCTGTTGCCGTACCTGTGCTAGCACTTATAGCTGTCATAACTTTAGGCACGTTAATGGGTTCGTTTTAGCACAAGATTAAACACAAAATATTCAACACACAATATGAAAAACATCGTGATCAACACAAGGATAGGTAAATATGTCACATAGTATTCTTCTCCCAAGAATAATGGAGGTCGGGCGTGAGGCGTGTCAAAAGCTACCGACGATATTAGATAGCTTGGGTATAAAAAAGCCACTCATTATCACTGATGAAATGATGGTGAAACTCGGCTATGTAGAGAAACTACAAACCATTTTAAAAGAGGTTGATATCACGGCTGATGTATTCTCGGATACTATGCCAGAACCAACTGAAAGCTCTATAGAATCAGGTGTGCAGCAAGTACGACATCAAGAATATGATGGGTTAATTGCTTTGGGCGGCGGCAGTCCTATAGATAGTGCAAAAGCCATTTCAATTTTGGGTAAATTCGGTGGTGTCATTAATGACTATAAATTTCCTCGTCAAGTGAATGAAGCTGGCTTGCCTATTGTTGCCATTCCTACTACCGCAGGAACAGGGTCAGAGGTTACCAAGTTTACTATCATCACTGATGAGGCCAATAACGAGAAGTTATTGTGTGTCGGTATGGGATTCATGCCAGTCGCAGCGATTATTGACTATAGTCTCACGATGACCGTCCCCCCTCGCACGACTGCCGATACGGGCATTGATGCAATGACACATGCTATCGAGGCTTACGTTAGTCAAAAACGTAATGCTTATAGTGACCAGCAAGCTTTAGCGGCATTACGTTTGATTGGACCCAATCTACAAAAAGCCTATCACGATGGTAAGGACGAAACGGCACGTGAAGCGATGATGTTGGGCTCTACGTTAGCGGGCATTGCATTTAACAACTCATCAGTGGCCTTAGTACATGGTATGAGTCGGCCAATTGGGGCGTTCTTTCATGTACCACACGGTTTATCAAATGCGATGTTATTACCAACGATTACCGAGTTTGGTATATCAAGTACTCCGGATCGCTATGCAGACTGTGCCCGTGCACTAGGTATTGCTGAACTCAACGATACAGACGACCAAGCAAATATAAAGCTGATTGCTTACTTAAAAGATTTGAATACGGAGCTTAAGGTGCCTACATTAGCGCAATTTGGGGTTCAAAAAACAGAGTTTGATGAGCTGGTCAATACGATGTGTGACCAAGCGTTTGGCTCAGGCTCGCCTAACAACAATCCTCGGATACCTAATTTAGAAGAAATGCTGCAACTTTATGCGTTGCTATGGACAGAAAGCGCCTCAGATGGTGTTTTACCAAGCTAATAAACGGAAATTTTACTTTTAATCCAATTACCAACTCAATGCTATAAAAGGAATATATTATGCAAACTATCGGACATTTTATTAACGGTCATACGATTACTGAAGACGGTCAAACTCAGCCTATTTATAACCCTTCTACGGGTGAAGTCAGCAAGCAGGTTGCGTTAGGTGGTGCTAAAACGATTGATGAAGCCGTCGTTGCAGCAAAGGCCGCTTTTCCGGCATGGCGTAAAACTCCACCGATGAAACGCGCTAGAGTGATGTTCAAATTCAAAGAATTACTAGAAAAAAATGCTGATGAAATCTGTCGACTAATTGGGGAAGAGCATGGAAAAATTTCACATGATGCCGCTGGTGAACTACAGCGCGGTATCGAAAATGTTGAATATGCTTGCGGTGCACCAGAGTTATTAAAAGGTGAGCACAGTCGTAATGCTGGCCCAGATATTGACTCTTGGAGTGAGTTCCATCCTCTTGGAGTAGTGGCTGGGATTACCCCGTTTAACTTTCCTGTGATGGTGCCTCTTTGGATGTTCCCTATGGCTATCGTCTGCGGAAACACGTTTATTCTAAAGCCATCTGAACGTGATCCTAGTGCCGCCATGTTTATTGCAAAATTGATGAAAGAAGCAGGATTGCCTGATGGTGTGTTGAACGTCGTCAATGGTGGCAAAGAGGCCGTTGATGCGCTTTTGCATCATTCAGATGTTGAAGCCATAAGTTTCGTGGGCTCTACACCAATTGCAGAGTATATTTATACGACAGCCACCGCTCAAGGCAAAAGATGTCAAGCATTAGGCGGCGCAAAAAACCATGCAATCGTGATGCCAGATGCAGACTTAGACAATGTGGTTACTTCGCTACTAGGCGCTGCATTTGGTTCGTCAGGCGAGCGCTGTATGGCGCTATCTGTTGCGGTCGCAGTCGGTGATGATATAGCTGATAAAATGGTTGAAGCATTACAGCCTGCCATACAGCAGTTGAAATTAGGTGCTTATTCTGACAAAGAAAATGATTTTGGTCCTGTCATTACTGGTGCGCACAAATCTAAAATTTTAGAGCATATCAAAAGTGCTACTGACCAAGGAGCCAACGTCATCATTGATGGCTCTGGTGCAGCACCGACAGGTCATGAGCAAGGTTTCTTTGTGGGTCCAACTCTAATAGATAATGTGACAAAAGAGATGGACAGTTACGAAGCAGAGATTTTTGGACCAGTGCTTCAGGTGATGCGTGTGCAGACAATGGAAGAGGCGATACAGCTCATAAATGAACATGAATACGGCAATGGCACGTGTATCTATACCCGAGATGGGGAGGCGGCACGTTACTTCGTTGATAATATTCAGGTGGGTATGGTTGGCGTTAATATTCCATTACCAGTGCCTGTCGCTTCTCAAAGCTTTGGTGGTTGGAAGCGCTCATTATTTGGAGATTTATTTATGTACGGACCAGATGGCGTTAGATTTTTTACTCGCCGAAAAACGATTACTCAACGCTGGCCTAGCGCAGCGATACGAGAAGACAAGCAGTTCTCGATGCCAACTTTAGGTTAGCGTCTATAGCTTGTCTGCAGTACAAATAACACTCTCAACAAAAAAGCCACTTAGCTATTAAGTGGCTTTTTTGTGGTTTTTGGGTCATGGTAAAGATAGAGCTCTAGTCTCGAAATAGATGTCACTCTATAATTTTCCTAAGACAGTTGCGTGAAAGTTATGATGATTATGAAGGTATAGCGCTAAACCCTAAAGAAAAAATACGCCTAGTCGCTGACCTTGGAGATGCCAATTTTATGATACTGCAGGGCAGTAGCGATAGTTTGAACGTATCAACATATAATCAATGCTTTAATTTATCTTTGCTTATACACATGAAAAACAGGCTTATTATTTAGCAGTAATAAGCCTGTTTTTCATGTAATGACTCTCGCAGATGCTCAACAAGCAGTTTCAATTTTTGATCCGGTTGCTTTGCTTTAGGATAAACCGCATACATTCCCATTCTTTTTCGTGTAAAACGTTGCAAAATCTGTGTGAGCGTATTTTGCTGTAGCTCCTTATAAACAAGTGCTTGTGGTAAAAAAGCGATGCCTAAATCGCTAAGGGTCGCTTGTTTAATCGCATCAAGATGGTTGCTATAAAACCGGCCTTCTATAGGAAGCAATTGCTCTGTGCCATCTATATATAGTGGCCATATATCGTTAGCCGCATTATCAAACTTATAGACCAAGCATTTATGATCCTGTAATTGTTCAGGTGTCTGAGGTATACCATATTTCCCTAAATAGTCCGGTGTTGCACATATCACCCACTGGCTATCTATAAGACGCCTCGCAATGAGAGATGAGTCTTCAAGCTCTGCGGTTCTTATGGCCAGATCAAACCCTTCTTCTATCAAATCAACCAATCGATTGGTAATTTGCAAATCCACCGATATTTCAGGGTGTTGTTTGCAAAATTCAGCAATCGATTCGCTCAATACTAGATTGGCAGAGACCACTGGCATGGTGATACGTATGTTGCCTTTCATATCCTCACCGTAACCCGTCACTGCATTTTCGGCTTCTTGAAAGGCAAATTTAGCAATTTTTGCTTTGTTATAAAGGGTCTTTCCTGCATCAGTTAAGCTCAACTTTCGGGTGGTTCTATAAAGTAGCTGTGCATTTAGGTTTTCTTCTAATCTTGCAATGCGTTTGCTTACGACTGAATTCGTTAATGACAGTTTTTCAGCGACCCTAGAAAATGAACCTTCATCAACCACTTGAACGAATAAAACCATATCATCAGCTTTGGCCATACTTGTTCTCCAATTGCTTTAATTCGTCTTGGATTATAGCAAAAAAAGAAAATAATATTGTCCTTTGATGCAATATATCAATGTATGGACAAGGCGTAGAATATTTTAGGGCGTTTTGAGCATTTGGTCATGGCACTGATAGAGATTGTTTTCGGTGTCATCTGACAGACGTCTTTAACAAATCAACTGTGATTAGCAGTACCTATTTATAAATGCTCAATACCTCAGTCGTCACTAAGTTATGAAAAATTAAGTCATAAAAATAAATACTGACATGGCTTTACTCAAGGAAGGTCACACAATCAAAAGGATATGATTTTGAATCAGACAATATATGGACTCCTGGCACTATTGCCAATCGTTCTCTGTGGTATTTTGCTTATTGGCTTACAGTGGTCAGCCAAAAAAACCATGCCAATTATTTTAGCCGTTACTGCTGGGCTTGCGCTTTTCATCTGGGATATGACGCTTAATCGCGTGTCCTCATCGATCATTCAAGGAATGGTCATTACCGTCTCAGTATTGTGGATCGTCTTTGGTGCTATTTTCTTACTGAATACGTTAAAACACACTGGTGCCATCGCCGTTATCCGTGCTGGGTTTACCAATGTATCGCCAGATAGACGTGTTCAAGCCATTATTATTGCATGGTGCTTTGGAACATTTCTTGAGGGTGCCGCTGGTTTTGGTACTCCTGCAGCTATTGCCGCACCTTTACTGGTAGCGATAGGATTTCCAGCACTGGGCGCAGTTTTAATGGGAATGATGATACAAAGTACGCCTGTATCATTTGGTGCGGTCGGTACACCTATTGTTATTGGGGTAAATAAAGGATTAGATACAGCGGCCATTAGCGCTCAACTGGCACAAGAAGGACTAGAGTGGGCTGACTTTTTACAACTGATTACCAGTCAAGTGGCTATTATTCATGGTGTCATTGGTACATTTATGCCACTTATCATGGTGATGATGCTTACTCGCTTCTTTGGTAAAAACAAAAGCTGGAAAGAAGGTTTCGCGATTTGGCCATTTGCTATATTCGCTGGCTTGGCATTTACGATTCCTTATACCCTAACAGGTGTCTTTTTAGGGCCAGAGTTTCCGTCATTGGTCGGTGGCTTGGTCAGTGTCGCCATTGTGGTTAACGCGGCAAAACGTGGATTTTTAGTACCAAAAACCACATGGGATTTTGAGCCGCAAAAGAACTGGCCAAGCGAATGGATGGGTAAGTTAATAGTCAGTAAAGATGATTTGACGCCGAGTTTAGATGACAAAAAAATGTCTACTGTCATGGCATGGTTCCCTTATTTGCTAGTTGCCCTTTTACTGGTTTGTTCAAGAGTGTTTGAGGGATTCAAATCTTTTCTCAATAGTGCGACGTTAGACTTTACCTCCTTATTAGGCGAGGCAGATATCAGTGCCAGCTTTAGTCCTTTATACTTACCAGGTGGATTGTTATTAATCAGTGCCTTGGTTGCCGCCGCTTTTCAAACCAAAAAATCAGGCAGTGCACTAAACAGTGCATTCAAAGAGTCGGGAAAGACTGTATTAGGGGCTGGATTCGTCCTTATTTTTACGATTCCAATGGTTAGGATTTTTATCAATTCAGGCATAAACTTATCAGATGTGGCAAGTATGCCAGTCGCCAGTGCAGAGTTATTTGCGGGTACTTTTGGCAGTGCTTTTCCATTGATTAGTGCAACCATTGGGGCATTAGGTGCCTTTATCGCCGGCTCTAACACCGTATCTAACATGATGTTCAGTCAGTTTCAATTTGAAGCCGCCATGAGTTTACATATTTCACCTTCTTTAGTCATCGCAGCTCAAGCAGTTGGTGCTGCAGCTGGTAATATGATTGCCATACATAACGTGGTGGCTGCATCAGCAACGGTGGGTCTACTCGGTATGGAGGGCGCCACACTTAGGCGTACTATTTTACCTACCCTCTATTATGTGCTGTTCTGTGGCATCATCGTCATGGCTGCCATTTACCTCTTTGGTTTTCAAGGGCCTTTAGCATAATGAGTGACACACAATCACAAGTTAAGGAGCATCATATGGCTTCATCAAACCTTTTCTCATCAAATATAACGTATCCGGACACACTCCCTCCTGATCTAGTGTTAGACAAGCTAACGCATCTACTGGGAGCCAGTAATGTACAGGCTGATCCAGAGAAAAACGAGCACTATAGAATGGGGTGGCGCTCTGGTGGCGGCAATGCTTTGGCTGTTTTGTTTCCGCAAACACTGCTGGAGATTTGGCGTAGCTTAGAAGTGTGTGTAGAAGGCGACTGCATTATCATCATGCAAGCGGCAAAAACGGGACTGACTGAAGGCTCAACACCGAGCGGTAATGACTACGATAGACCAGTGGTTGTGATTAACACGCTTGCAATGAACCAGTTGTATTTGGTGAATGACAATGAGCAAGTGATTAGCTTGCCTGGGGCGACATTACACCAGTTGCAAAGTCAGCTTAATACCGTAAATAGGGCGCCTCACTCCGTCATCGGGTCATCGACATTGGGTGCGTCTATTATTGGTGGTATTTCTAACAACTCCGGCGGTGCGCTGGTGAAAAGAGGCCCTGCCTATACCGAGCTTGCATTGTTTGCCCAAATTAACCAACACGGTCAGCTAGTATTGGTCAATCATCTAGACGTAGAATTGGGCGACACTCCAGAAGAAATACTCACTAATTTACAAACAGGTAATTTTGCTAAAAGAGAATTACCTAACACTGGCAAGCTCGCATCTGACAAAGAGTACATCGCTAGAGTAAAAGATGTTGATGCAAGCACGCCAAGCCGCTTTAATGCGGATAAGCGAAGACTGTATGAGGCTAGTGGCTGCGCTGGCAAGCTTGCCGTGTTTGCAGTACGTCTTGACACTTATCCAATAGCGGCAAAAGAGAAAACCTTTTATATAGGCACCAACAGTGTGAGTGAGCTTGCACAGCTCAGAAGGCAGATACTATCAAACTTCGAAAATATTCCTGAAGTTGGTGAGTATATGCATCGTGATATATTTGATGTATCTGCTAAGTATGGCAAGGACACGTTCCTAAGTATTAAGCATCTCGGTACAAATGCCTTACCTAGACTGTTTTCTATCAAAGGCGCTATAGACGCAAAGTTCCATAAATGGTCATGGATGCCAAAGCATTTTACTGACAAAGTCATGCAGTTCATCGCCAATATATTTCCAAAGCATTTACCAAAGCGCATGATTGAGTATCGCGATCAATATGAACATCATCTCATCATGAAAATGAGTGATGATGGTATAGCAGAGGCTCAAGACTTTCTGAAGACGTTTTTTGATGCATCAGACACGGGTAACTATTTTGAATGTAGTCAGGAAGAGTCAGAAAGCGCGCTTTTAAATCGTTTTGCCGCAGCTGGTGCCGCATTAAGATATGAAGTGATACACGAAAAAGAAGTCGGTGAGATATTGGCATTAGATATTGCCATACCGCGTAATGAATTAGAATGGCTTGAAACCCTACCTAAAGAAATTGAAAAACATTTGGAAATGAAGCTGTATTACGGGCACTTCTTTTGCTATGTGTTTCATCAAGATTATATTTTGAAGAAGGGTAGTGATGCACATCTTGTTAAAAAGATGATGTTAGAGCTGTTGAGTGCACGCGGAGCCAAATATCCTGCTGAGCATAATGTAGGGCATCTATACGAAGCAGAACCTGATCTGCAAAACTTCTATAAAAGTCTAGACCCAACCAATACCTTTAATCCGGGTATTGGTAAAATGTCGAAAACCAAACGTAATTGCTCGTGTTGTTTATAACTGAATTCTAAAACTGGCATTGACCTGATTACTTATGAGTGGTTAAGTAGCTAAATAGTTCAGTGTTTGTTTATTATAAATGTTCAATACACCCTAGAAGCGCTACCGATTGGTAGTGCTTTTTTATTATTTCTAGGTAAATATATCAGTGGCCTTGAGTTCAGAAGCACATTTATTCAAAATGATTTTGTTATCTATTGTTAAATACCAGTCGATGCTATGTATAATGCAGCACTAGCATAGCTTTCACTCAGTATGGCTTTCACTCATATGCCTTTAATAAGAAGATTACATTATGTCAAACAAGCGTCCTTTATATATTCCCGTTGCTGGCCCCGCTCTTTTAGAAACTCCTTTACTGAATAAAGGTAGTGCTTTTTCATCAGAAGAACGTAGTAGTTTTAATTTAACTGGATTATTACCTCATAATATTGAAACGATTGAGGAGCAATCATTACGTGCTTATCATCAACTGAGCTCATTCACTGACGCTATGGATAAGCATATTTACTTGCGTAACATCCAAGATACCAATGAAACCTTATTTCATCATCTCATTGAGCAGCATATTGAGGAAGTCATGCCGCTCATTTATACCCCAACCGTTGGTCAGGCGTGTGAAAAATTCTCGCAAATTTATCGTCGTAAACGGGGTTTGTTTATCTCATATCCTGAGCGTCACAAAATCGATGATATGCTACAAAATGCCACCAAACAAAACGTCAAAGTGATCGTTGTTACTGACGGTGAACGTATCTTGGGCCTAGGGGATCAGGGTATTGGCGGCATGGGCATTCCAATCGGTAAGTTGTCTTTATACACGGCTTGTGGTGGTATTAGCCCAGCTTACTGTCTACCTATTTTGCTGGATGTCGGTACCAATAACCAACAGTTGCTTGACGATCCTATGTATATGGGCTGGAGAAATCCGCGCATCTCTGGCGATGAATATAATGAATTTGTGGACTTATTTATTCAAGCCGTTAAGCGCCGTTGGCCAGAAGTGTTATTGCAATTTGAAGATTTTGCTCAGGAAAACGCGACCCCGTTATTGAATAAATATCGTGATCAGCTATGCTGCTTTAATGATGATATTCAAGGGACTGCTGCGGTATCGGTTGGTACTTTGATTGCAGCGTGTCTAAATAAAGGTCAAAAACTTAGCCAACAGAATATCGCATTTTTAGGCGCAGGATCTGCTGGTTGTGGTATTGCTGAGCATATTATTCGCCAAATGCAGCGCGAAGGGTTGACTGAAGAGCAAGCTCGTAGTCAAGTATTCATGGTTGATCGCTATGGTTTATTGACAGATGGTATGACAGAGCTACAAAAATTCCAAGAACCGTTAGTACAAAAAGAATCAGCTGTTGCAAGCTGGGATAAAAGTAAGAAACTCGGCTTAGCACAAGTGGTTAAACAAGCAAAAATTACCGTATTATTTGGTGTTAGCGGACAAAAAGGTCTGTTCACCCAAGAGGTGATCGAATCGCTATGTGCTAATACTGAACACCCAATTGTACTACCACTTTCAAATCCAACTTCTCGCGTTGAAGCGACGCCGCAAGAAGTCATGAATTGGAGTAAAGGTAAGGCAATTGTTGCGACAGGTAGTCCTTTTCCTCATACTACTTATAACGGTCAGTCTTTTGAGGTTTCTCAGTGTAATAACAGCTATATTTTCCCCGGTATTGGTCTGGGTGTTTTAGCAGCACGTGCGACGGGTATCAGCGATAATATGCTAACGGCGGCAAGCCAAGCCCTTGCAGATATATCAATGGAATATGAAAAAGCACCTGGTGCCATATTACCACCCATTAGAGTTATCAGAGAGATCAGTGAAAAAATAGCTTATGCAGTGGCATTGCAAGCGGCTCAAGATAAGTTGGCACTACCTATCACATCGGAGAACTTACAACGCCGGTTAAAAGCGAATTTTTGGTTACCTGAATACCGTAACTATCGTCGTACTTCTTTCTAGTTTTATAAATTAGATATAAAAAACCTTAATATTGGGCAAATTATCTAAGTACAATACTGAATAAAAAAGGGAGTTGATGAGCCTATTATGCTGGAGAAGGTAGCTGGCTTTGCAAAACAATTCTTGTCAGTAGCCTGATGTTAATAGCAAAAAACCACCTTAACAGGTGGTTTTTTTTGCTGATTTTTTCAGGATTGGTGAGTCTGGCTTTCAGAAAACCCTCTTGCAAAGCAAAAATTGCAATTTAATATTATTAGAAAATCATATGAGCACATAACGCAATAATCGGTAATGAGATAATGGTTCTTAATAGAAAGATTATCAATAACTGAAAAAAGCTCACTGGAATTTTTGTGCCTAGAATCAATCCACCCACTTCCGACATATAGATCAATTGAGAGACTGACAAGCAAGCGATGACAAACCGTGTTAACTCTGATTCTATTGAAGAACCGATAATAGCAGGTAAAAACATATCGGCAAAACCCACCATAATGGTTTTTGACATCTCTGCTGCAAAAGGTATATTCAATAATTCTAAGAATGGAATAAACGGCATACCTAAATAATCAAATACAGGGGTTTCTTCTGCAACGATTAAGCCCATCGTCCCGATTGCCATAACGACGGGTAATATTCCGATCCACATATCTAAAATATTCTTTAATCCATCATTTAAGAAAGTAGAAAAGCTTGGACTCTTTTCTGCTTTGTGAACCGCTTTATGTAAGCTGTGGGTAAATAACGTTTTTCCTTCAGGGATGGTTTCATGATCTCTATCACTATTTTCTACTACATACGTATCTTCAATTCTAGATAAAGGTAATAGTCTTGGTACGATTAACGCACAAACAATCCCGCATAAAGCAACCACCCCAATCATATTAAGAAAATAGCTTTCTAGTTTAACTTGAGAGATGACAACCAAACAGAATGTAATCGAAACTGCTGAAAAGCTGGTAGCAATAACGGCTGCTTCTTTTTTGGTATAAAATCCGCCTTCCAATTGTTTATCAGTTAATAACACGCCAATAGTGCCATCACCCAACCATGATGTCAGACAATCTACAGAGGACCTACCGGGCAAACCAAATAAAGGTCTCATTACTTTACTTAATAAAACACCAAAGAACTCTAATAAGCCAAAATCAAGTAGTAGTGGTAGCAATAATCCAGCTAAGAAAAACACGATAAAAAGTATTGGCATTAACTCATATAATATCAATCCACCGATACTATCTGAATATATTGCCTCAAACCCAAATTTAAAATAGGTAACGACAACAAAAAACGCACCAAGCATTCTAATGATAAGCCAAGGTGTTGTCACGTTCAGTAAGTTGTTTAAAAATGCATTATTTAGAATCAATGAAGGCTTCATGATTTTAGTATATAGCGTGCAACACAGTGTAATCATAATGGAGATTACAACAAGCAATGGTAAAACATCACCCATATAACCCTGTATATAATCCTTTAACACAGAGATAGGAATGGTAAATCCTTCTGCATATGATACAAACTTACCATCTACATAGGGGATTGGAAATACGAAAAGTAACAGACCTATTATAGAGGGTATAAAGAATTTTAAAAACTGTCTGGTACTGATACTGCTAACATCTTGACTTGAAGAACTAGATTTAATAATGTCCATATTATTGTTACTCGCAGTCCATTTTTTAACTAACCTAAATAAATATTTGCAATAAATACATTTAGGCTAGATGTTTTAACTCATTTTAAATATTTAATATTAGTAATTCTTTAAAAGGGACTGCGTCACTTTTTCTAAAATTTTAAATATTCTGTTTGAGTCATCTTTTGAATTGTTATACAAAGGATTGATTTCTGCCATTTCCCAACAGCATACTTTCTTATTTTTGATTAGCTCTATGTTAAGTTGCATGGCTTGTTCGTATGACAGACCATTCATTGCAGGCGTACCGGTTCCTGGCACATATAAAGGGTCAACGCTATCAACATCAAATGAGACATAAATGTGATCACAATATTCTAGCTTCTTAAAGATTTCCTCTACTGTAGAACTGATGCCTTTTTGAGTTATCTCAGCAACACTATATAAAGGGATTTTATGTCTTCTAATTAAATCCATTTCTTCTTCTTGATAGTCTCTAACGGCACAAAAGACCACGTTTTCTGGCTTGATTGAGGGTTCATCAGATGCCATGAATTTTAATTTTTCCCAATACTCTTTTTCTTTTTCAGAAAGCTCATTGCGCTGGCATTCTAGATTGTCAATGGCACACGCCATAGCCAAAGGCATGCCATGCATGTTTCCTGATCCACTGGTATAGGGCGAATGAAAGTCAGCGTGTGCGTCTATATAGACCACACCAATTTCAGCATCAGGATGCGCCATTTTTAGGCCGTGCATCGTTCCTGCGCAGCTAGAATGATCTCCAGCTAAGACAATGGGGAATTTATTCTCATTTCTTATATCTTTTATTTTATGTGCTAACTTAGAGATAATCGGTTCAATCACATCAGCATACTTTGCATGCGCAAATTGTGATTCCCCTTCATTATTACTATCATCCTCAATACTGTCGAATTGCAATTTTTCAAAATAATCTGCATTGAGTTCTTTTGATGACGCTTTTAATGCATCAATGCCTAGAGAAGCGCCTTTTTTATAGCCTGCAATATCTGAATAAACTTCTACTATTCTTATATTTTTCATTACATCAGTCATTATTTTGTCTCTATTAAATAAAATAATTTTTACATCATTTAAATTAAATTCATTTTTATATATGAAAGCTCTTGAAAATTAGCAGGTACATTTAAAAAATAAACATATCTATAACTGTTCAAGAGCCATACTAAATATAGAAAAAACTTAAAAAATAATGTTAGTTTTAAACACTACACAAAATAAGAGATACTTATCGTTTTGTAGTATTAATTACTGTTGCATTAATCACTTACGACATAGCCACAGATTCAGCTTCATTCGTCACTAGGCTATGATCTTTGCTATGGTCTTTCACTACCGAATATAAGTTTTTAGGGTCAGCTTGCTGAGGTATCAGATCTAAAATCTCATACCCGCCCTGCTTTTTGATCAAGTCGCGTAAAAAGACCAATGCCGTAAAGTCTTCTGAGGCAAAACCAACGCCATCAAATACGATGAGATCATCCGCTGAGGTTCGAGCCTGCACTTCACCTTTCAGGATGCGATGAAACTCAGTAACAGGGAAGTCGCTTGATAGATTTTGAATCTCTCCCTCAACGCGTGTCTGAGGCTCAAACTCTACAATCACATGATCTGCTCGCATCAATATATTGCTATCCAGTTCTGTTTTACCAGGACAATCACCGCCTATCGCATTGATATAAACACCTTTTGTGATTATATCGTCCCGTAAAATAGTGGCATTGGTTTTGTCAGCCGTACAGGTGGTAATGATCTCTGCACCTAAAACAGCTTCTTCTAACGTGCGACAAACAATGATTTTCAAACCTGAGTCTGCAAGATTATCAGCCGTTTTCTGTGATGCCGCTGGATCAATATCATACAAACGAACTTCTGAGATACCCATGATGGCTTTCATACCCAAGGCTTGAAACTCAGACTGAGCACCGTTTCCTATTAGCGCCAGTTTTGTAACGTCTTTTGGCGCACAATGTTTGGCCAACATAGCTGATGTGGCAGCCGTACGTAATGCCGTCAGGATACACATCTCTGTCAGTAAAATAGGATAGCCATTTTCGACATCAGACAAGATACCCATCGCCGCTACGGTCTGTAGATTTCGTGTGGTATTAATCGGATGACCATTGACATATTTGCAAGCAAACATCTCTCCATCGCTGACTGGCATCAACTCGATGACACCGTCTTTTGAATGCGAAGCAAAGCGAGAAGATTTTTCAAATTGATCCCAACGCAGATAATCTTGCTCTAAAGCATCCACTAGATCTGTAATGCATTGCTCAACGCCATAGTCATGAATCATTTTAGCCATCGCTTGTACACTAACGAATGGCACGCCTTCCTTGGGTGATACGATAAATTTAGACATTAATGCTGTTCCTTTTCATGAATATTGTTTGTTGAACCGACAATTAATATGCTACCAATTATAATTGTCAGTTAAAATGTCAATAACTTACTAAATATGGACGTATTTTTGACATATTGTTAAGTGCTACTTAGCATAATGTCAAAATTCAATGAAGGAAGCATTTTTATGGCGTATTACACTTATGACTCTTTAGATAGCGAACTGATATCTGAACTGCGACAAGATGGTCGAGCAACCATCTCAAACCTTGCTAAAAAACTCAAAGTTTCTCGTGCCACTGTCCAAAACAGATTGGACAGACTGATGCATAACGGCGCTATTTTAGGATTTACGATTCGAGTGCATGAAGCACTAGATAAAGAAACCGTCAAAGCGATGATGATGATTGAAGTGACCGGAAAATCTACGTCACAAGTGATTAGGAAGTTACGAGGTATACCGCAACTGATTAAGCTACATACGA
Source organism: Psychrobacter sp. TB55-MNA-CIBAN-0194 (assembly GCF_040309505.1). Classification (NCBI taxonomy): domain Bacteria; kingdom Pseudomonadati; phylum Pseudomonadota; class Gammaproteobacteria; order Moraxellales; family Moraxellaceae; genus Psychrobacter; species Psychrobacter sp. TB55-MNA-CIBAN-0194. The sequence goes on along the minus strand of NZ_JBEOOW010000007.1, from coordinate 185,154 downwards.
CCAATGGAGCATGGGATTTGGTTGGAGAGATACACACGACGAGCTTAAGAGAATTTGATGAAGTACTGCGTCAAGTAAGAGAAATTGATGGCATTCTTAATAGCGAAACAAGTGTTTTGCTTTCGAGTTTGTAAGGTAATTATATTCAGAAAAATATATTCAGCACTATTTAGAAAAATACGTTCAGCACTGTCGAAGAGGCCAAGCCAGAGACATATGCGTAAATATAATGGCATGCTAAAAGAGCATTTCTATCTATTTTTAAAGGAATGTGAATGGCGTTTTAACGACAGTAATCCAAAACGTCAATTACATCAGCCAAAACGATGGGTTAAAAAGGAACTGAATAATTTATCTAGGATAGCCCCTAGATAAATTTTTATTTGACGTGGACTGTATCTATTTTATATTTAACTAACTGTATATTGTATTTTTCTAAATTTTAGACAATAAAAAACCCTCACAAGTCAATGACTGTAAGGGTTTGAATTTGGTGGGCCCAGTAGGACTTGAACCTACGACCAAAGGATTATGAGTCCTCTGCTCTAACCAACTGAGCTATGGGCCCTAACGCTAGACGGACAATGATACCTGATTTTTTGAATTTTTCAAGCAAAAAATGGGCCATTATCAAGATATTTTTTATGAAGTGCCATTTTCTATTAAACTTGACCACCAGCTAGGGTTAGACTGCGACCACCATCAACAGTAATAATCTCACCAGTGAGGTAATGGGCCTGCACAAGATACAGCACGCTATGGGCAATTTCATCAGGTCGACCTATGCGCTGCATAGGGATTGAGCCGATGATACTTCGTTGCTGATCATGATCCAATGCTTGGTCGCTATCAGTGTCAGGTAAGATATTGACGCCAGGTGCGACGCCATTGCCCCGTACCTCTGGTGCCATCTCAAGTGCTAAAGACTGCACCATCATACGATGAGCCGCTTTTGCCATATTGTAGACAGTATAATTGCTAAACGGCTTATCATGCGCGTGAATGTCCAGTAGGCTGATAATACAACCTTGCTGGTTTTTAAGGTAAGGAAATAGTGCTTGGCTCAATAATAAAGGCGCTTTGGCATTGGTCAAAAATAGCTCGTCCCACTGTGCGTGATTAATGCTGCCAAGTGGGCTAGGGTAAAAGCGAGAAGCATTGTGTACCAATACATCGAGTTGGCCAAAGGTTTCTACAATATTTTTGACGAGTGTGCTCAAAGCGTTGCTATCATCGACGATGGCTAAATCGGCGATGATAAGCGATGCACTATCCGCACGCAGACTATTCAGCTGTGTGGCCAATACTTGGGCTTCTGATTCACTATGATGACAATGAATAATGACTCGATAGCCTTGGCTGTGAGCGGCTCTAATAATCGCTGCGCCAATACGCTTAGCACTTCCTGTGACGAGCATCACTGGCGCTTTGGCATTGATGCTTTCTGATTGGAGGGCGTCGATGGTTTGATTCATAGCTAAGATACTATCTGCTCTCTAATGTTTTTTATGTGAGTTCTGTACTTGTAAATGCTCAATTCTAGCCTGCCGCAATGCCGCACCAATGGCTGGGCCCTTGAGGTCTGCTGCTATATCTGTCATGCCGATAGCATGAAAGCTATTTAGCGCGATCATCATCTGACGATGTTGCACTGCCAGTTGTAGGACATGACTACACACGAGTAATTGAGACAATTTATCAGGCTCTTTATGAGCCCCGCAGGTTTGTACAAGGTCTATTTTTTCAGCAGCGCTCAGGCTATTTATCTTGCTGAGATTTTCGGATTGTTGTACAAATAAATTGGCAAATTGGGTGTGTGCTTTTGGTACCTTAGTCATGTTGCCAATCTCATTAATATCTTTTATATTGGCTGATTTGTTCGCATTTTCGTTTATAGGCTCTGAGGTAAATAGAGATGGATTAAGGCTACTCATTAGCAGTGCCCAACGCTGTGACAGACTCAATTTCATTTGCCCTGCAAAATATAGCGCAGTCTGTACCGTCTCTCGTATCTGAGTAGTAGCCCAAGCCTGATGCAATGGCGCAAAATATTCTGTCAGTGCATCGATTTCGAACAGCTGCTGCCAGTAGACTTGGGGCGATAATTGCATAGTTGCACGGCTGGACTCTTGCCAAATGCGTTCACTACTTAGATGTGTCAGCTCACCTGAATCGACCAGTTGACGCATTAGCGTCAAGGTATCTTCTGCGATACTGAACCCTAAATCATAGTAACGACTATAGAAACGAGCTGTTCGGAGCACGCGTAATGGGTCTTCGCTAAATGCACTGGATACATGGCGCAAAGTTTTGTTTTCTAAATCAACCAGTCCACCGTAATAGTCAATGACGTCACCATTGATAGGGGTGTCATCATTTAGGCTAGTGACTTCTATTGCCATGGCATTGATGGTCAAGTCACGGCGTTGTAAGTCTTCTTCTAAACTCACATCAGGGCTGGCATGTATACTAAAGCCTTGATAGCCTAATCCTTGCTTTCGTTCCGTGCGTGCCAGTGCGTACTCTTCATGACTGTTAGGATGCAAAAATACAGGGAAGTCTGCACCGACTTGCTGGAATCCTGCATCGATCATTTCTGCAACGGTTGCACCAACAACCACAAAGTCTTTATCTTTGATAGGACGCTTTAGGAGTCGATCGCGAACAGCTCCGCCCACAAGGTATATTTGCATAAAAGCCTCTGTTTATTTAGCAAAATGTCATTGTACTTATTATCGCTGTATTGATTAAATTATCATCAGCTCAGTTTTCATTGATCAAAAAAAACAGCCAATGCTTTATAAGTCGCATTGACTGGTTTTAGTATAGCAGACGGGGTTCTGTCAGTGGATGATAGAACCCATCTTAATCATATTGCATATGATAGATGACTATTTTTCGCTTTCTAAGTCTTGAGCTTCAGTCACTGTCAGTGCAGTCATGTTGACGATACCACGTGCAGTCGCTGATGGTGTCATGATGTGTACTGGCTTATTGGTACCTAATAAAATAGGGCCAATAGAAGCACTGCCAGTTGCTGTTTTGAGCAGGTTGAAGGCAATATTCGACGCATCAAGTGTTGGTAAGATGAGCAAGTTCGCTGCACCTTTTAACGGACTTGATGGCATATCGTTTAGACGGATATGCTCATTCAGCGCCGCATCACCTTGCATCTCACCATCAAACTCAAAGTCTACATTCATATCTGTTAGTATCTGGTATACCTTGCGCATTTTAACAGCGCTGGTACGGTTTGATGCACCAAAGTTAGAATGAGACACTAGCGCGACACGTGGCGTGATACCGAAGCGACGTAATTGGTCAACTGCCAACACTGTCATTTCAGCCAACTGTTCAGCCGTTGGATCTTCGTGAATATAGGTATCCGCGATGAAAATGTTACGATCTTGCATGAGTACCGCATTCATCGCATAGAAGTCGTTCATGCCTTCTTTTTTGCCGATGACGCTTTCAACGTATTTTAGATGCAACTGGTAATGGCCAAACGTACCACATACCATGCCATCTGCCGCACCATTTTCGACCAATAACGAGCCAATCAATGTGGTTTTGCGACGAACGTCACGGCGCGCAAGCTCGATGCTGACACCGCGACGTTTGTTTTGCTCGTAGTAGCCCTGCCAGTAGTCTTTATAACGAGGGTCATCATCAACGTTGACGATGGTAATATTCTCGCCATCTTTTAGACGTAAGCCCAGTTTTTCGATATTGGCTTCAATCACTGAAGGACGACCAACCAAGATAGGCTTCGCTAGTTTCTCATCAACGACCACTTGCACAGCGAGCAAGATATTGTTGTCTTCGCCTTCACAGTAAACAATACGTTTTGGATCAGATTTGGCACGAGCAAAGATTGGCTTCATCACAAACGCAGAGTTATAAACAAACTCAGACAAACGCTGACGATAGGCTTGCATGTCATCGATAGGCAATGTGGCAACGCCTGAATCCATGGCAGCTTGGGCGACCGCAGAAGCAATCTCAATGATTAGATTTGGCTCTAGAGGTCCTGGAATTAAGTAATCACGACCGAAACTTTGCATTTTTTCGATGTTACGAACGCTTGCAGTTGGCGTTGCTTCAACGTGTGCCATGGCAGCAATTGCTTTTACACAAGCAACTTTCATCTCTTCGTTGACAGTAGTCGCACCAACATCTAGTGCACCACGGAAGATATAAGGGAAGCATAGTGCGTTGTTTACTTGGTTTGGATAGTCTGAGCGACCTGTGGCCATGATGACGTCTGGACGTACGGCATGTGCCAATTCTGGCATGATTTCAGGTGTTGGGTTGGCAAGTGCAAAGACGATAGGGTCTTTGGCCATACGGCGAACCATATCTTCAGACAATGTACCAGGCATAGATAAGCCCAAGAACATATCGACATCGTCCATGACTTCTTCGATAGTGGTCGCAGTCGTCTCACGTGCATAGCGCTGTTTGGTTTCGTCAAGGTTTTCACGAATGGTGGTGATGATACCGCGTGAATCTGAAACGAAGATATTGTTTTTATTCACACCAAGTGCGCAAATGATGTCTAAACAAGAAATAGCAGCGGCACCGGCACCCGAACAAACCACTTTTATTTCTTCGATTTTTTTGCCAGTAATCAACAACGCATTGAGCATCGCTGCAGCAACAATGATTGATGTACCATGTTGGTCATCATGGAATACCGGGATGTTCATGCGCTTACGCAATTCACGCTCAATTTTGAAACATTCTGGTGCTTTGATGTCTTCTAGGTTAATACCACCAAAAGTAGGCTCAAGAGAGGCGACTGCTTCGATGAATTTATCTGGATCATTTTGTGCAATTTCTAGATCAAAAACATCGATACCTGCGAATTTTTTGAATAAAACGCCTTTACCTTCCATGACAGGTTTTGATGCCAATGGACCAATATTACCTAGACCCAGTACAGCAGTACCGTTAGTGATGACGCCTACCAAGTTGCTACGAGCCGTATATTTAGCTGCTAGCGTCGGGTCTCTTTCAATTTCAAGACAAGGAACCGCTACACCAGGTGAGTAGGCAAGCGCTAAATCACGCTGGTTAGCCAGCTGCTTAATAGGCGTGACTGAGATTTTACCCGGGCGTGGGAACTCATGGTAATGCAAGGCAGCTTGTTCAAACTGCTCTTTTTCTGTCGTAAGGTGATCCGTATTCAAATGGGTATCGTCATTCATAATAATTGCCATGGTTGGAATAAATTGGAATAAAGTAAATGGAGATAAAAAATAACGTTTTACCCTCAAAAAATCATGGAATGATCATAATCTAAGGGTATATTGACATTAAAAACTAATGATTACAGACATAGTAACCAACGATTAAAGACAAGCTTAAAAATGTAATTTAGTAAAACCATCATTCTAGCACTATTGACAATTCACGCCTAGTCAACAGCCGTGAATTGTCGGAACAATATAATAAAATGATATTCATTATTTATCTCATTGATGATGCCAAAAAACAGAGCCAAATACCAACCTTAACCCCATAATGTTTCAAAATATTACAGAATGATAGACTCGGGTATGTCCTCATTTTAAAAATGGAGATCAAAATGAGATAAATTGCCATCAAACGAGAAAAATAGCTGGTTAATATCGAGATATTAACCAGCTATTTGACGATGTTTGGCAAAATTTAGCCGTTTTTAGCCCAGTTAGATGACTATCATTTGAATTGAAGACATGCCCTAAATTAAGATGAGCAACTAATCGGCTCTTGTGGCGTATGAGGAAGAGGGGGTGCAATATCCAAATCGATGGCGATATCTTGTACATGATAAGGCTTGGTCAATAACTCAAACACTCGATTGACTTCTTCAAACTGACCTTGTTCGGCTGCCGTGATGGCACGCTGTGCCATACTATTACGCAATATATAAACAGGGTTATTGGTTGTCATCTCGTTGATGACTTGCTCAAGTGGCAGTTGCTGTATCTGAGCCGCATAACGTGTCGACCATGCTTGCCATACTTGTGTTGCCTCATCGTTAAGCTCATCAGTCATGGTCGCCAGTAGCTGCTGCTCATATGGATGAGCGCTTGGTGCGACTAATCCCAGTAGCGCGCGAAAGCTATTGGTATAATCAAGCAAGTTATCTTCTAATAACGTTAACCACTCAAAAGCCAATCTCAGACTGTCAGACTCGTGCGGCAACCCAAGTTTACGGCACAGTCCTTGCTGATAATGCTGCATAAAGGTCGCCTCATAAGGCGCTAAACAATCGGCTAATGCCTCCCGAGTGACACCCTCTAGACGCATAAAGTGTGGTAACCAAGCATTGAGATTCCAATGACCGATAGCAGGCTGGTTTTGATAAGCGTATCGACCTGTGTGGTCAGAGTGGTTGTTGATCCAAGCAGGGTTGAATCGTTCCATGAAGCCAAAAGGCCCAAAGTCTAAGGTGCTACCTGTAATAGATAAGTTGTCTGTATTCATAACACCATGAGCAAAGCCAATCAATTGCCAGTCAGCAATCATCCGTGCGGTACGCTCAACCACGGCGGTCAAAAATGCCAATATAGGTTTTTCGCTATCGCGGCACTCTGGATAATAAGTGTCGATCATATAGTCGGTGAATTCAGCGAGTAAATCAGGGGCAAAACTGGTGATCCATTCGATATGACCGAGTCGAATATGACTATCAGCCACGCGCATCAACGCCGCACCAGCTTCTATGCGCTCACGACGTACTCTGGTATCGGAGACCACAAATCCTAAAGCGTTAGAGGAGGAAATACCCAATTGCGTAAGCGCATGACCACATAAATATTCACGAATAGTACTGCGCAGTACAGCGCGTCCATCGCCCATCCGTGAGTAAGGCGTGAGACCAGCGCCTTTTAGATGTAAGTCTTGCGGTTGATTATTACTATCGATTACTTGCGCCATCAATAGGCCACGACCATCACCCAATTGTCCTGCCCACTGTCCAAACTGGTGACCAGCATAAGCCATAGCCAACGGTTGAAACTCAGCTGGTACGTATTGACCACCGAGTATCTCAACCCAACGAGTCATCAAGCCATCATCTTCTGACCAGCCCAATTGCTGTGCAACTTGTGTATTGAAATGACCCGCACGTGGATTATCTAATGCCGTTGGCGATTGCTCATGATAGAGGCGTGTGTCTAGGTTGACATAGGTATTTTGATAACGCATATGAGCCGTTCCCATTTGAATATCAGAGTAAAGGGATTACTATAACATAGCCGTCATATGACATCGTGTCGCTCTGTCCATCTCTTGTAATACTAAAGAAAAAAATCCCCCTATCCATGACGGATAGAGGGAAGGAGAAGCTTTGCAATTATCAAAATAAATCAGCGCTATATTATAGGTAATTAAGCTGCTTTTTTACTCATACCAATAGAGCGAAACGCCGTTTTTAGATTGCTATTATGCTCAAGTATTTTTTGCTCAATCTTGGCATAGTCATGCTTTAGCTTATCATCAACTTCATGCAATCGATCAGCATATTCTGTCTTTTTCAACTCAATTGTTTGAGCTTTCAGTGCTTGCCATTCTTCGACAGTTTGTATAAATGCATCGTATTCAAACTTAATACGATCTTGGAAGCTCTTCATCGCATGAGGAAGATCAAGGCCAGTACTGGCTACCGTATCAATCTGCTGTTGGGCGGCCTTGAACTGCATTTGTACTTCGGCATGCTTGATAGTGGTGTCATCAACAGTACGTAGCTCACTGGTTAAGCCTAGCTTTGATAGGCCAGCAATCAACCATTTAGTTGGATCATACTGCCACCATTTTACGCCATTACGATAATCGTATTGGAAGAAGTGATGGTAGTTATGATAACCCTCACCCCACGTAAAGATAGCTAAGAAGAAGTTATCACGAGCAGTATTGGTATCAGTATAAGGACGGCTACCAAACATATGACATAACGAGTTGATGAAGAAGGTAAAGTGGTGCGTCAGCACCAGACGTAGTAAGCCTACGATGACCAAAGTACCCCAAACATCACCCAATAACCAACCGATCGCGGCGACTGCACCGATGTTCAATGCCGCAACCCATAAACCGTAATATTTATGCTGAATTTGCAGCGTTCTATCTTTGGTTAGGTCAGGGATATTTTTATAGTCAAATTTACCACTAGGATAATTGCGTAGCATCCAGCCCATGTGACTGAAGAAAAAGCCACGCTTTGCTGAGTACGGATCTTCTAAGCGATCATCGACATGACGATGATGCGTACGGTGACCAGAAACCCAATCAAACGCTGAACCTTGTACGGCAAAGGTGGAACCTAGCAATAAAAAGTTTTTGACAATCGGGTGTGCTTTATAAGCACGATGCGATAGCAGGCGATGATAACCAGCAGTAATACTGATACCTGTCCATACCATAAAGACACCAAATACACCCCAAACTGGCGCGCTAACTTCATGAGTCAACAGATACCATGGCGTAATGATAGCAGCAGCAATAGGCGTGGCTACTAATATAGACGCTGGAATCCAATTGATTGGCGCTTTTGTAAACTCAAACTCACGCATATCAATGCTGCTATCTTCAGGAGCATCAATTTGAACGGCAGTGTCAGCGTAGTTGCGCTTTGCAACTGGCTGCTCATTAAGCAAGTTACTCTCATCAAAACGCGTTTTAAAACGTGTGACTTGAGTGCTGGCAGCTTTCACAAGAGTATCACCAGATCTGATAGCGAAACGTAAGCCTTTCAGCGGTAAGCCAAGTGCTTTTTTTGCAATCATATAATATCCCTAACGGTATTAATTTAAGTCTCTATAGTACCTTAAAAATCTAACAAAGTGAACACTTATACACTATAAAAATATTGCTAAATAACAACAACTTGTATGGATTATAGAATGTATTGGTAGAAATAACCTGTGACTTATCAGGCATTAAGGAGAAGTGTAAGCAACACTAAAAATATGTAGGTTTTTTGAATGAACGAAATAAGAAATAGATTTATGAGTTTAGTAATAAATGGCTTGGAAAATCAGTAATAATGACATCGGTTTGCCATTTTATCAGCTGTTCAATCATATCCGTGTCATTGACCGTCCAAGCGCTTACGGGTAGGCCGTAACGGTGGCTACGTTCAATGACAGATTGGTTAATTAGAGGATAGTAAATACCTAACTGGCCACAGCCAAGTTGTAGCGCAGTATTGGTTGCGGTTGTCAGCGCTTGAGGCGTATCAATTAACAGGCCGCGCGGTATATGCATTAATAGCTTGCTGCGTTGCAGTCGAGCATGCAATTCCATATCAAAACTGGTTAGTGCAATAGGAAGATTGGCAAATGGGCTATCAATTAAATTATGTGTCAACGCTCTCATTAATTTGGGGTAATCGGTGCGGCTATGTGTCTTAATCTCAAGCTCAATGTGCGTAAAGCTACTCAGCAAAGGCGCCATACTGGCTAATGGGATGATTTGATGTTCAAACTGTCGTTGGCGTTGAATTTCTACCATACTTAACTGATCAATGCGTGACTGCTGACGACACATCCGTGCCAAGTCATCATCATGAAACACTACTAAATGACCATCAGCGCTCAGTTGTACATCAAACTCCACTCCTGTTAAACCATGAGCATTTAGACGTTGAGCATGCTGAAATCCCATAAAGGTGTTTTCTAATGCTTCGCCACGAGCGCCTCGATGACCGAGTAAGCGAGTGTTCTTTATATTTATCATTATTTATATGATCTGCTGTTTTTATGAGCAATCATATAGCCTCATATAAGCAGCGTCTAATAAAATTTGTAAAACAGACAGTTGATAGTTTTTTCTCTTTTGTTTGCCAGCGGTAATAATTTAAAAAAGCACTTACATGGAGTTCATAGGCATGTATTTGTTATGTTTTTGCAACCAAGTGTAGGTTTTACCCATTATGTGGGGCGTTATTTGTATATCCATGGGCTACACTAATGACCATTTCATCCAAACACCGTATAATAATCTGGTTTTCAGACCTATGGCAGCTAGAGTTGCGGTTTGAACATCAATCACTGTCCTTCAGTGGCGGTACGAATTAGTAAATTGGGAGCAGAATCAATATGAGCGTAGCAAATAAGAGTTTAAGCAAGTGGCAGAAAGTCGCTGGAATCGGTATCGTATGTAGTTTGGCGCTTGCAGGCTGTGATCGCTCAGAGAAAGAAGACAGCACTGAGGCAGCAGAGCTCACAGAACAGGATTCGACCGCTACTGAAAACACGTCAGCCACTGCCGTTAGCTGTGATGATCCAATGGTACAAGATCGTCTCAAATCGGCTCTAAAGAATACGCTCAATCAGCAAGCGCAAACGCTGGCTGCCAACTACGCAAACGATGCTCAGATCAATCTTGCTAGCGGTGCTATCACGGATAAAATGAGCGGTATTGTGATTGATGTACAGAACGCAGCGGTATTGCAACAAGCCAATGCAAATGGTATGACGACTTGTCAGGCAAGCGTTAGCATGACGCTACCAAGTGCAGATTTGTATCAGGCTAGTCAAGTACAAGCGGCCAATAATCAGCCAAGCTTGCAGTCACGTTTAGCACAAAACAACATTCGTATTAATAACAACATGCTCGTTGATGACGCTTTCACTTATGTCGTAGGCACTCAAGGTGGCCAGGTACGTACACGTATCGCCGGACAACCAGCATTAATGACCATCGTTGCTGATGTAATGGCAGGCTCTGTGTTCCAGTCAGCAGTGGAAAGCCAACGCGCTGCTACTCAGGAAAACAACAGTCAGCCAGCACAAATTCGTGAGCCTAGAGCAGTAACGCCGGTTGAGCCGACTCGTCCTGCTGAACCTGCGACGCCGCCAACCATCAATAAGCCAGCAGAAAGTCAGAGCAGTCCAGCAGCGAACAATCAAACGGCTACGTCTGAGCCTAAAACGCCAGCAAAACCAAAAGAAGTACCTAAAGATGAATCTATTGATATGATAATCATCGAAGACAGCACTGCTACTTACTAATCAGTTAGCTAGCCTAAATAAATGATTAGATGATAAGCACAAAAAAAGCCCGCAGCGTTAAGGTTGCGGGCTTTTCTTTATATTTTAATAATCACGTACCGCTATTTTTTCTCAGCAAAATCTTTTAATACCTGACTGTCCCATAGTACTTCAGAGACTTGCTTGGGGTCGGTACAAAAACGAGCAGCGACAAACAACCAGTCAGACAAGCGATTGATAAAGCTTACTGCGGTGCGGCGAATGGCTTCTGGACGCTGCTGTTGTAATAGCACTGCTTGACGCTCAGCACGGCGACACACACTACGCGCGACATGTAATTGGCTAACCAATACGGAACCTGTCGGTAAGATAAAATCTTTTAGCGGTGGCAAGGTGGTATTCATGGCATCAATCTGTTGCTCTAACCATTCAATATGAGTGGCATTGACCCCTTCATATTCTGGCATAGCCAGTTCACCACCGATATTGAATAGTAAGTGCTGAATAATGATTAAGCCTTCAGAAAATTCCTTTGCGATAGATTGGCCTTTATTGCGTTGTAACTGGGCGCGCACCAGACCAATGTGTGAGTTAAGCTCGTCAATATCACCCATGACGTTGAATATGTCATCAGCTTTACTGAGACGGCTACCATCTGCCATACCTGTGCTGCCGTCATCTCCAGTACGTGTGTATATTTTACTCAAGCGATTGCCCATATCTAAATCCTTAATCATTTTTGTGATGGAATAGTGTTAGTTGCGCGCTCATTGTAGTATTTTATGACTGTTTTCGCTAAGATAATGGGTTAAGTTTTATATCACGGTCGTTATATTTATGACGACAGTGGTTTATATTGCCTGTTAATCAAACGCAGGCAATGTTTTTACTTTTTATTTAATCAATTTTATTTATATTAAAAGGCTTTTTTACTATGACCACACCACTTGCCGATGCGATGTCTCAGCTTGCGATTTATGACTCATTGACTGGCGGAAAACGCCAGTTCGTACCACTCAAAGCAGGGCAAGTAGGCATGTATGTGTGCGGTATGACCGTTTATGATTATTGTCACATTGGTCATGCGCGAGTGATGGTCGGATTTGATATGGCGGTACGCTGGCTGGCACAATTGGGCTATAACGTTAACTATGTGCGTAATATTACGGATATCGATGACAAAATTATCGCGCGTGCTAGCGAAAATGGCGAAGAGATTGGTACGCTGACGCAGCGTTTTATCGAAGCCATGCATGAAGATGCGAGGGCGCTTGGATGCCAGATGCCAGACGCTGAACCGCGTGCGACGGATCATATTGATGAGATGCAGCAAATGATTGGAACGCTGGTCACAGGCGACTATGCGTACGCTGGCGACAATGGTGATGTTTACTACGCTGTCGATAGCTTTGCCGATTATGGCAAATTATCCAAGCGCAACCTCGATGATATGCAGGCGGGCTCACGCGTCGATGTCGAAAATGACAAGCGCAATCCGTTTGATTTTGTACTATGGAAATCCGCAAAGCCTAATGAGCCGCAGTGGGCGTCACCATGGGGACAAGGACGACCAGGCTGGCATATTGAATGCTCTGCGATGTCGACTAAATGCCTAGGTAGCACCTTTGATATTCATGGCGGTGGTCACGACTTACAGTTCCCGCATCACGAAAACGAAATTGCTCAGTCTGAAGCTGCAACTGGCTGCGAGTATGCACGCAACTGGATGCACGTTGGATTTATTAACGTCGATGGCGAAAAAATGTCTAAATCGTTGGGTAATTTTTTTACCATTCGCGATGTAATGGCAAAGTACCTACCTGAAACAGTGCGGTTTTTCTTATTATCAAGTCATTATCGCAGCCAAGTCAATTTCTCGGACAGTGCATTAGACGAAGCACATAATAGCCTAAGCAGGCTCTATAACGTTCTAAAATTGGCAGAACAGTTAAAGGGTGAGACGCTCATAATTGATGAAGCGTTGACTACTGAAGCCTACAGTAGTGAAGCTGGGCAAGATTTTATCAAAGCGATGAATGATGATTTTAATAGCTCAACCGCAATCAGTGTCTTGTTTGGGCTGGCACGTGACATCACCAAAGCCATTAAAGCTGAAGAGTTAGACACCGCATGGCAGTCAGCTCAGCAATTAAAGGCATTGGCGCAAGTGCTCAATATTCTACAGCAGCCAGTACAGCAATTCTTGCAAGCTGTGATTGGTGAACAGGCAGATGATGGTTTAACGGATGCGGCTATCGATGGTTTAATCATTGAACGTGCAGAGTCTAAAGCCAACAAAAACTTTGCCCGTGCTGATGAGATACGTGAACAATTAAAAGAAGCTGGTATTGAGCTCGAAGACAGCCGTGCTGGTACGACATGGCGCCGCGCTTAAAGTAATTGTGTTACAGAATACCCATACAGATAGTCATAAATTAAGTCAGCTTTAAGCTGGCTTTTTTTGTAGACTTAACAAAATATAAGAATCATCTTCATGAAGGACAGCCTTTGTATGCGACTCTCACATAAATTACTGGCCGTTAATCTATGAATACCCTCAAAAATCGAGCTGCTAGTAGCCATAGTATAGCCACTGATGTGTTTGCTAATACTGATGTCAGTATGGATGTCAATAAGCGTAATAATGCCGCGTCTGACGTGAAGGTTTATAACCTGCGGTCATTGCTACTCGCTTTTTTTATTCTTGTGATTAGCGCTGTTTGCCTACCTGTTAGTGCAGCAATTAATGACAATGCGCAGGCTGCAAGCGAACAAGGCGCAAGTGAGCAAGATAGCGCCCAGTCATCAAGCACACCTGACAATCTCGCTGAATATGCTTCTCAAAAAGTCAATGATATGAGAGAGGATAGTGTTGGTCTCTCTGGTGTAGTAGAAGAAATATTTGACCCTACTGAGCGTAGTGCGGTCGAACAGGCAGGCAGGCTACAAGGGGACTCAGCACTGACAGGAGAGTATAGTGAGAGCTACTACATACTCGATAAGCTGAATGTCGGACTGCCACCATTGTCTGAGCCACCCAATTTAGAAACGCCGCTTGCAGCCTTAGAGTTTTTTCAATCAGCAGTAATGAAGCAGCAGTACGATTTGGCCGCTTATGCGTTAAATATGAACTTGATTGATGAGAAAAGCCAACGTGGCCGTGCGCTTGATCTGACAAAGCGACTGGACTTTCTATTATCTGAAAAAGAGCTGTACGTGTTCGACGACATGCCAGATCGTCCCGACGGTCTGATTGAGCCACCACTTGGTAATACTAGCAGTGTCATGGGCATTGCTAGACGCTCTCTTCAGCTTGGATACATTGATTATCGAGAGCGCCGTGTTCCTATCTATTTGCAGCGAGTGCGAGTAGGTGAGGGAGCGCCTATTTGGGTGTTTTCTGCGCAGACGGTTGGCAATATTGATAATCTCTATGAGCAATATCATCCCGCTGAGTTTGAACGTTATTTGCCTATTTGGTTAAAAATAAAGACATTCGGGATTGCGCTATGGGAGTTTTCAGCGCTCATACTGTTTTTCTTATTAACCATGAGTGTGGGCTGGCTACTCAGTAAAGGCACTGAAAAAATCATCAATCATTATATCGATGATGAAAAGTACAGCATGTATGTTGGTAGCACCAATGGCGTAGCAGATTTGGTTAATAAACTGACGGTACCTTTGACCTTTACGATCAGTTTTTCACTCGTTTTCACCTTAGTTTCTGGCGGTTTTCCTTACCTAGATGCAGTTGCCTCATCCACTCGTCCCCTTATTTGGATTGGACTGGTATTCAGTACCATGTGGTTAGGTATTCGCATTATTAACTTCTTTGCCAACCGTTATCAAGACATGCAGATTGAGAATTTGGCTGAAGAGCATTTCGATAAGGAGCGTCGCCGCCGTACTTATGTCTCGATATTCCGCCGTGTCTTTATCTTTGTTATGATTTTGGGGAGCTTTTGGATAGGACTTAGTGAGTTTGCCAATATGGAAGGCCTTGGTAAGACCTTATTGACTTCAGCAGGCATCGCAGGTGTGGTCATTGGTATCGCCGCCCAGCCAATATTGGGTAATATTATCGCAGGGGTACAAGTGGCAGTAACTCAGCCAGTACGGATTGGCGATAGTGTGATAATGGATGGCAATTTTAGCACCGTTGAAGACTTGCGTTACACTTATGCGGTACTAAAAACATGGGATGAGCGTCGATTAATTGTGCCAATGCGTGAATTGATCACTGATAGGGTGGAGAACTGGTCACATACAGAAGTACATCAGACCTGTCCTGTTTTCTTATATATTGATTATGGTGCAGATATTGACGCTATTCGTCAGCAGTTTATCTCGATGGTCAAAGACAACAAGCTTTGGGATAACAAAACGGAGCCTGAAATATTTGTCGTGGAGGTGACAGAAAACACCATTCAACTGCGCGGTGCTGTTTCAGCGGTAGGTCCTATAGAAGCATGGACGTTAGCCTGTGAGATACGTGAGCAGATGCTAGGTTACTTGTATAAGCAGCAAAATAAGTATCTACCGACAGAGCGTTTTACTTTAACAGAAAGCCAATCTAGTCAATCCTCTGTAAAAGAGTGACCACGTTAACCTTGTTTGAAGTATCACATATATATCTTCACTGGGTTTCCTTGATTCTCTTTTGAACTAAATCAATTATAGTTACAAAAGAGAGCTATAAGCCGTAAAAGAAAGTTATTGGTATCAAAATAGAGCCACTAACCATGCAAAGCATGACCGTCATCGACATAGACTTACTTGTGTAAAACAAACTGACAAATATAGCATGCGATTCGTCTCATTATTTGTTATAATATGGCGTTATTTTTAAGGGATAAATAAGTGGTTAAGCGTAAGACTGCACTATATTTGTGCAAACTTATGATCCGTCAATCACTTGCAGTTTTCGAGCGTTTTGTTTCGCTGGTTTATTGCTAAAATCCCACCCATCAAAATAACCACCACTAGGGGTCTGTATGTTGCGAATTGTCGATGAAGCCTTAACCTTTGATGACGTTTTATTGTTGCCAGCCTATTCTGAAGTCTTGCCAAAAACTGCCGATCTTTCTACCCGTTTGACCAAAAACATTACGCTAAATCTACCGCTAATCTCTGCGGCTATGGATACGGTCACTGAGTCTGAAATGGCCATCACTATGGCACAGCTTGGTGGCATGGGTATCTTGCACAAGAGCATGGATATCGCCAAGCAAGCCACACAAGTACGCCGCGTCAAAAAGTTTGAAGCGGGTACAGTCGTTGATCCTATCACTGTGCATCCAGAGATGACCATCGGTGAATTACTACGCTTGACTCAAGACAATAATATCTCAGGTGTACCTGTCGTAGAGAAAGGTACGGATAAAGTTGTTGGTATTGTCACGCATCGTGACTGGCGTTTTGAAACCAATCTGTCATTACCAGTTAGCCAAATCATGACACCAAAAGGTCAGCTAGTCACGGTACATGAAGGTGAGAGCAACGAAAATATCAAACGTTTGCTACATGAACACCGTATCGAAAAAGTGATCGTTATTGATGATGATTTCCGCCTAAAAG
The DNA here is from genome assembly GCF_040309505.1 of Psychrobacter sp. TB55-MNA-CIBAN-0194. Taxonomy (NCBI): domain Bacteria; kingdom Pseudomonadati; phylum Pseudomonadota; class Gammaproteobacteria; order Moraxellales; family Moraxellaceae; genus Psychrobacter; species Psychrobacter sp. TB55-MNA-CIBAN-0194. Next base: position 168,598 of record NZ_JBEOOW010000007.1, on the reverse strand, counting down.
GTCTTATCACCGTTAATGATTTTGCAAAAGCTGAAAACAATCCAAATGCTTGTAAAGATGAGCAAGGCCGTCTTCGTGTTGGCGCTGCTGTTGGTACTGGTGCAGATACTCAAGCGCGTGTTGAAGCATTGGTTGCAGCAGACGTCGATATTATCGTTGTTGATACCGCACATGGTCACTCAAAAGGCGTGATTGATAAAGTTGCTTGGATCAAAAAGCACTATCCAAATGTACAAGTCATCGGTGGCAATATTGCAACAGGCGATGCAGCACTTGCGTTACGTGACGCAGGCGCCGATGCCGTGAAAGTAGGTATTGGCCCTGGTTCTATCTGTACCACGCGTATCATTGCAGGTATTGGTGTGCCACAAATCTCAGCGATTGATAACGTCGCTAGTGCATTAAAAGACAGCATTCCATTGATTGCTGATGGTGGTATTCGCTATTCAGGTGATATGGCCAAAGCCATCGCCGCTGGTGCCTCGTGCATCATGGTAGGCTCGTTGATGGCGGGTACAGAAGAAGCGCCAGGTGAAGTTGAATTGTTCCAAGGTCGTTACTACAAAGCTTACCGCGGTATGGGTAGTCTTGGTGCGATGTCAGGCTCAAACGGCTCGTCAGACCGTTACTTCCAAGATGCTAAAGATGGTGTGGAAAAACTGGTACCAGAAGGTATCGAAGGCCGTGTTCCTTATAAAGGCCCAGTCGCTGGTATCGTCAATCAGTTGGTTGGCGGTTTACGCTCATCAATGGGTTATACGGGCTCTGCAACCATCGAAGATATGCGTACCAATCCACAGTTTATTAAAGTGACGTCGGCAGGTATGAAAGAGTCGCATGTTCATGATGTTCAAATCACTAAAGAAGCACCAAACTATCGAGTAAGTTAGGTAGTTTTTGACAACTTTGTGTTACGTTAGCGAAAGCTGGTTTGCAGAGCTACCTTGACTTTGAGATAAAAACGGCCAACAATACCTTGTTATTGTTGGCTGTTTTTTTTGTAACATACATAAACAGATTATTATAATAGTATTATCGCCTGCGTACACGTTGGGCCTTTAATTTTTAGACTTGGAGAGCATATATAATGAGCTACTTTGGCACTGATGGTATCCGTGGAAAGTTTGGTGAGTTGCCGATTACGCCTGATTTTATTTTGAAGTTAGGCTATGTCACTGGTCAGGTATTGATAGAGAACAATGACAATCCTGCGCGTAGACCTAGTGTGGTCATCGGTAAAGATACTCGTCTTTCAGGCTACGTTATCGAAGGGGCGTTGCAAGCAGGATTTAACGCCGCTGGTGTCGATGTTCATATGCTTGGCCCATTACCAACGCCTGCCATTGCTCATTTAACTCGTAGTTTTAACGCTGATGCGGGCGTAGTGATTTCTGCATCACACAATCCTTATTATGATAACGGTATCAAACTGTTTTCAGGGGATGGCAAAAAGCTGACTGATGAGATGCAAAATGCTATTAACGATAAGCTAAAAATTATTATGAGTATCGGTGGCAATGTTAGTGATAATAACAATGATTTGGTCATGCCTATTCTTGATCCAGCACAGTTGGGTAAAAATAATCGAATCAACGATGCCAAAGGTCGCTATATCGAATTCTGTAAAGGCAGCTTTCCTTATCAGTATGATTTGAGCCATCTGACAGTTGTCGTAGATTGTGCCAATGGTGCAGGCTACAGTGTGGCACCAAGAGTTATGCGTGAATTGGGCGCTAACGTGATTGCCATCAACAATACACCAGACGGACTCAACATCAATGCTGATTGTGGTTCTACTCATCCTGAGGGCTTACAAAAAGCAGTAGTTGAGCACGAGGCAGATGTTGGTATCGCATTAGACGGTGATGGTGATCGTATTGTGATGGTCGATGAGGCTGGTAATCTGGTCGACGGTGATGGCATCTTATATGTGCTTGCTACCCAAGGTCAGTCCAAGGCTAAAGGCGTGGTTGGTACACTCATGAGTAACATGGGCTTAGAGCTAGCACTAAAAGCAGATGGCATTGCATTTACGCGTGCCAAAGTAGGCGATCGCTACGTGATGCATGAGCTTGAAGCGAATGGTTGGATATTGGGTGGTGAGCCATCTGGCCACATTTTATGCTTAGATAAGAGCCGTACTGGCGATGCTATCATTGCAGGCTTACAAGTACTGGCTGTGATGCAAGCACGTGGGCGCGCGCTCAGTGATCTCGTCGAGGGGTTTGAAGTGTTGCCACAAAAACTGGTCAACGTGCGTCTGTCACAAATGCAAGATCCGTTTGAGCATGAGGAATTGGTTACCGCTTTTGAGAAAGCGCAGGCTACTTTAGAAGGTAGAGGCCGTCTACTGATTCGTCAGTCAGGAACTGAGCCTATGATTCGAGTGATGGTCGAATCAGATGATGAAATAGAATGTGATGTGCTCGCAAATGACTTGGCTGATCATATCAAAGCCGTATTGGGTTAAGATCAGTTCATATAATAAGGCAACAATATTAAAATAAGGAATGACCATGAGTATGGATTTTACCGATCAACGTCTGTCATATGAAAAGGGCGCGCTTGATCAACAGTCAGTACCTACATCACCATTTGAGTTGTTAAATACTTGGATGAATGAAGCGATAGAGCAGAAAGTGCAAGAGCCGTATGCGATGAGTTTGGCTACTTGCGGTGCTGATAATAAGCCTAGCGTACGTATCGTGCTCATGCGTGAAGTTACAGATACTGGTATTGTCTTTTATACCAATTACGAAAGCGCTAAAGGACAAGATATTGCCGAGAATCCTAATGCTGAAGTGCTGTTTTTTTGGCATGAGCTTGAGCGTCAAATCCGTATCAGTGGCAGCATTGCTAAGATAGATGCTCAAAAATCTGCAGCTTATTTCCAAAAGCGTCCACACGATAGTCAGGTGGGTGCATGGGTTAGCCAGCCACAGAGTGGTGAAGTTGCTGATCGTAAAGTAATGGAACAAAGTTTTGAGCAACTACAAGCAGATTATCCAGAAGACACTCAAGTGCCAACGCCAGTCTTTTGGGGTGGCTATGAGATTACGGTCAATGAGATTGAGTTTTGGCAAGGCCGTGCTAACCGTATGCATGACCGCATTGTATATACTCAAGAAAATGGCGATAGTTGGAATACCAAACGCTTATTGCCATAACTGATGTGGCGATAATAAAAAGCCCCGCTAGCAGTTGTTATAAACAACTTACTAGCGGGGCTTTTTCGCACTTATAGCAAGTGTCGAATAGTAAATGTGAGAATTTACTTTGCTTCAGTATCCACATCGACAGAAACTGACATACCAGGTCGCAGTTTGGCCAGTTCCGGTTGGTTTTCATCTAAATCGATACGTACCGGAATCCGCTGAGCAATTTTAATATAGTTGCCAGTAGTCGGGTTTGCTGCTGATGAACTAAACTCACTGCCCGTTGCTGGCGAGATATTATTGATACGTCCATGAAACTTAGCACCACCCAGTGCATCCACATGGATGGTCGCAGGTTCGCCTATTGTCATATTCGCGATTTGTGTTTCTTTGAAGTTGGCAATAATCCACACGCCCTTCGGTACGATATACATGAGCTGTGTACCAGCACTAACGTATTGTCCTGATTTTACACTGACTTGGCTTAATTGACCTGACTCGGGAGCTGTGATAATAGTATTGTCCAAATTGATTTTGGCTTGCTTGGCACCGGCTTCAGCATTTTGGATATTGGCATCAAGTGATGAGCGGCTACCGCTGGTTTTTTTGCTAGCTTGCTGTGCAGCTTGTAGGTTGGCTTCAGCCTGTTGTACGCCTGCCTGCGCTTGGGCAAGTTCTGCTTTGGTATGTGCTACCTCCGCTTTTGAGACTGCACCAATAGCATCCAGTCCTTGATAGCGTTTGACATCTTCGCGTGCACTATCAACACTGACTTTCGCGCTGTATAAATCGGCTTCACGCGCTTCTATCTGAGCTTGGCTAGACTGAGTGTCTTGCGCATTACTGGATCGATTGGTTAACGCCACTTCGATATTGGCCTGTGCTTGTTCAAGCTGCTGCTGAAAAGTGCGATCGTCTATCTTTACCAGTAGGTCACCTGCTTTCACATTAGCAAAATCCTCTACGGCAACATCGGTCACGTAGCCAGATACTTGTGAGCTGATAATGGTTGTTTGACCTTTTACAAAGGCATTATTGGTTTGCTGTACCGTTGGGGTAAAAGGCGGCAGTTTCCAAGCATAAAGAATCAGAAATACACCAATTATGATGAGGACAATAAAAACCCCTATATTAAAAAACGTTTTTTTCTTAGGGTTCCATCCTGAAGCAGAAGGAATAGGCTCGGTTGGTGGCATGGGTGTTTCATTATCAGCGCCACTCTCCATTACTTTTTCTGCAACTTGGGTCTCGTTGTCTTGAGCACTTGCTGTCTCACCAGTATTAGAAGATAAGTCATTAGAAGATAGGTTGTTAGAAGACAGGCTGTCGGCTGGCGTCTGAGTTTTTTGGTCAGGGTCATTGGATTTTTCTTGGCTCATGACGCGCTCCTAAGTGTTTGGATTAATATGATAGATAATTTGATACTTATATAAGAAAAGGCTACTTCAATTTTAGCGATGTTAAAAATATCTTATTTTGGTTCACGCATTTTGGCGATAACGGCTAGCTCTTTAGCCAATGGGTTACGTTTATGATAACGATAGTAAAAATAATTGAGCAGTAAAATAACGGTAGCACCAGTCGATAGAAGGGCCATGATGAAAAACAAATCACCATAAGCAGAAACAGTGGCTTGGCGCTGAATACCTTGTAGAACTTGCAGCACGGCAGCCGTATTGGTTTGAGTGGCGTCCGTCATTTGTGTAGATATAGTACTGCGTGCAGCGGCTATCTGTCCCACCAGCTCAGGATCACCAAAATTGAGTGAGCTGACCATATCTGCATAATAAACCTGCGTACGAACCGTGGTAAATGCTTGAATAGCGGCTGCACCCGCCAATCCGCCTACCGTTTGTGAAATGCCAAAGATAACGGAAAAACTAATAATATAGGCAGGACCGCTAGCAATAGCACGCAAAAACCCTTCAAAAACTAAAGGCCCCATAAAATACACGGCGGCAAATGCAATCAAAAACTGGCTGATATAAAACATATAAGGTGCTGAATTAATAGACACGCTAGTATCCATCCAAGAACCTAAGGCAATCAACGCCACCGCAAAAATAACGGGTCGGCGTAAATCTATTGGATTGGTACTAAAAATACTAATGACCAAAGCCAATACACTGGCGGCTAATATGACAGCATAAAAAGTAATCAGCTGATCGCCACCATAGCCTAAGTTGGCAAGTAATCCTGCCGCACCGACATTTTGCTCAGATAGCAAAATTCGCATGACAGCGCCGGTAATCATAAAGGCAATAATATTGCGGCTACGCATCCAGCGCACTTGTAGCATTGGGTTTTTGCGATGGGTTTCAATCCATAGCGCGATGCTAATCCCGACGATAGCAATAATAAGTGGATAGATAAGCCAAGGTGTCGTCCACCATAAAATCCTACCTTGTACTAAAACGACAGACAATGCAGCCAGACCGCTTGCAAAAAATCCAAAGCTTAAAAAATCCAGTTTTTCAAATACTTTTTCTGTATTGCCTGGTGGTAGCTCTAATATATTAATCAGCCCAAAGCAAATCAGTGCCAAACCAAATTGAAATAGAAATAAGCTTTCAAGTTGACCGTCGATGGTGAGGTAGGGCGAGATGATTCGTGACAATGGAATACCAAACTGCACCAAGCCAAACCCCAAAATTAGACCGCTAGTACGCTTGACGGTTGGCATACCTTGCAAACAATAGAACAATCCTAAGATGGTCATACCGCTGGCCACCATACCGCTTAAACCACGCGCTATAATCTCTAAGTAATACGGGTCAAGCCACATACCATCAGCAGCCGTCATCAAGCCACTGCTTACAAACCATTGCATGCTGGTTGCTAGTAGCAAAAAAAACAGGGTGATTTTACTGAATAATGCCATGCCAAATTGCTGACGAATCTTGTATAACAATACGGTGATACAAGCATTGGTCATATTGTAGGCAACCGATATCCATCCGCCTTCCATAGGCGTTAGGCTAAGGTCACCTTGAATTTGAGTCAGGTTCGCGACCAGCAAACCATTTTGAAAACTGGCAGTCACCCCAATAATAATACCAATAATCAGGTAAAAAACCTTGCGGCGTGCAGGATGATCAGGATTGGCTGGAGAGCCCACCATCATTGGCTGTTCGTGGGGCTTGAATTGATACTCAGTACTCATGGATGAATGACTGTCTTTGAAGGTGGACGGTTGATTGTATTAAGCTTAAATTAATAAAGCCTGTCAACGGTATAGTCGTACAATAGAATATGTTTTATAGGTATAGTCATTCCACTACCAAAGTATGACAGCGTTAACTTCGCTTGAAGTATTACATCTACACTCGGTTGCCTTGTACTACTTTTAAATTGAATCGACTATAGGAACAAACAACAAAAATAGCCCAAGATAGACTTGAGCTATTTTATCATGCTTTTTATAAAACGTTTACTATGGCGTGCGTTTAGGCTTGTTTTGATTCGTCATGTTCAGCTTCAAGGCGCATGGCACGTTGATAACTATCAAGGCTCGCCAACTGCTCTGCATATTGCTTAATATGCGGATAATCTTCTAGTTTCTGACGTTGAGCAAGAATGATTAAGTCGAACGATAGCATAAAGTCTGCACCACTGAGTTGGTCACCCACGATGAACGACTTACCTTCGACCGACGTATCTAGATACTTAAACAATCTGGTCTTTTCTATCTCGATATAACCGTTCAAAAACTCGTTATCCTCGATGCCTGCTTTTTTGGTAAACAATTCAAGCATAAGTGGCAACATGAGCGAGCTTTCAGCAAAGTCAATCCACTGCAAGTAATGACCATAGTCAGTACTGTCGGGTGCAGGACGCAAGCGATCTGGTGCAAAGCGTTCGATCAATAGCTCAGTAATGGCACCAGACTCTGAGTATGTTTGACCATCCATTTCGATGACCGGTGACTTACCAAGAGGGTGTACCGCTTTTAAGCTATCAGGCGCCAAATGCGTCTTAGCATCACGTTGATGACTCACGATCTCATAAGGTTCGCCTAGTTCTTCTAGAAGCCATAAAATACGCAACGAACGTGATTGGTTAAGATGATGCAAACGAATCATAGTATTAACCTTTAAGCTTAGCGAGTAAGCGTTTAGCCGCTTCTTCTGAAGAGGCTGGGTTTTGACCTGTGATTAATAGACCATCTTCTACCACAAATGATGCCCAATCAGCTGCTTTCTCATAATGACCACCATTAGCAATCATTGCATCTTCTACTAAGAATGGCACGACATCGGTAAGACCAACGGCGTCTTCTTCTGAGTTGGTAAAGCCAGTCACTTTTTTGCCTTTAACCAAGTATTCGCCATCAATTTTCACATTTTTGAGCGCTGCTGGAGAATGACAAACAAAAGCAACAGGCTTGTCTTGCTTAACGAAAGTCTCAATCAGATTGATAGAGTTTTCATCCACTGCCAAATCCCACAATGGGCCATGACCACCAGGATAGAATACTGAATCAAAGTCTTCTGCTTTCATGTCAGCGAGCTTTTTAGTAGTAGCAAGATGCTCTTGAGCATCAGTGTCGTCTTTGAAACGTAATGTGTCTTTGGTTTGCGTGTCTTCATTATCACTACTAGGATCGAGTGGTGGCTGACCGCCAGCAGGAGAGGCTAGCGTGACATTCACACCTGCATCAATAAATGCATAGTAAGGTGCTGCAAATTCTTCTAACCAAAAACCTGTTTTTTTACCAGTATCGCCGAGACGGTCATGTGACGTTAGTACCATTAAAATATTCATAGTTATCCTTATTTATTATTCATTAGTTTTAAAAATTAGTGTGGATAGAGAAAAAATTCTGTTATCAGATAAGTAGCAACCATCTTAAAATTGTAGTAGTAAATGATGACTGCTAACAGTATCTATGTTTGAGACTTAATAGTCAGTTGTTAAAGTCAGTATTTATGTTGTTAAGTAGTTATAGCGATTATGAGTCACCATAAACTATTTAACGTCAGCAACCTTAACGACTGTTTTACCAAAGTTTTTGCCTTCTAGCATGTCAAAGAACGCTTGCGGTGCTTGTGCTAAGCCATCTGCTTGGTGCTCTTTGGTTTTGATATCGCCTGACTCAACCCATTGACCCATGGTTTTTAAGAATTCAGGGTAATGGTCGCCATACTCTTCAAAGATAATGAAACCTTTGACCGTTAGACGGTTGGCCAATACTTGACCCATTAGCATACCTAAACGGTCTTTGCCGTCAGGTAAGTCAGTGGCGTTATATTGTGATACTAGACCACATACTGGGATACGGGCATGCGCGTTTAAGAGAGGTAATACCGCATCGAACACTTTACCGCCAACGTTTTCGTAATAGATGTCGATACCATCTGGACAAGCGTTGCTTAACTGTTCGGCGAAGTCTTCGGCATGATGATCGATACAAACATCAAAACCCAACTCATTGACAGCATAAGCACATTTCTTAGCACCACCTGCCACGCCAACTGCGCGTACACCAAGCTTTTTACCCACTTGTCCAACTGTTGCACCGACAGGACCAGTTGCTGCGGCTACTACTAAAGTTTCACCTTTTTGTGGTTTACCGATATCAGTTAAGCCCATGTAGCCAGTAAATCCAGGCATACCAAGTACACCAAGACCATAAGAAGGATGAGGCATATCTTTATCTAGTTTTAGGACGCCCTCGCCATCGCTGACGCTATAGTCCTGCCAGCCAGAACCTGATACAACCAAGTCACCTTCAGCAAAGCCATCGACATTAGATTCGACCACTTGTGCCACTGTGCCGCCCGTCATGACGTCACCAATTTGTAGTGGATCGGTGTAGCTCTTTGCATCACTCATGCGGCCACGCATGTAAGGGTCAAGTGATAGGTAAACGGTACGTAGGAGCATTTGCTTGTCGTTAGGGGTAGGGATATCGCTAGTAGCAAGCTCAAAGTTGTCGCTGGTTGGTGTGCCATGAGGACGGCTTGCCAGTTTGATTTGACGATTTTGTTGTTGGTTTTGAGTATTATCAAAGCTCATATTATTATCCTTTTTAATTATTGATTTTAAGTGTCTATATTTACACTCTTTGCACCTTTCGATGAAAGGTTTTTCTTGTACAAAATTCTTTGTTTAAAGATTTTTATCTTTGATGTGATGTCTAATCTGATATTGAATCTGATGTTGAATGTAGTAACTACCCATTGCTGAGTAGCTACTATAAATAGCATAACTATATGTATTTCTTATTACGGCGATGTTACTTATTAAGACGCTTTGCTAGTAATAGCACGTTGTAGGATGCGACGTGATACTTCTAAGTCGTTTGTACCATGCTCGCCAAGTTTGACCATACCATGCACTTCAAGCTGCTTGATGATTGGATCAATCGCTGCTTCAGTCAAATCGGCATCTTCTAGGCTAACAGGCAAGCCAAGTTCGCGGAAGAAGTTTTCAGTATAGACAATGGCAGTTTCAATGATGGCGTCGTCATCTAGGTCAGTATCGGTAATGTTCCATACGTTACATGCATACTGAAGCAATTTTTCTTTTTTGCTTTCTTTTAGCTCACGCATCACTGATGGCAATAAGATAGTTAAGGTACGTGCATGATCGATCGCGTGTAGAGATGTCAGCTCATGACCAACCATATGAGTTGTCCAGTCTTGTGGTACACCAGTACCGATCAGACCATTCAATGCCATTGTCGCCGTCCACATAATGTTTTTACGGGTTTCTAGGTTCTCTGGATCTTGCTTAACAACCAAGCCTTCATCGATAAGGATTTTGAGCAGGCTTTCAGCAAAAGCGTCTTGGACTTTAGCATTCACAGGATAGGTTAGATACTGTTCCATCACATGAACGAATGCATCAGCCACACCATTCATTACTTGACGTTCAGGCAATGTAAGTGTTTTGATTGGGTCTAGAATTGAGAATTTAGGGAAGGCAAGTGCATTACCAAACGGTAGTTTTGCTTGACGTTCACTATAGTTAATAACGCCGCCCGAGTTCATCTCAGAACCAGTTGCTGGAATGGTTAGTACCGCACCCAAATCAACCGCAGAATCGATGTCTCTACAATAGCTAGTCAATGCATCCCACGCTTGTTCACGTGACACAGTGCCATCTTCTTCAGTCAGTGATGATACCAATGCAACAAATTTGCTGCCATCAATCACTGAACCACCGCCAACTGCTAGTAAGAAGTCGATGTTGTGCTCATTCACCATGTCTGCTGCTTTTAATAGCGTGGTGAATTCTGGGTTGGCTTCGATGCCACCGAATTCGAATACGGTACGGTTACCGCTCGCTGACAAGGCGTTTTTTACTTCGTCCAATGTACCATTACGTTGCGCTGAGCCACCACCATAGGTGATAAGGACGCGGGCATCAGTAGGGACTAGATCTGATAATTGCTCGATTTGACCTTCACCGAAAACGATACGTACTGGGTTGTAATATTGGAAGTTGTTCATAATATTCCTAAACTTTGTTAAATATTGATTGGGTGTGCGAGCTGCAAATTTATTTATTGGCAAGTTCGTTTCTTACATTTGCGTGCATTGTACACCAATTAGACCAGTCGTCTAGTGTTTTTTACAAAAGTCTCTCATAACTTGATTGTTAAGTAGGAGTTTAAGAGTTATGAGGATTGTGTATTAGAATGTGAATCGTTCTTAGACCCTTGATAGCTTGAGGTATTCAAGAAACCAGTCAAGAGACTAGAATTACAAGAGACTAAGAATGATTCATTGCTGGCGATTATCATTGGTGTGCTTTTTAAGACACCAATGATTTATCTAACGTAGGGTTTTAATGTAGGAATAGTCATTTACGAATGGAGAATACGCGTCTAGCGTCCGAGTTGTGACGTCGTCATCTGCCAAACTTCTGCGAGTGGGGTATTGGTCTGGCTGATTTTGGCAATTAAGCTAGCACCAAGCCATGCAAAGTACCAACGCTTCGCTATACTCTCAGCAGCAATGTTATCAGGCTGTGGTACAGAGCCATCTATCCAGCCAGCTTTGATTTGATCACCAAGCCAGTTGACAGTTTGTTGGTAGCCTGCATTTAACGCGATGCGCATAGGCTCTGACATATCCGCTACTTCAGCACTGAGCTTAACTACCAAGCATTTTTCATGATCGCAGCCGTTTTGCTGAGTGTCGTACCAATTTTGAAAGTAGTTATATAGCTTTTGCTGTGCACTAACGTTTTGCGTGCCGATGACGTCTAGGCGTGTTTTATATAGGCTGAAGTAATGATGAATAATCGCTTCACCAAACGCTTCTTTGGACGCAAAGTAATGGTAAAAAGAGCCTTTAGGTACACCCGCTGTGTCTAATATTTGCTTAAGACCAACGGCAGTAAAGCCTTTTTTGGCGATGAGTTGATAGCCAGTTTCGAGCAAGTGAGCTCTAGTATCTGATGTAGCAATAGGTACGGGTGGTGCATTTGTAATAGTAGACATAGAGGTGATGTTCTCCTTGGAACTTCATAGTAATAGAGTGGTTAATATTCATTTAAGCGTCATATTGAGGACGTATTCTAATAATATTTATTTATGTGCGTTACGTTTCATCAACAATATTTACGGGCAAAGTAGTCTTGTTTTATTAATAGCTATGGTAGCATTAGACCAGTCGTCTATCAAGGTACGTTTTAGGCTCACTAGTCATTAGGACGTTTATCAGTCAAATCGTTAGACTGATATATCGCTTAACAATGAGTTTAGAGGCACTTCTTGCAAGATGCTGTTTACAAGAGGCCATTTATAAGCGATTTTTTATAAATAAGCTTTTATAAGTAAGTTTCTCATGCAATATTTCGATAATAATTTTAAAACTGTCTTTAAAACCAAATTTTAAACATAACTAAGTAAAAATAAGGATCATTATGTCAGCGAATAATACCAACACCAGTGCTTACAGTGACTTTCATTTGCAATATATCGCAGGTGAATGGCAAAAAGGTAAAGACGATAGCGTCAATACCAATACAAACCCATACAACGGCGATGAGCTCGTAAAAATTCAACAAGCGACGGAAGAGCAGCTCAATGAAGCCTATGAAGCTGCTAGTCAGGCGCAGCAAGAGTGGGCCAAGCAAACACCAGCGGCACGTGCTGCTGTACTGTACAACGCTGTTAATATATTAGACCAGCGTCAAGAAGAAATCGTTGATTGGCTAATCAAAGAGTCGGGCAGTACCCGTATCAAAGCCATGGTTGAGTTTGGGGCAACGCGTGCGATTACCCTTGAAGCTGCGACTTTCCCTAATCGTGTGCACGGTGAGATTCGTCCATCTAATACCCCTGATAAAGAAAACTTCATTTACCGTGAGCCAATTGGTGTTGTTGCAGTCATCAGCCCGTGGAACTTCCCATTGCATTTGACCCAGCGTTCTATCGCACCAGCCTTAGCACTTGGTAATGCAGTGGTGCTAAAACCTGCTAGCGACACGCCTGTGACAGGTGGTTTGCTACTTGCAAAAGTATTTGAAGAAGCAGGTCTGCCAAAAGGTCTGCTCAACGTAGTCGTGGGTTCAGGTAGCGAGATAGGTGATGCGATTGTTGAACACAAAACGCCAAGCCTAGTATCATTTACTGGGTCAACCTCAGTTGGTAAGCACATTGGCGAACTGGCCAACGGTGGCGATTATATCAAAAAAGTTGCCCTTGAATTGGGTGGTAATAGCCCATTTGTCGTATTAAAAGATGCTGATATCGATCAAGCAGTAAAAGCGGCTGCCTTTGGTAAGTTCCTGCACCAAGGTCAGATCTGTATTGCGATCAACCGCATTATTGTCGAAGACGCACTATATGATGACTTCGTGACGCGTTTCCTTGAGCATGTCAAAACCTTGCAAGTTGGCGACCCTGACAAAATGGAAACAGCAGTTGGTCCAATTATCAATGAAAAACAAGTTAAGTCGTTAAAAGACAAAATTGCTAAAGCGCAAGAAGAAGGCGCAAAAATGATCTTAAGTGGTGAGATAAAGGGTCAAGTAGTACCGCCACATATATTCACTGATGTCACACGTGAGATGGATTTGTCACGTAACGAAGTGTTTGGCCCATTAGTCGGTATTATTCGTGCCAAAGATGAAGACGATGCGTTGTCTATTGCCAATGACTCTATGTATGGTCTATCAAGTGCCGTATTCACGCAAGATTTAGCCAAAGGCTTACGTTTTGCCCGTGGTATCAAAGCTGGCATGACGCATATCAATGATATCTCAGTGAATGATGACAGTAATGCGCCGTTTGGTGGTGAGAAAAACTCAGGTATTGGCCGCTTCAATGGCGAGTGGGTACTAGAAGAGTTCACCAGATTGCATTGGATCTCTGTACAGCATCAGCCACGCGAATATCCATTCTAAGAGCTTAACTTTTAAATGTTGTAAACTGATATTTGAACCATAAAAAAGACCGCTTATATAGCGGTCTTTTTTATGGGTGTACTGTCTAAAATTAGTAGGTATCAATGTTTATATTCTCGAAACACCACGCGTTTATTTAAATTTTCTGTTTATGATGAAAACCAAGTAGGGCTTCAATCTCTTCAATCGTGATACGCCTGACAAGTGCTTGCTCTTCTACTGATAGGCGATTGGTATGCTCTTTTATCATGGTATGTATGCTGCGAGAGATTTCGGATGTCGTGGCGTAATACATCTGTGGTTGATCTTTCGTTAGTCTCATCAAAAACTTGTTGATGAGCTTACGTTTTTCTTCTGGTGCGTTTTCTTCAGTCATATTATTCTCCTAGGAATAAATCATGTAGGCAGTCAGGCTTATAGTTAGAATAACGCAGATAGGTATCATCAATCTACAGTGATATTGATACGTTAATATAGCTGGCGAGGTCAACGATATAGCGGACTTATATGAATTTGACTATAACAAACATTTAAGTGAGATATTTAACATACCTTGTACCGTATATCATATTCTAAAATATTATAGTTTGGACTGAGCTAATAAGTGTATGAGTACAATTAGGGAGTCGAAAACATGTCAGATCCGCAATTAGATAGTTTAACAAAGAAGCCAACGGATAAAGAAGCAGTGTTGGTACTATTTTATAATGATTTGCGTATAGATGATAATGCAACATTGGCAAAAGCAGCAATGCTGGCCCAAGACAACCATAGGCAGCTGTTACTTGTTTATGCGGATGCTTTAGTGGATATCATTGGTCAGACAAATAAAGATCAAGCTTACGACTTCGATCGAATAGGAGATGCTCGTCAGCAGTTCTTATCTGAGAGTCTGTCTGATTTGGATGAATCGCTACAACGTCTTGGCAATAGATTGTTGCATCTAACGCCGCATACATCATCGACCGCATTGGATACCTTTACGCAGCTGTGTCAGCTTATCGATCAGCAGCAGGTCACTGATATATGTGTCAGTCAAACGGCAGATTATAATCAAAACCAAGCCTATAGTTTCTTGCAACGTAAGTATCCACAGGTGCGCTGGCATGAGCAAGTAACCAATACGTTGTTTGCGTCTTTGCCGATGGAAGCGTTACCTAAAAGCTTCACGCAGTTTCGTAAACAAGTCGAATCAGAGCATGATTTATTAAATGCCAAAACAGACGTAGTTATTAGTCCAGCGCCAGAATCTCTACCACCCATGCCAGACAATTTAATAAAGGGTACAACAGATAGCCATTCGTTATTCTTCAACAAACGTCATCTTGATGTGCAACTGCCTTCTGAGTTTAAAGGTGGAGAAACCAATGCTATCAGCCATTTGAACGATTATTTCAATTCTGATGCGCCTAGTACGTATAAAACCACGCGCAATGCGCTGGATGACTGGACATACTCTACTAAATTCTCGGCTTGGCTCGCAAATGGTACACTCTCGGTCAACGTGCTGCTGAACCGCTTGCGTCATTATGAGCGTGAAGTGGTGGCTAATGAATCCACTTACTGGATATGGTTTGAGCTACTGTGGCGTGAGTATTTTTATTGGTATGCCATGACCCATCAGCAGAAGCTGTTTTGGTACAAGGGTATTGCCCAACAGTCACCAACGACAGGCTTTGATAAAGGGCGTCTGGAGCAGTGGAAAGAGGGTACTACGCCATATCCTATCGTCAATGCCTGCATGAATCAGCTAAAGCAAACGGGCTATATGTCCAATCGTGGCAGACAAATAGTTGCTAGCTGTTTCATCCATGAGTTGGGTTTAGATTGGCGTTATGGGGCGACTCATTTCGAGCAGTACCTTATCGATTATGATGTTGCTAGCAACTGGGGTAATTGGCAGTATCTGGCAGGCGTGGGTGCTGATCCAAGAGGCTGCCGACAGTTTAATTTGGCCAAACAAACTCAGCAATATGATCCGAGTGGTAGCTTTATTCATAAATGGCAAGGTGATAATACTGATGATTATGTACTGAGCTCACCTTAAATTTACTGATGAATTTAAGTCATTTTTTCATAGCCTTTCTCGCTCAGCATGTCCTAAGTATTCCAAAAATAAGAAGCGACCACATGGGTGGCTTTTTTATTTCTCAAAACTATTTTTCAATACAATATAGTCAAAGAACTCTAAAATGGGTACAAGTCAGCCGACTGCAGATTGTACAAGTAGTGCATCTAAGGAGGGTAACGCCGTAGCGGTTTAGTCGTTCACCGACTATAGCTGGCTAAGTACGTTGCGTAACACATAACATTCATATAAAATGAATCTTTAAGGTCAGTTTTATTAATACTTTCTAAGAAGATCACTATGCAATCTATTAACCTACCCAGTAAGCCGCCAAGCTCGCCACACCCAATTCTTAATTTGAGCTTCCGTTTGTTTTTCAGTGCTGCTGCATTATTCGCGGTAGTCACGATGGTGTTATGGGCCTTTGTGTTCACTGGGCATACAGATATAGACGCGCAGGTATTAAACCCCTTGTATTGGCACGGCCATGAGATGATTTATGGTTATGCATTGGCAGTGGTCGCAGGGTTTCTATTAACGGCGGTCAAGACGTGGACAGGGGTGATGATGCCGCACGGCTACAAATTGCTAGGTATCTTTGTCTGTTGGTTGTTAGCACGGTTTAGCTGGATCGCTTTTGGCGTGGGCATAGTGGTGGCGGGCAATAGCACATTGTTGCTATACGCCGCCGCAGTGTTTGATTTTTTGTTTATTGCCTCAATGGCCTTCGTTATTTTCCGAGCAGTATGGCAAGTAAAGCAATATAAGCAGATGGGCATCTTAGCAAAATTGGCATTATTAATGTTAGGTAATGGACTGTGCTATTGGGGCATTATCAATGCAGACATGAGCATCATGAAGACAGGCATGTATCTGGGATTTTATTTAATCATTGGCTTAGTATTAACCATTGGTCGCCGCGTGGTACCATTCTTTATTGAACGAGGTCTTAGTACGACTAACGCTAAAGGCGTTGCAGAAACCGTCACCTTGTATAATAGTAAAGTACAAGATATCGCAAGCTTATTATTATTTTTAGCCTTTTTTATCGTTGATCTGTTTTATCCTCATCCATATTTACTGACTATAACGGCGCTCGGTGTGGCAATCGTTAACATCATTCGTCTAGTAGGTTGGTATCATCGTGGTATTTGGCAAAAGCCGCTGCTTTGGTCGTTGTATATTGCGTTTTTAGGCATGTGTTTGAGCTTTATGCTGTACGCATTTCAACCGTGGTTGGGTTACTCTCATAGTTTGGCGGTACATGGGCTCGCGATTTCGGGTATTGGCATGATGACGGTAGCGATGATGACACGGGTATCGCTTGGGCATACTGGCCGAAGTATTCATAATCCACCCAAAACGACAACTTTGATGTATGGTTTGATGGTTTTGGTGTTTGTCAGTCGCGTGCTATTGCCTTTGGTAGATATGAGCCATTACTTATTATGGATTATGATTGCTCAAGGTGCATGGATTGCTTGCTTTGTGTTATTTTGCATCAGCTACTTACCGATGCTGGCACGCCCTAGACCGGATGGCCTGTTTGGTTAAGTAGATAGTGGTTAAGCAGCTAGTAGTTAAGCAGCTAATGGTTAAATGATTAATAATGAGAATGGGAGTGTTCGTAAATGCGATTGACCAATTATAGTGATTATGCACTGCGCTCATTGATTTATCTGGCGGTCAAACCGGAGCCGCACACGCTCGCTAATATCAGTGACATTTCCAATAGCTATGACATTTCCAAAAGCCATTTGACCAAAGTTATTCATCAGCTGGGTCAGTTAGGATATATAGAAAGTGTGCGTGGCAAAAATGGAGGCATACGACTGGCACGTGCACCTAAAGAGATTAATTTGGGTATATTGATTAAACAAATAGAGCCTGATTTTGATTTGGTAGAGTGCTTTGCCGTACCAGTGAGTAAAGGTGAAGGCTCTCAATCAAAAGATTTGCCAGTTACCTTCATCGAAGAAAAGACAGATAAACCGATAGGCTGCGTGATTACGCCAGTATGCCAACTTAAGAGTGTATTCTCTGAAGCATTAAGGGCTTTTATTACCGTCCTTGAGCGCTATACATTGGCAGATATTATTAATAATGAAGACGAGCTGAAAGATTTGTTGTTTCGATAATGGTTTTGGGAATGGTGTGGATAATTATCTAGGGTGTATCATCAATTAGCCTATTTAGAGGTAATGATGACAGGCCCTAACGGTATATTTTTTATATTGATTTAATTATATTAATGATGGTTAGTTTAGTTGCTAAGCTGTTCTACCTTACGCGAGCCTTGTGGCTGAATAGGGCGGTTATTACCTTCGTATAAATCAGACATAATCTCAAACTGATCGCTAGTCAACGTTAAAGGTTGCTTACTGACATACCATTGGACTCTTTCTGAACAAGGCGGTGTTGTTAGCGAGCCGCTATAATGATAGAAAGTAGCCATGACAGGTGCTAAGGTGGATAAATCAACATCATTAGCCGTAAATTCGTCATCATTTTGGGTGGTGATTTCAGTCCCGTTTAGCAACACGCGCAGCATGTTATTGGCCTCACCAATTTTCAGCATGACACCTACTACCGTAAGATTGCCTTCGCTATTAGCATGAACAAAATGAATCTCGCCTGGATAGTTTTGACTACCGAATTGATGTTCGCTTGGCGTATGGTAATGAAACTGCTTCAATAGATAGCGTTCATTGTCTAATATAATAGCGTTATTTTCGGTCGTCGGTGTATAAACAACAGTATGGCCATTGTCATGAATTCGAATGTCAGTAGATTTAGCATAATCCATGACGGGTGTGGCTGTGCTACTGGCAGTCACTTTTGTAATATTGATAGGCGACTGCTGTTTCCCAGTTTTACAGGTACTAGCACCTTCGATGTCACCCCAATATTCAGTACCTGTACTACCTTCGTATGACCACTTAGGATGATGAACACTATGACTATCTTGCGATACCATTACGGCCGCACTAGTGTCAGTCAGCTGTTCTTTTGAAGCTTGATGTTGAGAGGTGCAGGCAGAAAAACCGAGGGTGTTTACTGCTACGGTAGCAAACGCTAAATAATGACAATTCATATTATAGGCCTGAATAAAGTTATAGTACCTTAAAAATCAAATAGATACGGCGTAAAAATCGTATGCCGCAATTATATAAAGCCTACAGTTGATTTTCTTGTATTAAGATTATTATGTGTTATCTGAAAGTAGGATTTTATAACAAATTTATGTCTACTTAGCAAATAGTGACTTTAAGTCAGAAGTAATATCCTAAAAAAAGCCACCAAAATGGCAGCTTCTTCTTTGAGGAATAAATTCGTTCTAGTTCATTTGGGTAGTTTTCGATTGGAATGATGACCTATCTAGCCTGTTTTTCAACTTTTAACTGTGAGAAGCTAAGCATTTTCTAACTTAGGACGGGCTTTGTTAATCGCTTTTAGTAGTGCTTTTTCAAACTGGCCTTCTTTAAACTGGACCAAATATGAATGCGCCGCGCAAAAGTTCTGAGTGTCACGCCATTCATGGGCGAGATTGGTAGCCCAGTCACAATATTCCTTGCCAGCACTGGGTTCGTTTTTCAATGCTTTTTTGGTCGTAGGATGTAGTATCAGCTCAGGCAATATCGCCTCTAGTAACTTTGTTGGCGGACTCATAAAGGTATCATCGACGTGCAAGCTTTTGCTGGCAGGATGATAGGCCAATAATGAACCGGCATGAATCATCTCATTAGGCGAGATATAGTAGACGCCTTCTGACATAGAGAACTTAAGCTCAGGATAGCGTTCAGCGACCGCATCACTCTCGACCAAATCATCTGCCCATTGTACTTCTGATATTTTTTTATGATGTCGGCTACTGCCGTAAAAGGTTGCTTTTGGGAAGTCTTTTGCCATCTGTGCACAATGTACCGTGTGGAATGGATGTACGTTCAGTACAGCCTCGACATTTTCCCCATTATTGGTCAATGCCATCACTTCGTCTCGAACGTCACCTGTTAAGGCATAACTGTCCAAGAAGATAAAGCGTCCTGATGCTAGCTTTATTAGTGAGCATTGCGTACCGATATTTAGTACACCACCAATGCGAAATGATCCGCGTATGTTCCAAAAACCCGATCCTAAATTATGAATTTTATCGCTCATCAATTGCTTCCTTAAATGATTAATTTTTAAATTTATAAGATTATTTTTATATAGCTATTTTATACAGCTACTTTATATAGCGCTTTATGATTATGGCAATTTGCTCACTCAAAGTCTGTTACAAAGGTGAAACTTTGATTAGGGTGTGTCCTGATTTCAAAAATGGAGATAAAAATGAGATAAATTGCCGTCAAACGAGAAAATAGTGTAGATAATATCGAGATATTGACTAACTATTTGACGATGTTTGGCAAAATTTAGACATTTTTAGCCCAGTTAGATGAATGTCGTTTGAATTGAGGACATGTCCTAACGTTGTTATTAATGGCGTTTTTTGTTTGTATTAGATTTTGATATCAGCACGTATGATTGGCTGTGATACCATAATGTGCTTGTCGTTACAAACCTAAAGCAATTATCATTGCTGACGTTTATAGGGTTAATTCAATTTAATTGTGGTACAAAGCAACCAAGCGCAGAGGTAGATGTCATCCCTCAAGCGAAGTTGACGCTGTAACCTGTTTATAATGAATTGACTCTATTTTAATTCTATCACTCACGTCAGCCACATGACGCCTAATATAGTTAGCATCCTTGTGAATAATACTGTCAGTCAGACTCAAAATAATGCCCCATTGTTATCTCCTCAAACCAGTTCACCATCGTGGGTGCTAAAGCTCACGATTGGCTTGATTGGTATGTTTGCTTTTTTGCAGGTGTACTCTATTCAAGCCGTGCTACCTGTATTAATGGTGGACTTTTCAGCGACCGAAGTACAAGCAGGTATGATCGTTGGCGCGACGATAATGGCGATTGCTATTATGTCGCCATTTTTGGGTATGCTCTCTGATGCAGTGGGGCGTAAGCCCTTTATCGTTGGGGCGCTGTTGTTTTTGGCGATACCAACGGCGTTAATCGCACAGAGTCCGAGTATTGGTTGGCTAGGGTTATGGCGATTCATGCAAGGATTGTCAGTGCCAGGTATTACGGTCGTGACGATTGCTTATATCGGTGAGGAGTTTGAAGGGCGAGCAGTGACGGATCTGATGTCATTCTATGTGTCAGGCTGTGTATTAGGCGGGTTCCTTGGTCGGTTTTTGCTCGGGCATTTGCATGAGATCGTTGGCTGGCGTGCAGGGTATTATGTGATGGCAGGGATGACGCTGGTCGGCGCGATGTGGGTCGGAAAAATGCTACCATCATCACAGCAATTTGTGGCCAATCCTAACTTTCGAGCAGCGATACAGACGCTTGGAGAGCATTTGACCAACCGTTATGTCGTGACAGCCTGTCTGCTTGGGGCGTGTGTGTTATTCTCGCTAGTGGGCTGTTTTACCTTTATTAACCTACATCTGGCCAATACGCCTTATGAGCTGAGTACGGGTGCACTGGCCAATATTTTTGCGGTCTATCTGATAGGGGTCGTTATTACACCGTTATCGACCAACCTGTTACGTCGATTTGGGTCAGCACGTACCGTTCGAGTTGCTATTTTTATCTCTATGATAGGCGTGTTGTTGACACTCGTGACGCCATTATGGGGTGTGGTGGTAGGACTTGCTATCATGTCCTCAGGTGTGTTCGTTACCCAAGCGGCGACCATTAGCTATATCGCGGTCAATGTGAAGAAAGGCCGCTCACTCGCATCGGGTTTATATTATCTGGGCTATTATACGGGTGGGACTTTAGGGGCATGGCTGTGCGGCATCGTCTATGCGCGTGGGCAGTGGTCGCTAACGGTATGGTTGCTAGTGTTTGTACAGGTTTTAGCATTGCTCGTTGCCAGTTTTGGTATGGTAAAGACCAAATCACGTGCCGCTTAATATAAAGGCTAATAATTAAGTGATGTTAATCTAAAGTCTACCAATCTAAGGGCTACTAATCTATAGGCTCGCTAACATAACGTGATAAGGCGTGAAACCAGAATAAACGAACGCTCAGTGTCATAGTGTTTATGCGTGTATACTTTACATAGTATGGGTTTTTTCTTACTATCGATGATGGCGTTTTTTAAATACTATTAGTAAAAATGGAGCAACAGTAATGGCTGCTCATAAAAATATAATTTGTTAAAATTCTTTTAGAATGCGAGTCGTTAACGCTTTATCTCTGATCAACAAGGAAGTCAATTTTATGTCAAATATTTATAATAGTGCACCGTCCGCTTACGATTATCCACTATTGGTAAAGCAACTATTAAACCGTGCCAAGACGGTATCGCTAGATCAAGAAATCGTTTATGCAGATAAAAAACGCTTTACTTATAAAGAGCTGTTTAGCCGTATCAATCGCTTGGCCAACGTTTTAGCTGATTTAAAGCTTGATGCTGGTGATGTGGTGGCAGTGATGGATTGGGACAGTCATCGTTATTTGGAGTCGTACTTTGCGGTGCCAATGTCAGAGTATATTTTGCAAACCGTTAATATTCGCCTGTCACCAGATAAAATTCTCTATACCATCAATCATGCCAAGCCTAAAGTGCTGATGCTGAACTCTGAGTTTGCGCCGTTGGTTAAAGACTATCAGTTTGAGAACTCCAGTATTGAGCACATCATTTGGCTCGATGATGATGGGGTGTCGTATGAAGGCGTTTTTGGTGGTAGTCAAAATCGCGTGAAAGGTGAGTATGAGACATTATTAGAAGCCGCCAATAGCGAGTTTGAGTTTCCTGACTTTGATGAAAATACCATTGCGACGACTTTTTATACGTCAGGGACGACAGGCGATCCAAAGGGCGTGTTCTTTAGCCATCGTCAATTGGTATTGCACAGTTTGGCAGAAGCCGCGACCTTAGGTATGCTCCCTGATAAGCAGGGTGTTAGCTATGGTGATGTTTATATGCCGATGACGCCGATGTTCCATGTCCATGCGTGGGGTTTTCCGTTTACCGCGACGATGGTAGGTCTAAAACAAGTCTATCCAGGACGCTATGCCCCTGATAGTTTGCTTGATTTGATTATTAATGAAAAAGTCAGTATCACTCACTGCGTACCAACAATTTTACAAATGGTGCTCAAAGAAGCACAGGATCGCGGTGCGAGCTTTAACGGTCTAAAAATGATCATTGGTGGTTCACGATTGACAGAAGGTTTGGCAAAAGTAGCCATGAGCCAAGGTATCGAAGTTTATACTGGTTATGGCATGTCAGAGACCGCGCCGCTTATTAGCTTGACCGAGTTTAGTCTCAACGAGCCTGAGATGTCTGATGATGAAGATATCGCACGCCGTTGTATGACTGGTAAGCCTGTGCTGATGGTCGATGCTCAAGTGTGGGGTACAGATAATAAATCGGTTGGTACCGGTAAAGAAAATACAGGCGAGTTAGTATTGCGAGCGCCTTGGCTGACCCAAAGCTACTTGAAAAATGAGGATGCGGGTAAGGAGCTATGGGAAAATGGCTACATGCATACCCAAGATATCGCTTACATACGTCCTGATGGTTGCATTGGTATTACCGACCGTCTAAAAGATGTGATCAAATCAGGTGGTGAGTGGATATCATCATTGGAGATTGAGACCATTTTATCACTGCATCCAGCCGTGGCGGATGTATCAGTCATTGGTGTTCGTGATAAACAGTGGGGTGAGCGTCCATTGGCCTTGATAGTTCTAAAACCTGATGCGCAAGATACGAATGTGGATGATATCAAAGCCATTGCTGAAAAAGCGGTAGAGCGAGGTATGATTCCTAAGTATGGCGTGCCCAGTCAGTTTAAGTTTGTGGATGATCTGCCAAAAACCTCCGTTGGCAAACATGATAAAAAAGTCATGCGTAAGATGTATGCTGATCAGACCGAAGTATAATTTTATGTAGTTGACCTTTATCATTAGCTCTGCTACATTTTAAACCGATACGTAATGTATCGGTTTTTTAGTTTTGGCAAGGATAGCCAGTATTGTATTATGAGAATATACAATAAGAGCTTATAGCAATTTCCAAAAAGTAGGATTAGCGGTGTCAAACTTGTTTAGTCTACGACAGGTAGTACTTGCACTCGTTTTTCTTGCGACTCTAATTTTTGTGAATGGTATTATATTATAAGGTAGTATCTTATTACTCATCGTTTACGCTAAGGACAGCCATTATGAGCGAGCAAGCCACCAATAAAAGTACTAATCAAAGCAGCAATCACGTTTCTATTCAAAACTCTCAAGCGCCATCCGATACCACTCAGAATTTTGCTGATATCTATCACGACTCCATTAATAATCGCGAGCAGTTTTGGGCTGAGCAAGCCAAGCGTATCTACTGGCATAAAGAGCCTGAGCAAATCCTCGATGACAGTAATTTGCCTTTCGCTAAGTGGTTCGTTGGCGGTGAGACCAATCTTTGTTATAACTGTGTGGATCGCCACCTCGAAGAGCGTGCAGAGCAAGACGCATTCATTTGGTTGTCATCAGAGATTAACCAAGAACTGATCGAAACATTCCCCGCCGTCGTTGATTCGTTTAAAGACCTAGGCAACAACGTCGAGTTTTATACAGACTATACCAAGCGCCGTTTGACGTACAATGACTTGTATAAAGAAGTCAATTATTTTGCGGATGTATTGCAACGTCATGGTATCGGCAAGGGCGATCGGGTCATCATTTATATGCCGATGATTTTGGAAGCGGCTTATGCGATGTTGGCTTGTGCTCGTATCGGTGCCGTGCATTCAGTGGTATTTGGCGGGTTTGCGGCACATAACTTGGCAATCCGTATGGATGATGCCGAAGCAAAAATGGTCATCACAGTGGATGCAGGTTTGCGCGGTGGTAAGGTCATTAACTATAAAAGCCTCGTCAATCAAGGGATCGAACAAGCCAACGTTAAGCCTGAGCATGTGCTAGTCGTCAACCGAGGCGTATTGCCATTTGTACCACAGGATATCGATGTGGACTATGCAACCGAGCGCCGTGTCAGTTGTGAAGCCAATGCGATTGTTGAGCCTGTTTGGCTTGAGTCCAATACGCCATCGTATCTTCTCTATACTTCTGGAACGACGGGTACGCCAAAAGGCGTGCAACGCGATACAGGCGGACATGCCGTAGCACTGACGACATCGATGGATTATATTTATGACGGTAAGGCAGGAGAGACGTTTTGGGCGATATCTGATATTGGCTGGGCCGTTGGACACTCTTATACGATCTATGCGCCACTATTAGCTGGCATGACCAGTGTTATGTATGAAGGATTACCACATCGCCCAAATCCAGGTATCTGGTGGCGGATTGTCGAGGCAAACAAGGTCAATATTTTGTTCACCGCACCGACGGGTGTGCGCATGCTCAAAAAACAAGATGAAGCTTGGATGACACGCTACGATGTCTCAAGCGTTAAATCGTTCTTTTTAGCAGGTGAACCACTCGATGAATCAACAGCCAACTGGTTAACTAAGCATCTGGGTGTTCCTATTTTAGATCATTATTGGCAGACAGAATCTGGTTGGCCTATTCTAAGTAATACGCCAAAGTTCAATCATAAACCGCATAAGCAAGGCTCGCCTGGTTATCCAATGTATGGCTATGATGCACAAGTTATCAATGAAGAAACAGGTAAGCCCTGTGCTGCTGGCGAAAAAGGCTTACTTGCAATCAAGGCGCCTCTGCCACCAGGTTGTCTCACTACCGTATGGCGTAACGACGAGCGCTTCATCAGCAGCTATTTCGGCTTGTTTGATGGACAACAATACTCAACGTCTGACTATGCCGTAACTGATGAGGATGGGTATTTCTATATCTTAGGACGCACAGACGATGTGATTAACGTCGCTGGTCATCGCATTGGTACGCAAGAGATTGAAGAGGCGATTAGCATGCATCCAGAGATGGCAGAGTGTGCGGTTGTAGGTATTCAAGATCAGTTGAAAGGGGAATTGCCTATTGCATTTTGTGTGCTGAGAGATCATGAGCAAGTGGCAACGACTGAAAATCGGTTCCGTATTGAGCAGCAAATCATCGGTGCCGTGGTCAAGTCCCTTGGCGGTATTGCAAGACCGGCGGCCATTTATTTCCCGCAAGCGTTGCCAAAGACTCGATCGGGTAAAATATTACGCCGTGCCATTCGTGCGTTGGCAGAAGGGAAGGAAACAGGGGATATGTCGACACTCGATAATCCACCTGCGATTGATGCAATTAAGCAGTCTATGAAAGATTATTGATTAATGCGGAATACAAATTTATTGATTGCTGATCAATAATGCCATTCAATATCGTACAAGAGCTCATGAATCATCATGGGCTTTTTTAGTTTTAAATTTTCCATAATATTTACTGTTGAATACAACCTAACATAAAAGTTTAATAAAGCGCTTGACCCTAAAATTGATTTATTGTTATAGTCAATAACGATACATAATAAATCATTTTAAAATTATCCATGTTTGGTAGTTATTGATGAATTCTTAATTTTTTATCAATACAAAATATAGTTTGTTCAATATAATTTGGATACAAGGAAGCCGAGTGAAAGTACTACAAATAGTAGACTAAGCGAGGCTGACACCGTATCTGATTTATAGAGGATTAACTATACCGCTATATGGTAGTTTTGCAAAAAAGATAAGGATATCTTATGCACCACGTTCAGCAGCTCATCAATGGTCAATTCGTCGATTCTAATACTAGCGAATGGATTGATATTACCGATCCCGCCACACAAGAAGTCATCGCAAAAGTTCCACAAACGACTGACGATGAAATCAACCAAGCAGTTGCCGCTGCCCAGACCGCCTTTCAAACGTGGCGCAAAACACCTATCACCACACGTGCCCGTATCTTCTTAAAGTATCAAGCATTGATACGCGAGCATATGGACGAGCTGGCAGGGATTTTGACCGCTGAACAAGGCAAAACGATTGCAGATGCTCGCGGTGACGTATTCCGTGGTCTAGAAGTGGTCGAGCATGCAGCAGGTATTGCAAACTTGCAGATTGGTGACTTCGTTGAAAACGTCGCATCAGGCGTTGATACCTATAGTATCTGGCAGCCGCTAGGCGTGTGTGCAGGTATCACACCGTTCAACTTCCCGGCGATGATTCCACTATGGATGTTCCCAATGGCGATTGCCACAGGCAACACTTTTATTCTTAAGCCGTCTGAGCAGGACCCGATGGTCACTATGCGTTTGGTTGAGTTAGCAATTGAAGCTGGCGTACCTGAAGGCGTGCTAAACGTTGTACATGGCGGAAAAGCTACCGTCGATGCTATTTGTGATCACCCTGATATCAAAGCCGTTTCTTTCGTCGGTTCTACCGCTGTTGGCAAACACGTCTATGAGCGTGCCAGTCAATCTGGTAAGCGTGCCCAGTGCATGATGGGTGCAAAAAATCACGGTGTTATCTTACCGGATGCTAATAAAGAACAGACGCTTAATCAGTTAGCAGGCGCAGCATTTGGTGCTGCCGGTCAGCGTTGTATGGCGCTGTCAGTGGTGGTATTGGTCGGTACTGCAGGTGAGTGGATTGATGACATTAAGGCCAAAGCAGAAAAGTTGGTCGTATCAGCAGGTAAGCATAATAAAGACCTAGGTCCGCTGATTTCTCCTGCCGCAAAAGCCCGTGTCGAGCACTTGATTGGTACTGGAGTAGAAGAGGGTGCCAGTTTGATTTTAGATGGTCGAGGCATTACCGTTGAAGGATATGAGAAAGGCAACTTCGTCGGCCCGACTATCTTTGATAATGTCACAAGCGACATGCAGATTTACCAACAAGAAATCTTTGGGCCAGTATTGTGTATCATGCGTGCAGCCGACCTTGATGAAGCGATTGAGATGCTCAATGCCAATCCACATGGTAATGGCACGGCGATTTTTACTCAGTCAGGTGCCGCCGCACATAAATTCCAACAAGACATTCAAGTCGGTCAGATTGGCATTAACTTACCGATTCCTGTGCCACTACCAATGTTCTCATTCTCAGGTTCACGTGCTAGTAAGCTTGGTGATCTTGGTCCTTATGGCAAGCAAGCCGTGCAGTTCTATACTCAAACCAAAACCGTTACTGCGCGTTGGTTTGATGATGAGGCTAGCCGCGGCGTCAATACCACCATTTCAATTTAATCGTTCGTTCGACATGTTTGCGGTATAGCGACAATTCTGTTTAGGGCATATTTCAGCCAAGCCTGATTTTATGATTGTCGTTATGCTGCTGCTATACTGTATAGCCAATACTATATGAACAATATTAGACTGACGATTTATAAAGTTCTCTACACCATATTTGCGATGCACGCACAAGGATGATCTCATGGATTTTTCATTGACCGAAGACCAAATTGCCTTTCGCCAAACCGCTCGGCAGTTTGCCCAAAAAGAGCTAAAACCACACGCAGCAGAATGGGATCGCACCTCGCATTTTCCAGTCGATGTCATCAAAAAATCAGGCGAGCTCGGATTTTTAGGATTGTATACCAATCCAGAATATGATGGTTTGGGATTACCACGCTTAGACTCTGCGATGGTGTTTGAAGAGCTTGCATGGGGTGATACTGCCGTTGCGGCTTATATGAGTATTCATAACATGACTGCTTGGATGATCGGTGAGTATGGCAGTGATACTTTGTGCAAAAAGTATCTACCCAACATGGTGAGCGGAGAGTGGTTGGGTAGTTATTGCTTAACTGAACCCAATGCTGGCTCTGATGCAGCTTCTCTGCGTACCAAAGCGGATAAGCAAGGCGAGCATTATGTACTAACTGGAGAGAAAACATTCATTTCAGGCGCAGGGTCTACCGATGTCTTAGTCGTCATGGCACGTACAGGCGGCGCAGGCGCAAAGGGCGTTTCGGCTTTTGTGGTAGATGCGAATAGTGCTGGTATCGAATATGGTAAAAACGAGCATAAAATGGGCTGGAAAGCGCAGCCAACACGCACGATTAGTTTTAAGGATGTGAAAGTTCCAGTAGAGAACTTGATAGGCGAGGAGGGCCAAGGCTTTCGTATTGCGATGAAGGGTTTAGATGGTGGGCGTATCAACATTGGTATCTGTGCGGTTGGTACGGCGCAGTCAGCACTAGAGACCGCGACCAATTACGTGCAAGAGCGTAGCCAATTCGGTAGCCAGATTGCTAACTTACAATCTGTACAGTTTAAACTTGCCGATATGCTGACCCAGACCATTAGCGCGCGACAAATGCTTTATCTAGCAGCGAGCAAAGTTGATAACAATGACGGTCAAGCGTCTACCTACTGCGCAATGGCCAAGCGTCTCTCCACTGACCTATGCTTCGATGTCGCCAATGAAGCCTTACAGCTACACGGTGGTTATGGCTATCTAAATGAGTATCCACTTGAGCGCCATGTACGAGATTTGCGTGTGCATCAGATTTTGGAAGGTACCAATGAGATTATGCGAGTGATTGTCTCGCGTCAGCTATTACAGGACGATGCGTTGGATCAATTACGTTAATTGTATTAGGGTATTTTCTCAAACTAATTGAAGACACGCCCTAACGGCTAACCATACCCAATTCAGATAAAATAAAGGATTATTTATGACGGATTATACCAATCTTAAGTTATCGATTGATGGTCATACTGCTACCGTGACATTGAATAACCCACCAGCCCACACGTGGACGATGAACAGTTTGCCAGCACTCAAACAGCTGGTGACTGATTTGAATGCCAATGATGATATTTATGCTTTGATTATTCGTGGTGATGGTGAGAAGTTCTTTTCAGCGGGTGCAGATTTAAACAATTTCTCAGATGGTGATAAAGGTCGTGCCATCAGCATGGCGATTGCTTTTGGTGAAGCGTTTGAGGCGCTATCTACCTATCGCGGTGTCAGTATTGCTGTCATCAACGGCTATGCGATGGGTGGCGGACTTGAGTGTGCGCTTGCTTGTGACATTCGTATCGCAGAAGCGCATGCACAGATGGCATTGCCAGAGACTGGTGTGGGATTACTGCCATGCGCGGGTGGTACACAAAACCTAACTATGTTAGTAGGAGAGGGTTGGGCTAAGCGCATGATACTGTGCGGTGAGCGCGTTGATGCAGAGACGGCGTTGCGTATTGGTCTGGTCGAAGAAGTGGCTGCCAAAGGAGAAGGGTTAAAAGTGGCGCAAGCACTAGCGCAAAAAGTTGCTAAACAGTCTCCTGTTGCCGTCAGTTATTCTAAAGCGCTTATCCAAGCTGCGAGAAATACCCCACCTGCACAAAATCTCATCCATGAGCGCGAAGCGTTTGTTAAGTTGTTCGATACCAACGATCAGCGCGAAGGCGTGCAAGCGTTTTTAGAGAAGCGCAAACCGAATTGGCAAAATAAATAGACTGCAGGTAGGATGTGCTAACAGTCACTTTATTCATTTTAATTTTTGCAGGTACTTTTTATGACAGCCGCCATGACATCAGTTACAACAACAGATAATAATCAAAAAGTCACAGAGCAAGAAGCGCCAGTATTGTTCAACACTGAATCGACAGATTGTGGTCATTTGATTGGCGTCATGACACTTAATACCCCCAAATCTCTCAATGCGCTGAGTGTTGATATGTGCAAACTATTAGCACAGCAGTTAGATGCGTGGGCAAGTGATGCACAGATAGTCGCTTTGGTGTTGAAAGGCGCAGGCGACAAGGCTTTTTGTGCGGGTGGTGATATTCGTAAGCTGTATGACAGTATGTTGACCAGTGCACCGTTACCGAATCCTTATGCAACAGAGTTCTTCAGTCATGAATATAGCCTCTATCGGCAGATGCATTTTTATGCCAAGCCAATAATTCTTTGGGGTGACGGTATCATCATGGGCGGCGGTATGGGATTGATGGCAGGTTGTAGCCATCGTCTGGTCACTGAACGTACTCGCTTTGCGATGCCAGAAGTGACTATCGGACTATTCCCTGATGCCTCTGGCAGTTGGTTTTTGCAGAATATGCCTGCCAAAACAGGTCTGTTTTTAGGGCTAACCGGTGCGATGTGCAATGGTAGTGATGCGCTATTGGCCAATCTAGCAGAGTATGCCGTTGCTAGTAGTGATTATGATGCTGTCATACAAAGTTTAAAACAGAGCGATTGGCAACCAGCTGCCAGCAGTAAGGATAAATGCGATAACAATAGTGCGCATAGTATCGTTAGCCGTGCACTCGCCGCGCAATCAGTTGCTGAGTTGCCTGCCAGCAATTTAGCAAAATATTGGCAACCTATCCAGCAGTTGATGAATAGTGGTGGCTTGGGTGATATCGATGCCATATTGCAAAGTGATGAGGCATTAGCAACGTTACATTCAGACTTTGCAGCAGACAGTTGGGCGCAGCGAGCAGTCGCCACTTATCGACATGGTTGTCCCGTTACCGTCGCTTTGACCTATGCGCTTTATCATAAAGTTGCTGACCTGTCGTTAGAGCAAGTTTTATATCTAGAAACCAATGTGGCGGTACATTGTGCGGCCAATCCTGACTTTAAAGAAGGGGTACGCGCGCTATTGATTGATAAAGATAGAAATCCGCAGTGGTCGCGTTCATTAGCTGATTGTCTCAATGCAGAAGGGCAGGCATATATCCAACAGCATTTTGTAAACCCTTATGCGACAAGTGAGCACCCTTTAGACGGTTGGTTGGGTACTGAAGCAGCAAGCAACCAGTTTGTCCGCTAACAACTTAAACTGTCTATTTGATTGGTATTAACTAGGCATATCACACTAAATGGCATGACGTACACAAAACACAAGCGTGCGCCATGCTGACTATATAACCATCAAGGAATGATGAGATGAATACAAAGGATGTAAATACTGCGGATAATGGTAGTGCGAAGCCAAATATTGCTTTTATCGGGCTTGGTAATATGGGCGCGCCAATGGCGGAGAACTTGTTAAAAGCAGGTTATGGATTGTCTGTCTATGATTTGTCTGAGGATGCGACCCAGCGTCTACAGCAAGCAGGTGCTAGGGTGGCAGACAGTCCTAAAGCTGCTGCAAGCAATGCACAAGTCATCATTAGTATGTTGCCTGCTGGCAAGCACGTTCACTCTGTCTATTTGGGTGAAGAGGGAACTAATGGTCTACTGGCAGAGTTACCACAGGGCACATTGGTGATTGACAGCAGTACCATCGCTGCTGCTGATGCAAGAACCGTGGCAGAGGCAGCAAGCAAGCTGGGTATAGAATTCTTAGATGCGCCAGTCTCTGGTGGTACGGGCGGCGCTATCGCAGGTAGTCTGACTTTCATTGTGGGCGGTAGTACTGACGCGTTTGCAAAAGCGGAGCCAATACTAGCGGTCATGGGCAAAAACATCTTTCATGCTGGCGAGCATGGTGCCGGACAAGTGGCTAAAATCTGTAATAACATGCTATTAGGTATCTTGATGGCAGGGACGGCAGAGGCGATTAATTTGGGCGTCAAAAATGGTTTAGATCCCAAGGTGCTATCAGATATTATGCTACAAAGCTCAGGTCGTAACTGGACATTAGAAGTGTACAATCCTTACCCGCAAGTCATGGAGAACGTACCATCGAGCAACGGTTATCAAGGTGGCTTTATGAGTAAGCTGATGCAAAAAGACCTCAATCTGGCTTTACAAACCGCTCAGAATACAAACGTTGATACGCCGATGGGTGCTAAGGCTGCAGAGTTATATGAAGCGCATACAGTCGAAAATGGCGATAGAGATTTTTCTAGTATCATGGCGCGTCATGACAGTTCGGTACTCTCTTAGCACCAATCCCCAAAAGTACGATTAGCGGTGTCAAGCTTGTTTAGTCTACAATGCGTCGTACTTGCACTCGTTTTCCTTGCTTCTCTAATTTTTGTGGATGGTATTAGCTCCAAAATAGTATGTTTAATACAGTCAAAGAACTACTAAACGGCTATACATTATAAGAGATGTGTTCAACCATATAAAAAGGCCTGCGCTAATCTCTTAGTGCAGGCCTTTTTATAGTCATTCGATTATAGCCATTTAATTATAGTCATTTAACGGTCACAGCTTTAGCTTTGTAGCTCATATACCAGCGATTGAATATCTTGTGCCGCTGCTTGTAGTCGTGGCACATGTGTCAGCAGCTCATCCAAAGATAGGCGTACGGTTGGTGCATGAATATATAGTGAGGCCAGATAGCGCGACTTTTTATCCAGTATAGGCACAGACACAGCTACCATTTCAGAGATAAACTCTTCGTTGTCGATACCCACACCCATTTCAGCAATATGATCTAGCTCTTTGTTTAACGCATCGATATCGGTGATGGTGTTTTTCGTGAACTTATCTAGCGGCAGACTTTGCAGTATCTTGTTGCGACTGGTAGCAGATAACTGACTCAAATACAGCTTACCAGTAGCGGTACACCACATTGGTGATTTGGCACCTACGGGCAGATAAATCTGTAGCGGTAGAGCGGTTTGTGCACGGTTGGTATAGAGCATGTCCATATAATAGGGAATTGCGATCCCGCAAGTTTCTTTTACCTCCTCTACTAATTTATGCAAAACCATTTGTCGTTCATTAAAGAACTGGCGCTGCTGCCACAGCTCAACACTTAAGTTGCGTACTCGTTTTCCAGGAATGATGCCACCTCCAATATCGACGGTCACAAAACCCTCATCAACCAAATTTTGGATCAATCTATGCATGGTTGGTTTATGAATGTCTAGTTCCTGTGACAGCTCAAGTGGAGAGAGAGGCTTAGAAGCATAAGATACGGCTTCGATAATCTCTAACACACGGGTAATCGACGATACTTTAGGCATATGGATGGCTCAATAATAAAAATAGTACAGTAGGAAATATCACAATGTTTTAATCAATCAGATAGGTAGCAGTGAATACGTAGATTTATCACACATTCTTAACTACTTCTAATTTAGCACAATATCAAGCTTAGACAAGTCTTAGGCACGCTATCTGCTCATACTATATAGAAACAATTGTATGATAAACGCATGTGTCTAAAAACTTATTTAAAGCAACAGTGGCTACAACAACTCACAAAGTACAATAAACTGTAGTAATAAGCTATATAACCGCCACTGAGTTTAATGGAAAGGTCGTTCACTATAATGACATATTTTGTAATACCCTTACATAAACATTAAGCTGTCCAATATCAATGTTTGCGCTATTCAGTAGCTGTAAGAGTGTTGTGTAACAGAAACTCGAAGTTTTACGGATTGGTGTAGTAATTATTACAATACCTATGCAATCTTTACATAATGGCAAATAAAAAGCGCATCTATAGGGATGACTTTTAAGGCCAAAATTGTTTTAATCTCCTCAACAAAAATGATTGATATCAAAATCTGAATTATCATTTTTTTACGGGCGAGTTATTACATTCTTTAGGAGAATATTGATGAAATTTATTAAACTAACGGCTATTTCTGCTGCTGTCATGGCATCAACTGCTGCTTTTGCTGCTGAACCAGTTATCGTTGTTGATGAAGCTGATGCAATGGTATATGAAGCTGAGCCAACTGCTGTTGCTTATGAAGCTGAGCCAGTTGCCGTCGCCTATGAAGCAGAACCCGCTAATACTGGTATTGTCGGTAAAACTACGGGTGCTGTTCGTAATACTACTGGCGCTATTTTTGGTGGTACTAAGACACTTTTCAACACCGCTATTAACCCAGCATCTGTAAGCGCTGAAGCTGGTACTTTAGGTTATGGTGCTAACATCGGTTGGTCACTAAATGAGAAAACTGAGTTACAAGCTGGTTGGGCAGGTGGTGATGCAGCTGACCTATTCGGCGGTGATTTCGATGTTGACGACGTAAACTACGAAGTAGATTCAGATTTCAGCAACCCGTACTTAGGCGTGCAATTACGTCCTGCTAGTAACTGGTTCACAGTTGGTGCTGGTATTATCGTTCCTGATAACGATATCGATATCCGTGCAAACTCTGAAAATGGTTCATATAAAATCGATAACGTTAGCTATGACTCAGCTGAAGTTGGTACTCTAGAAGGTAATATCGAGCATCGTAACAAGCTAGCTCCTTATGCTACTATCGGTTTCCGTCCTAATATCACTAACAACTTCGGTGTGTTCGGAGAGTTAGGTGCTGCTTATATGGGTAAAACAGACGCAACTGTAACGGCTACTGGTACTAGCGATAATGCTGTTGCTGCTGCTAAAGCTGCTGAAACTGAGCTTGAAAATAAAGATTGGTTAGAGTGGATGCCAATTGTTAAAGTTGGTGCAACTTACCGTTTCTAATCTAATCACAGTCTAAAGGCTGTCATTAGAAGAAAAGTAAGCGCAAAAAAACGACCCTTTTTAGGGTCGTTTTTTTGTCTGAAATAAAGTAACAGTCGTTGTTTAAAACAATAATCGCTATCTAAATTAATATAATTGTCACTTATCTAAAAAACAACGACCGTCTGTTGTATAGATAAAACGGCAATTTGATAAGGTAATTTATGGTCATTTATAACGGTTAAAGCTGATGGCTTTCTACTGGCATCTATTAAGTCATCAATAAGATAGGAATAATCTATTCCTAGACCTTGAGCCAGTTTGTATTGATGAATTTTAATAAAGCTTTCTTTTATCTGCCACAGAAACTTGGCGATCGTGTCGCGTTGAATCATGGGTAATGATTGCAAGATTGAAATCTCGCTGTCTGAGTAAAATCGCTTTGCCACATGCCATGCAACATTATTGACCTCTACGTCGACACCTATAGGGCGGTGAGGGCTAATCACCACGGCGACTGTACTGCTCATCGGTGTATTGACTGCCTTACTTTTGCCACCTGTATGACTAAAGCATACATAGTATCTACCTTTAACAAGGCAATACGGGAATGCGGATTCATCTAACGTATCGCTGAGCGCTAGCTTATCCAGTAATTGCTCTAACAACAGGCGTACGCCTCGACGCTGTCGCTGACGTTGGGTATGAGCGATATCACGCACTGATAAATTATCTGGTGATATGTGGTACTGCCAACTACATTGATACCATTTGTCAGTATTTATATATGAATCGTCAGCAATTAGTCGACCCAACGATTTGCTCCACAAGTCTTGGTGCCTAAGATGTGGAGGTTCACTTACCTGCGCGGTAGCACACCAGGTCATGGGCTGTAGCTGAGTAAATTGAATATGCGTCAGGCGTAAGGTTGGCATCATGAATTATATCGATTGGTATGAGTTTTTTTTGCTTTAGTAATACGTAAAAAGCCCAGCAATATCAATATTACTGGGCTTTTATGAATCAAATTAAGCCTGTCTGATTCTGATTGGTTGTACGACTCTTAGTAAGACAGCTCAGCACGGCGGTTTTGTGCATAATCAGCTTCAGTGTTACCAGCAGCAGCAGCGCGTTCTTCGCCATAGCTGATGACACGGATATTACTTGTAGACACACCTTGGGCAGCAAGATAGTTACGCGCTGCTTGAGCACGGCGCTCACCCAATGCGATGTTGTATTCACGGCTACCGCGCTCATCAGTGTGACCAGCGATGACAACACCCGCTGATGGGTTTGAGCTAAGTAGGCTTGCATGCTGATTCAAAACACTGGCCGATTGTGCGGTAATTTCGCTGCTATCATAGCCGAAATATACAACGGCTTGTAGGTTTTCAGCACCAGCCATAACGGCGCTAGAGTTATTCATAGAAACAGAGCCATTATATCCAGCTTGACCACCTGGGATACCTAGTGGGGCAACCACAACTTCAGAGTTTGTACGTTTGGTAGCACAACCTGTAGTAATGGCGATTGCGCTTGCTAATACAGTTAGAACGGCGATCTTAGAAAAGTTAGTTGACATGCTGAGCTCCTAAAATTTTAATTAAATTGTTTTTTTAAACTGCTTAGGATAAAACTTGGGCAATTGCTATCTATAATATACTAAATGTTACTTTATGTAATTAGTTTTACTGTAAATAATTCTAGAATTTACATATAGATATGAGGCTTACTACCACCGATGCTTACCCCAGTTTTCAGGGTTGGCCCAGTAGTCAGCATTGAGCCAATTTGGTAGCTGTTTATAGTCATATAAATTAAACTGCCAGAGAATGGCTGCCGTTGATACGAGCGAGTTGTTTTGATCAGTTAAGCTAATCTCTGAAGGTTGCTCGTTCAAAATATTAAATGGTGTAAAGCCATAAGCTTGTAGGTTTATGCTGCTCTCAAGTGCGATAAGTAGATGTGCAGCATACAGGTCGCGATAGCGCATCAGTAATGGAATATATTGCTGTAGTAGCTCGGATGACAATGCGGGCAACCAAAAACAGGCGAGCTCATACCGTCTAGGCAGTTGCTGCTGCGTAAGCTCTGTCAGCGTTACTATCTGTAGCGCTTCAGCTTGTGCTGTTTCATTATAGCTGTCTTTATTGCTGAGATATTCTTTTAGCTCAGTCTTTAATGCTATGCGTGCATTTTTGTCTTGTACTACCCATAATAACTCAGCGATGTCGTTGACTTGTTCAATCATTTCCGGTGTGTCTTCTTGCGTCACTAACGATGGCAGTAGGGCATCAACGTAATCTATAAGTAGTGGTAAAGTAATGTCTGAACGACGGGCAGTATGCTTTGTCATATAATAGGCCGTTAATTGAATAGTGAATCTATTAAATCATTTTAAGCATCATTATCCAATGGTTGATTAACACAAGTTGTCTTAACATCGTTTGAAATATCACATATACATCTGCATTTCTTCTGGATGCTATAATCTTTAGACCTGCACTTGAAATTTGGCCGTTCAGGTCAATTTAGTTATAAGTCTAGCAAGCTCTTGTACCAATACCATTTGTCTATTTATATCATAAAAAATAATAGGAATTTATATGTCTACTGCTGAAACTGATGCTCAAATCATCAATGCTGATATGCCAGATGTACCACCGCAAGCACCGAGTAAAATCAACCTGAAAGACTATAAAAAACCAAGCTTTGATGTCGAAACGGTTGATTTGAATATCAAGTTGTTTGAAGAGTTTGCGCAGGTAGACAGTACGCTAAAAATGGTACGTCAAACAGCAGGAGATATTGTATTATTTGGTGAAGCGTTAGAGCTGCTTGCTATCAGTATGAATGGCGAGACACTGACGGCTGAGCAATATCAGCAAGACGCTGGCAAACTGACAATATCGAATGCACCTGATGAGGTCGTTCTAGATATCCAAGTACGTATCTGCCCGCAGACCAATACTGCACTTGAAGGCTTATATATGGCAGGTAGTGGTGACGATACCATGTTTGTCACCCAATGTGAGCCTGAAGGCTTTCGCAAGATTACCTTTTATCCAGACCGTCCTGATGTGCTAGCAATATTTACCACACGTCTGGAAGCAGATAAGCGCTACCCAACGCTATTGGCCAATGGTAATTTGGTTGAGTCTGGTGAGTTGGCCGATACGCCAGACCGCCACTATGCGATCTGGCATGATCCGACTAATAAACCAAGCTATCTGTTTGCCTGTGTCGTCGCTGACTTAGACGTACTAACGGACTCCTATACGACGAGCGAAGGCCGAGACGTCAAGCTTGAGGTGTATGCCAAGTCTGCTGATATCGATAAATGCGATGTCGGTATGCAAGCGCTAAAAGATGCCATGAAGTGGGATGAGGTCAATTATGGCCGACCATACGATTTAGACCGTTATATGATCGTTGCTGTCAGTCAATTTAATATGGGCGCGATGGAAAACAAAGGTCTGAATATTTTTAATACTGCCTGCGTATTGTCTAGCCCAGAGACAACGACTGACTCACGTAGCTTCAGTGTGAAAGCCATCATCGCCCATGAGTATTTTCATAACTGGACAGGCAATCGCATCACCTGTCGTGACTGGTTCCAACTGTGTCTAAAAGAAGGTTTTACCGTTTACCGTGACCAATCGTTTTCAGCGGATCAGCAGTCGCGTGCTGTACAGCGTATCGACGATGTCGCGACATTGCGCGCGCATCAGTTTGCAGAAGATGCAGGGCCGCTTGCACATCCTGTGCGTCCTGAGAGTTTCGTTGAGATCAATAACTTTTATACGACAACCGTATATGAGAAAGGTGCTGAAATTGTCCGTATGATTGCGAATACGTTAGGGTCTGATGACTTCCGCAAGGGCACTGATGAGTATTTCCGCCGTTATGATGGGCAGGCAGTGACCGTTGAGGATTTCTTGTCTGCACTGAGTATCACTGATAGTAAGATTGAAAACTTCATAGATTGGTATCGTCAGCCAGGCACGCCAGTGGTCTCTGGCCATCAAAGCTATGACAGTGCTGCGCAGACATTAATCATTACTTTGAGTCAGCAAACCCGTCATGTCAGTGGCTTTGATGCACCAAAACCATTGCCGATTCCGGTAGCGACGGCGCTGTTTAATCAAGACTCTGGTGACATCATCGCCGAGCGTATGTTATTGCTCGATCAAGCAACACAGTCATTTACCTTTGAAAATGTGACTAGTGAGCCAGTAGTCTCGTTGCTGCGTGATTTCAGTGCGCCAGTACAGCTTAATTATGATTATCAAGATGAAGACTTAGCATTTTTGCTTAAGCATGAAACCAATGGTTTTAACCGCTGGCAAGTGACGCAAATGCTCGTCAATCGTATCTTGCTACAAGGCCAAGGCTCGAAGAGCAGTCCTGACGTCTATCTAAATGCATTGGCTCAGACATTGCCTGACTTGGCAGCTGAAGATGCAATGTTAGCAGCACGTTTGCTCGATATTCCTTCAGCACAAGAGTTGGCGTCTGCGATTCATAAAGATTATGTTCCAGCGTTGGTGAAATCGCAGCGTGAAGGCTTGTATCAACTGGTAGCAGATACTCTAAAAGATCAATGGGCAGTACTTTATAAGCAGCTACCGATGCAGTCTTATGAAGACAGCCCTGAGGCACGTGGTACTCGTGCGCTACGTAATGTGGTGTTAGACATGGCATTAACGGCCAAAATTGAAGATGCAGCAGTATGGGCGCAGCAGCAGTATGACAATGCCAGCTGTATGACCGAGCGTTTCGGTGCGCTAAAAGTGATGGTCAATCATCAAGTGGCAAGTGCTGATGCTTATTTAGCCGATTTTTATGAGCGCTTTAACAGCAATTATTTGGTTATCGACTTATGGTTTAGTGTGCAAGCGTCCGCTGATACTGTCACGGCTGATACTATCGAGTCGTTGATTGCTCATACTGATTTTGATTGGAATACGCCCAACCGTGTACGCTCGGTCATCAGTGCCTTTACGTCACAGCCAACAGCGCTGTGGACAGCAGAAGGGTTGAGCCTTTATACAGGCGTGATCAAAAAGCTAGATGATGCCAATCCTGTCTTGGCCTCGCGCTTGTTGCAAGTGCTGGCACGTTGGAATACGTTGGCTGAATCACATCGCCAAATAGCGCATGAGCAGTTGCTTGAGTTGCAGCAGCAAGTCTCATCTAAGCATGTGCTTGAGAGTTTAAATAGTGTGTTAGGTGCAGCGAGCGAGTAGGTTAAATGACCTTGTGATTGAATTGAAAGCATAAAAAATCCCGTCCGACATAATAATGTTGGACGGGATTTTTTTATGCTTGGCTTATAGCAATTGACTATAAGCCAATGATGATTAGCGGTTAGGTAGTACGTCTTTTACCATGTCACGTAAGTTGTGTAGCGCAACTACAGTACTGTCCCAATCTAAACAACCATCAGTGATAGATTTGCCATATTCAAGCTGGCTCAAATCAGCAGTCAGTTTTTGATTGCCGCCTTTTAGATGACTCTCAATCATCATGCCGATGATTGATTTGTTGCCGTTCTGAATTTGCTCAGCGACGTTTTTGATGACCATAGGTTGTAGATATGGGTCTTTGCCTGAGTTGGCATGACTTGAGTCAATCATAATCTTGCTACTGGTTTTGCCTGCAGCCAGCGCATCTTCAACTTCAGAGACAGCTGTTTGATCATAGTTAGGTTTGCCATTACCGCCACGCAATACTACATGTGCGTAAGGATTGCCCTTAGATTTGATAATAGAGACTTTGCCATCTGATGATAGACCTAAGAAACTATGACCCGCTTTTACCGCTTGCATAGCGTTGACTGCGACTGTCATGCCGCCATCAGTACCATTCTTGAAGCCAACTGGGCATGATAGACCAGAGCTCATCTCACGGTGAGTTTGGCTCTCAGTTGTACGCGCGCCAATCGCTGACCAGCTAATCAAATCCTGCATGTACTGCGGGGTGTTTGGATCTAATGCTTCAGTCGCACAAGGCAAGCCTTTTTCGTTCAGATCAATCAGCAGTTTACGGGCCGTACGTAGACCTTTTTCGATATCGAAGCTGTCGTTCATATCAGGGTCATTAATCATACCTTTCCAACCGACAGTGGTACGTGGCTTTTCAAAATACACGCGCATCACAACAAAAACACTGTCTTCGATTTCTTTTGCCAATATGGCTAAGCGATCGGCATATTCGTGAGCGGCTTTGATATCATGGATAGAGCAAGGGCCGATGACCACAAATAAGCGTTTGTCTTTGCCATCCAAGATGTCTTGGATAGTATTACGGCCTTTCAAAACCGTGTCATACGCTTTCTCTGACAAAGGTAGCTCAGTTTTGAGCTCGTTTGGAGTGATTAGGGGGATGAATTGTTCAATGTTCACGTCATCAATATCTGCATTATGGGTAGCTGGTGTCGTCATGATTATATCGTCTAGCTAATTTATAGGAATAATCATTATGCGGACAAAACAGGCAGTTGACAAGGGTAGTCGGCGAGTTTATTGACTCATAACTGGAATGATAAAAACAAAACTTAGTTATACTTGTTTATTATCAGTCTTGTGTTGAGTGTAATAGACGTAAGATTTCTGCTTAATATTCTTATCCATAATGAAAAATTGAACGAAATTTTGAGTCATTTTTCATAGGTATATCATGCCACTTTTATCAGCTAACTTAGCTATTTATATCATCGTCACGTATGATGACAACATAAATGAGAGGACGCTAAAATAGTGCGTGCTGAGAATACTCATTAATCACCATATTTTAGTGTAGATTTCTCCAGCATTATTTCATAATAATTATTTTTTATTCTTTATAACATTGTATTTTTTAACATCGAGAGCTTGTCATGACAGATTTTTCTACGCCTGATAAACATACTGAACTCACAGAGCAGACACCTGAGTTAACATCGACGCCATTAGTGATAGGTATCGTCGCAGGTGAAGTATCAGGTGACAGTTTGGGTGCGGATTTTATGCAACAAATGAACAATTTGCGTGATGATATTGTTTGGGTAGGTGTGGGCGGCAGCATGATGGAAGCGCAAGGGCTACAAAGTATTTTTCCTTTGTCGCGTTTGGCCGTGATGGGATTAGTAGAGGTGATGGGCCAACTGCCTGATTTGCTCAAAGCCCGTCGTGAGCTGTTGAGCGCATTCAAAGCCGCTAATATCGATTGGTTCATTGGTATTGATGCTCCTGATTTCAATCTCAGAGTCTCTAAAAAGCTAAAGCCAAAAGGCGTGTTTTGTGTGCAGTATGTCAGTCCATCTATTTGGGCATGGCGTGAGTCACGGATTCATAATATTAAAGCGGCGACCAATCTGGTGCTGTGCTTATTTCCTTTTGAGCTACCTGTTTATGAGCGCCATAATCACCCAGCGATATGTGTCGGTCATCCGCTCTTACGCACCATTGATCAGACATTACTAGAGACACCGATTAATCAGCGCCGTAGTGAGCTGGTTTGGCATAACGATGGTTTGCAGCAGTTCTTTATTGAGCGATTTGATGACGTCAGCCAACTTATTTGTGTGATGCCAGGCTCTAGACGCGGAGAGATAACCGCTATTTTACCGTTGATGCTAGACGGTATTCAAAGGCTAATACTATTAGATCCAAAGCTGTGCTTTATCATTCCAACAGTGGACCAGAATCATCAATATATCGTGCAAGATGTGATTGATCAACGCTCAGAGCAGCTGCGAGCCGCGATAGTCGTGGTATATGATGATAGCCAGCCAGCGTTTAGTCAGCAGGCCATGGCCGCATCAGACATCGTTATGCTAGCGTCTGGTACGGCAACGTTAGAGGCAATGCTGCTAGAGCGGCCGATGGTCGTGGTTTACCAATTAAACAAGCTCACCTATCAGATAGCTAAGCGCTTGGTAAAAGTGCCGTATGTGGCGCTGCCTA
This sequence comes from Psychrobacter sp. TB55-MNA-CIBAN-0194, assembly GCF_040309505.1. Taxonomy (NCBI): domain Bacteria; kingdom Pseudomonadati; phylum Pseudomonadota; class Gammaproteobacteria; order Moraxellales; family Moraxellaceae; genus Psychrobacter; species Psychrobacter sp. TB55-MNA-CIBAN-0194. The sequence goes on along the minus strand of NZ_JBEOOW010000007.1, from coordinate 125,786 downwards.
ATATTTTGGCGGGTACGGCCATCGTCCCTGAGCTTATTCAAGAGCAGGCAAGCGGGGATAATATTTGCCGTACGCTCATGCGCTTATTGCAACCACGGGCTTATGCCGAACAATTAAAAGACCTTGTCGCTACCAAACGATCATTAGAACAGCAAAGTAACCATGACCCAGCCAATAGCGTGGTTGAGCAATGGTTTATTCAAAAAGACCATAAAGCCTAATGCACAATACTGCAGATTGACCCACGCTACATTTCCACTATTTTGATAAAAAGACACAGCATCGCTATGAGTAAACAGCACAGTACCGACAGCTCAATGACACCAATTAAAGTGAGTATCGAGAGCATTGATATTAAAGGTCAATATATCCAATTGGCAGCTCCCATTCATTTGTCCGGGCGACTCAATGTCTCTGAGCTTCTCACTCAATATTCAGTAGACAGACAGCAAGATTTAACACAGCCAATGCTACAAATTGGCATCGATGAAGCAGGGCGTGGGCCGTTGCTCGGGAGCGTCAATGTTGCCGCTGCGATATTACCTGCTGCTTGGTCAGGACTGATTGAGGAGCAGCCACTCACGGGTACGCCGCTATCCATATTGACAGACTCCAAGCAATTGAGTGAAAAAAAACGCGACATTCTTTATCCGTTGGTGAAGCAATATGCAATCGGCTATGTTATCGCTGATATACCTGCAGCAGTGATTGATCAGGTCAATATCTTGCAAGCGACCATGTTAGGGATGCGCCTATGTACCGAAACGTTGATAGAAGTGGTTGCTCAACAATTTGTTATGGCTCATGAAATCGAGGCAGATGCTGATAAACCGTTACAAGTTGAAGTACTATTTGATGGTAATCGTTGTCCAGAGTTGGACTTTGCTAAGCTTACTAAATGCGGGGTCGAACAGGCTAATATCGACTGCCAAGCATGGGTGAAGGGCGACGCTCGTCATACTAGTATTGCCGCGGGCAGTATCTTAGCAAAAGTAAGCCGTGATGAAGCCATGTATGCGCTTGATACACAGCACCCAGAATACGGAATTGCCAAACATAAAGGCTATCCAACGCGTGCACATATGGAAGCGATTGACACCTATGGCGTATTATCTGAGCATAGACGTAGCTTTGCACCTGTCAGAAAGGCGCTAGAAAGCTAAAATATATCCTTAATGAGGTTAAAAAGCTCTAACAACTAATTTGTAAAAAAGTATTTTAAACTAAACATTTGTTATATTAAAATAATGCTTTATAGTTGGATATTTTACATTTTAGGTGGTGATAATGAATAATTTAAAATCAAAGATACTATCAGTGTGCGCTTGGTTTTTTGGAATTTTCTTTATAGCAACGGCACTAGGAATGATGGCACAAGGAGCTATTGTCACTAGTGTATTAATGCTAATCGGATCGGTTCTGTTGTTACCACTTATCAAGCGTTTAATCTTAGATAAAAAACCTAAAATAGGTAGGGGTAAAATAACAGTAGCAGGCTCTACTCTAATATTTATATCAATGTTATTTATCCCAACAGATGACCAGACAGCAACCAATGAACCAGTAACTACAGAAACAGAGGTTGATACTGTAAAGCCTGAACCCACTCCAGAACCTGAAGTTGAGAAACTGCCTGAATATAAAATTGTAGAAGATACGGTTAAGGGCGATATTAAACGTACTGTAGAAGTGGAGCTATCGTCACGGATGGATGAGGAATCTCTTATTGCTTTAGCAGAAAAGATTTATGCTCTGTCAGATGCAAAAGTTGAGCGAACTTTTATCACGTATCGGCTTGCTAGTGGAGGTGATGGGAGTGCTTGGGCAACGACTCACTATAATCCTGAGTTTGAGGTAAATATAGTTGGGGCAACCGCATCGGATTACGAAAGAATAAAAAACACCAATATATCTAAAGGTGAATTAATAGGGAGCTGGATGGCCAGTCGTGGAATGGACTCAAAGGTGACTGCATATAAGAAAGATGGTCAGATTTATATTCAAGAATTATATGATTTCGGTCCACTCTCAAAAGAAGACACAGTCTATGAGTCAACTCAATTAGATAAGGGGTTAAGGCTTCAAGATGAGAGCGGAAAAGATCACAATGAATACTTCATTATTAATAAAAATGGTGATCTAGAGTTTTGGAGTGAAAACGGTAATTACTATACGGCTCCGAAAGTCTCCGATGCCAAACTTCAACAAACACAAGTAAAAAGTGAAAAAGTCATACTAGAAAAGCCAAAAGACCTATCTCGGCCACAAAAGAATGCTGTTAGATCAGCAAAACAATATATTGGTATAACGGGCTTCTCACGAGATGGACTTATCAATCAGCTTTCATCAGAATATGGTGATGGCTATGAAGTAGCTGATGCTACCGTTGCTGTAGACAGCTTAAATATCAATTGGAATGAGCAAGCCGTGAGATCGGCAAACCAGTATCTTGATATGACAGGCTTCTCTTGTAATGGACTAATCGAACAACTTTCATCGAGTGCAGGTGACAAGTACACTGCAAATGAAGCAGCTTATGGAGCACAACAAGCAGGTGCTTGTTCATAATTATCCATAAAATTTGAAGAAATTTATCCTACAACTTATCAGTACGTTAATATTTTTTAGGTTCTATAGAAAGGGCAATAGATTTGACTAGCAAACTGTCCTTATAAAATAGCCTAAGCATAAAGCATACTGTCATTGAAATATGAAAAGCCACCTACTTATTTATAGGCAGGTGGCTTTTGCTTTTATAATTTAAAATACTTAGAACGATGAATTAGGCTGCTGTAAGAACACTTCTTCTTCATAAGTTGATTCACGATCCAACGTATTATTACGATGAGGGTAGCGGCCAAACTGCTCAATGATATTTTTATGGCGATGTTCAAAGTCTAAAGTATAAGCATCATCCAATTGTTCAAATAATGGCAGATAGCGCTCGTGAATGACTGCCGATTCAGAGTGCATAAACGGCATGATAATAAACTTGCGCCATGCCATTGGTAATGTATCAAAATAGGGTTGCTGGCTGGCTTCTTGTGCTAAAGCGACGGCCATACCATCCTGTGCAAAAGCACCGACTTGCCCGCGGCATAAGTTACGTGAAAACTGATCCAACACGATAATTTCTGCCAAGCGTCCAGCTAAAGCCGTGATTGAGCTATTACTGTCTAATGAGGATTCTGAAAGTCGCCAAGTCGCACATTCACCCTGTTTGGCTACTTGCCAGATATCGCCAAATTTATTTTTTATTTGTCTATCAAAGTTATCATTTTGTGCAAACCAATATTGCTCATTGTTTGTATCAAACCAAAAGTCCAATACGGCCCGCGCATTAGGATTTAGATGGGTCAAATCAATATTTTTTGGATCCAATTGAGCCGAGTTGGCTTGACTGGACGAGGTGGAGTAGTCAGTTGAAAGTGCCATAAGCTATTCTAATCATGATAAATTTAGTCTACTATAGCGAAAAATATTATTCGCTACTGTTATCAAATGCTATCGGGTGCACCATCATGAATACATCATCTACCAATCCAACTTTTACCAAATCTACTAGCCAGTCTATCAACGTGCCAACGCCTTACTACTTACTCGATGAAGCGGCCATCGTTGCCAATATGCAAATCATTGCACGGCTGTGCGAGCTGTCCGGTGCAAAGGCATTATTAGCACTGAAATGCTTTGCCACATGGGGCGTGTTCGATATTATGCAGCCGTATTTGCATGGCACTACCTCATCGTCACTTAATGAAGTCCGTCTGGGCTATGAGACTTTTGGCAATAATGATGCGAGTAGTAAAGACAAAAAAGAAACGCATGCTTACAGCGTGGCATATAGTGCAGATGAAATCCCTGAAGTATTAAAATACGCGGATAAAATCATCTTTAACTCTATCTCGCAGCTCAATGCTTTTGGCGAGCAGGCACGTGCGCAAGATATTCCTGTCGGGCTGCGTCTAAACCCAAAAACCAGTAATTCGTCTTTTATTATTGCTGATCCTGCCCGTCCTTTTAGCCGTTTGGGTGAACACGATAAAGATAAAATCACCGCAGTACTTGATGATATCACAGGCGTTATGATTCATAACAACTGTGAAAATGACAGCTTTGAAGCCTTTAGCGAAAGTCTGGCAGATATTGAAAACAGATTTGGCGATATTCTGGCACAATTAGAGTGGGTAAGCTTAGGCGGTGGTATTCATTTTATTGCGCCTGATTATCCGCTAGAAAAGCTTGCTGAAAGATTAAAAGGATTTAGTGAACAATATGGCGTGCAAGTCTATCTTGAACCGGGTGAAGCGAGCATTCATGGTGCTGGCTCGCTAGTCACGACCGTATTAGACACCATGCACAATGAAAAGCATCTTGCCGTGGTTGACTCGTCTATCGAGGCGCATATGCTTGATCTATTGATTTACCGCGAGTCAGCACCTATTGCCGCTATTAATAATACAGCGATGGATATCGCTCCTATCGGTCACTCAGTGATTGAGACGTCAGAACCTATTCTCGACAGTGAGATAGACAGTACGCTCATTTATGGTCGCTCGTGTTTGGCAGGGGATATTTTTGGTGAGTACGACTTGCCAAGTAACTTACAGATAGGTGACCAGATTACCTTTGGTAATGCCGCAGGTTATACCATGGTGAAGAAAAACTGGTTCAATGGCGTCAACATGCCAGCGATTGTGATTCGTCGCCTTGATGGATCGATTGATGTGCAGCGTGAGTTTGATTATCAGGATTATAAGGCCAGCTTGTCTTAATATTCAGAATTTAGTATTAGCATAATATTTACATTGTTAATAAGATTGCTGTTTATTCATGAATTTTTGCCAAAAAGAGATTAAAAAATTGTTATAATCGCCTCGGGCAAATATCCATTGGTAAAAAATGGCATTTGCCCGACGGGTGCGTGGGTTTTCCTCGGTCTTCCTTTTTAATTCACGCATATCATTCACTCGTTTCTGTTTTGCATAGCCGCTATCAATGGTATCGACAGGGACACAAAGGAGGATTGTTCATTGAACACAAACCAACAAGCTACAACCAACAAAAAAGATGTGCTCATCATTGGAGCAGGCGGTGTCGCTCAAGTAGTTGCGCATAAATGTGCCATGCATAATGACGTGCTCGGTAATATTCATATTGCCTCACGCACGGTAGATAAGTGTGATGCCATCGCTCAAAGTGTGCAAGAGAAAGGCAGCTTCAAGCAGCCAGCGACTTTGCATACTCATCAAATCGATGCCATGGATATCCTTGCGCTGATACAGCTGATAAAAGACACAGGCATCCAAATCGTTATCAACGTTGGCTCACCTTTTTTGAATATGAGTGTGCTAGAAGCTTGTATCGAAACGGAAGTTGCTTATATTGATACGGCTATTCATGAAGATCCTCGTAAGATCTGTGAGACGCCGCCATGGTATAACAACTATGAGTGGAAGCGTAAGCAGCGCTGTGCGGACAATAAAATTACCGCTATCTTAGGTGCAGGATTCGATCCTGGTATGGTCAACGCTTATGCGCGTCTTGGCTATGACATGATGGATGCAGGCTCGGTCACAGACATCGATATTATCGATATCAATGCTGGTAGCCATGGCAAATATTTCGCCACTAACTTTGATCCTGAGATTAATTTCCGTGAGTTTACGGGTACGGTTTATTCTTGGCAAGATCGTAAGTGGCAGTCAAACAAAATGTTTGAAGTGAAGCGTACGGATGATCTGCCTGTGGTTGGTATGCAAAACAGCTATCTAAGCGGACATGATGAGATTCACTCATTATCAGCCAACTTAGACGTGCCAAACATTCGCTTTTGGATGGGTTTTGGTGAGCACTATATCAATGTCTTTACTGTGCTTCAAAGCCTAGGCTTGTTGTCTGAGCAGCCTGTCATGACGGCTGAAGGGCAAGAAGTCATCCCACTAAAAGTGGTGAAAGCTGTACTACCAGATCCAAGCTCTTTAGCAGCAGAATATACTGGCAAAACTTGTATCGGTGATAAGGTTAAAGGCAAGATAGATGGCGTAGATAGCGAAGTATTTATCTACAATGTCTCTGATCACAAAGAAGCCTTTGAAGCCATGGGTAGCCAAGGTATTTCTTATACTGCGGGTGTGCCACCTGTCGCGGCCGCTATGCTTGTTGCTACCGGTGAATGGGACGCAGGCAAGATGGTCAACGTCGAAGAGCTTGATGCTAAGCCACTTATCAATCTATTAAATAAGATTGGTTTGCCAACTCGTATCAAAGACGAGAATGGTGATAGAGCGCTTGAGTTTGATATCTAGTTAGTTGTAATCTGTATCCGAAAGCCCCTCTGACTCACTATTGAGTCAGAGGGGCTTTTTTTTGTTTTTACAGAATTTTAGGTTAAAGGGCTTGCAAGAATGTTAAGCCATTGCTAGACATTCAACTTATAAATATTTAAATGATAATGATTTTCAATATCATTAATAGAAAAAGTAAGGTAGTATTTCAGCTTTGTATAGTTGAACTCAAATAATTTCGATACAAGGAAGCCGAGTGCAAGCTATACATTAGTATGGTTAGCGAGGGTGACGATGTAGCGGATTTATATGGATTTGACTATATTATTGGCTAGACATCTTGTAATTGTAGAGGTTAGGTATTTGCCAGTGAATAGAATAAGGAGCAATGGATGACATACATACGATTTCTCTCTAATAAATGGGCGATAGCAGGATTTACTTGTTTGATATATTCGATGTCATTCTCGGCATTTGGTTCGGAAATACCAGTGTTAAAAGTGGGAAGTCCTGTGAAAGGTGAGCTAAGTTATTCCAACAGCGAGAATAATAATATCAAGCCACACACTCAGCCGCAGTCACACACTCAGTCACAGTCTAAGTCATTAGATATCAACGTACCTTGTGACAAGGGTGACTATCTGACCGGATATGTTGAGAGTGGTGATAATACGATGACGATGGATATCATCGATGCCACAGGAGAAATATCGCGCCGTTTGATTGACCATAAAACTGACAAGCAAAAGTTCTATTCAGTAGCCGAAAACTGCGCAGAGATATGGCGATTGTCTGGCTCAGGTGCTTATCAGATAGTGCTCGAACAACGTGTCAGTTTGGCGGAGCAGGATTTAGAAGGCTCTTTAGAAAATCATTTAGAAAGTTCTGATGCGCTACTCAGTCCAAAAGTATCGGCATTACGTGAATCACTGCAAAAAGGGCAAAATACTGATAGTTTTTGGGCAAATATAGAAGCGTTGGGTACGCCGCTTATAGAAGATACAGATTCAGGCACCTTGATGACGTTTTTGGTACGCGGACATTATAACAATGTAAAACTATTGGGCGGACCTTCCAATAACCATGAGTCACTACAACAGCTGGCTGATTCTGATACATGGTACAAAAGCTTTATTGTGCCAAACAACACCCATCTCTCTTATCAAATAGCGCCTAATGTGCCTCAACTACCATTGTCTGGGCGTGCCCGTAGAATTGCCATAAAAGCTGTGGCTCAGGTTGATCCTTATAATCACCATCCATGGCCTGAGTCAGCAATTGATAAGTACACGACAAAATCAACTGTCACGCTGGAAGATGCGCCCAAAAGGCCTTGGCTAGATGTGCAAAAAGAAATCCCCAAAGGCGAGCTTTCTACTTTTAAATTCACCAGTAGCATATTAGATAATACCCGAGACATCACTATCTATTCTCCTGCTATTGATGACAGCCAGAACAATAGAGACGATGCGGTGTTGTTGTATATCTTTGATGCCGAGTCATATATCGATACGGTTGGATTGCCAACGATATTAGAAAATTTAATTGCAGCAGGTGAGATTCCACCTGTGACGGTGGTATTTATCAGTAATCCTGATGGTGATGCTCGTGCGCGTGAATTACCTGCCAACCCTGTATTTGCAGATGTATTGGCCAATGAGCTGGTACCGCAAGTAAATAAACGGTTGCCAGTAGCGATACCAAAGGATAGAACAGTCATTGCAGGGTCCAGCTATGGCGGATTGGCTGCTACGACTATTGCGCTACGTCATCCTGATATATTTGGCAATGTTATCTCTATGTCTGGTTCTTTTTGGTGGAAGCCAGAAGATCAGACGGCAGATGATAAGCACTTTGTAGCGTCTGAAGTCATAAAAATGAATAAAGTACCCGTTCGTTTCTTTTTGAGTGCTGGCGTGTTTGAAACGGCTCGTGGTAATAGTAGTAGCAATGGTATATTGGGAACCAATCGTCATCTGCGTGATGTGCTATTGGCAAAAGGGTATGACGCTCGTTATGAAGAGTATGGGGCAGGGCATGATTACTTTTCTTGGCGAGGAATCATAGGGGATGGTTTAATATCGCTTTTTGGGTCTGAGGAATAAAGTGACAGCTCTACTTTATGCAACTTAGCGGTTATGGCAGGATAGCCGCTACTGTCAGAGCTAGCGGTGATATCTTGTTCTTGCTACTATCTATCGTGGTTAAGTGTAAATTAATGAGCTTTAACTTACAGGTCTGAAAGTAAGCTCATTAATTTACACTTATATATACTTTCTTGGTGTGCTTGGCGGACTACGGCTACTATTATCTGTTTTAATATTATTATGGAGAATTTATAAAAAGTGAGCACTCTTTATCACTACACTAGTTTGCAGGGCTTGATTGGCATGATTACTGGTAAATCTATTTGGGCCAGTCATTGCGAGTTTTTAAACGATTCCAGCGAGTTCATTCATTCATTATCTTTTGCAAAGAGTTACTCAAGCCGTATTTACATGGAAGATGACTATCTTGCAGGATTTGGATGGGTTATAAGAGACGCTCTAGAAAGTATGATTAAGCATAAAGTGTTTGTATCTAGCTTCAGTGAGAAAAATGATCTCTTAAGCCAATGGCGAGGTTACTGCCCTCAAGGTGCGGGTGTTTCAATAGGTTTCGATCAAAAGTTGTTAAAAGAATACTGTGAAGAAAACGGCTTCAAATTAGAGCAGTGTATATATAATGAGGAAGATCAACAAAAGATGATTCTGGATGCGACTAACGAATGCCTAAATCAACTTCCGAAGCGATCTTTAATGCGTAGTGAGTACAATGAACTTTCATCCAAAGAAAAAGTAAAATTCGATTTTACTAAACGTAAAAATATTCCGAGCGGAGAAAGTAAGTTAAGAACAGAAAAGGCGTTAAGTAACCTATGTGAAAAAATCAATGACTGCGCACCATTAATTAAGCATTCTAGTTTCTATGAAGAGTCAGAATGGCGCTTAGTCTCTAGAAATCCTTCCAGAAATGTTGAGTACCGAGTATCAAAGTCTCATATTGTGCCGTTTTTAGTATTACCTGTAATTAAAGAGTATCCAGATATAATAAAACAAATTTGTATTGGCCCTAATCCTAATTCTCATAGATGTTTAAAATCTATAGAGCAACTATTAATGAATGAAGGTCTGGAAGGAGTTGATATTAGCGTATCAAATATACCTTTTAATAGTTGGTGATACAACTTAGTAGGGTACGTTCTAAGCACCATTTAAGTCTAACAACCATATCAGACCTAAATTCTTCAAACCGCAATTTTGACTGTGTTAAACCAAAATTTATAAATATTCGATTCAATCTAAAGATTATGTCTGCAATATTTGAAGATTTTTCTATTACGCTTCACTAGGATTATACGCTCTCAACGCCGCAATACGGTCATCAAGCGTTGGGTGTGAGCGGAATAGATTTGCAATACTAAAGCCTTGCGTTTGCCCAGACGAGACTGCAAACGCTTTCATACTCTCTGGCATTTGGTCGGGACGCTGTGCAGAAGGACGCAACGCATCAAGCGCACTGATCATTTTTTCACGGCTGGCCAATTTTGCGCCCATTTGATCCGCACGAAATTCACGTAATCGTGAAAACCACATCACGATGGCAGACGCCAAAAACCCAAGCAGGATATCCATCACGATACTGGTGATAAAATAACCAATACCTGGACGATTACTGGTATTTTTGAACACAGTGCGGTCAACGAAACTGCCTATAATGCGTGCAAAGAACATCACAAAAGCGTTCACTACCCCTTGAATGAGGGCAAGCGTGACCATATCGCCGTTAGCCACATGACCAATCTCATGCGCCAATACTGCCTCGACTTCATCTTGATTCATATTCTGTAGTAGGCCAGACGACACCGCCACCAGTGCCTTGTTTTTATTCCAGCCAGTCGCAAAGGCGTTTGGCTGAGAATTATTAAAAATACCAACCTCAGGCATGCCGATATTTACCGCCCGTGCTTGTTTGGCTACCGTATCGACCAGCCATTGCTCAGTCGCGTTGCGTGGAGATTCTATGACGACCGTACCCGTTGATCTTTTGGCCATCCATTTTGACAGAAATAGCGATATTATCGAGCCAACCATACCGTAGATACCACACATAATGGCAAGACTAATATAGTTCAGCCCACCTGCTGTATGGACACCACCAATCCCAAAAAACCTCGATAAAATACCAAACACAATGCTAAATATCACAATCACTGCTAAGTTGGTCAATAAAAATAATCCAATACGCATCATGACGCTAACTTCCTATGTAAAGTGTCGGTATGGCCTCGATAGAGCACTCTCTAAGAGGTTTGTTTGCTATAGTCAAGTCCATATAAATCCGCTACATCGTCATCCTCGCTAAGCATACTAATGTATCACTTGCACTCGGCTTCCTTGTATCGAAATTATTTGAATTCAACTATATGATGGATTTTACGGTAATTCTGACTGTCATGTCATTTTAATCAGGGTATATTGGATAATGACAATGGCGCTCACATCAACTATCGAATGGATGGTCTTAAATACTATTGTAAACAAAAGAACGTATGGTGATTGATTTAATTATTATAAATTGGAGTGATTATTATGGCGAATCGTAGTTATCTGTATTCGACCAACACTATCCCCGAACCAAATCAAGATGATAGCAGCCGTGTGCTAACTGGTATTTCAGAATATAATTATGATATTCCAATCGCCTTTAAAGTTCTGCTCTCTGGCAATCCGCAAGCCTGTCTATCAGTAATTTGGGACAGCGCTGAAAAGATTGCTCTCATTGGGGATTATGCTAGTGGTGTGCAAAACCTTGAAGCATTCTTAACAGGTATTACGTTACCTGCTGCTCAAGCTACAATTGCAGAGGCGCTTGAATTTTTAAAAATGCCAGAGAACCAAAATCAGTACTTTATTTTGGAGTGTGGCGAGATTTTTGAGATGAGTGAGACGCCAGTAGAGGCACAAAATCTGGCACTTCTCAATCAAGTGCAGAACCTGCAGCCTGAGATAGAAGCAGCGTATCAGTCACTGTTGTCGCCTGCGCCAGTAGTGAGCGAGCAGCCTAAACCTATTGGCTTCTGGACCAAACTGTTTGGTCGTCGCTCAACACCGCCAAAAGCATTGTCCGCGAATAACCCAGAACAAGCTATCTACGATCTCGGCCTTGGACTTTGGTCAAATATTCTGTATTTTGACTTCTCTGAAGATGATGAGGACCAAGATTAATCTTTAAACACTTATAAAAATGAGAATATAAAATGCAGCTAGAAATAAATATCATCGATGCTTTCACTGATAGCGTTTTTAAGGGTAATTCCGCAGCGGTTATTATCACAGAAAATTGGTTGTCCGATGAGCTGATGCAATCTATTGCGATGGAAAACAACTTATCCGAGACGGCATTTCTAGTTTTAGATGAGACTGATGATAAAGATGTTTACCATATCCGCTGGTTTTCACCATTTACTGAGATTGCTTTTTGCGGGCATGCAACCTTGGCGTCTGCCTTTGTGTTATTTAAGAAAAACCCCACTTTAACGTCTATCAAACTCTCAGCCAAAGCTGTTGGTATTTTGACCGTTGTGCAAACAGACACTGGTAAAATACAAATGGACTTCCCAAACAGAAAGCCTGAAAAGGTTACCGATATTCCTCAGGAGTTGTTAGCAGGTCTGTCAGTTGTTCCTGTTGATGTTTATCGTAATGAACAAGCATATTTTGTGATTTATAATTCTGAAGCGGATGTGCTAAATGTAGAACGTGATAATGAAAAGTTAAAGCAGCTAGCGCCTTTAGATGTGGTGGTGACATGTCAATCTGAATCAGACGACTATAAAAATTACGATTTTATTTCGAGATATTTTTGGCCTGCCAATGGTGGCGATGAAGACCCTGTGACAGGATCGGTGCATACAGGTTTAGCACCATTGTGGGCTGAGCGTTTGAAGAAAAATGAATTGGTTGCCTATCAAGTATCTAGTCGCGGTGGGGTACTCGATTGCATGGTTGTAGAGGATAGGGCGCTGGTCTCTGGTAATGCCGTACAATATCTGACGGGGTTTATCACGGTAGAGGAGTAATGGGTGAGGAGTAGTAAGTTTTGACAGAATTAAAGACCGTTGGGCTGTTTGCGTTGACAGCATTAGCAGAAATTATCGGCTGCTACCTGCCTTATTTATGGCTGCGAGAAGGTAAGTCAATCTGGCTTCTTATACCTGCTGTACTGAGTTTGGCAGCCTTCGTTTGGTTGCTGACATTGCATCCAACAGCTGTAGGCAGAGTCTATGCCGCTTACGGTGGGGTATATGTGGTCATGGCGATTTTATGGTTGTGGACAGTGAATGGTATACGACCAACCACTTGGGATGTTGTAGGTTCTATTGTCGCGCTATTAGGAATGGCGATTATTATGTTTGCACCGCGCAGTGGCTAGGGCGTGTCCTCAATTCAATCGATAGTTATCTAAATGGGTTAAAAGTGGCTAAATCTTGTCAAATGGCGTCAAATAGCTGACTAATATCTCGATATTATCTGCGCTATTTTCCTTGTTTGACTGCGATTTATCTCATTTTTATCACCATTTTTAAAATGAGGACACGCTCTAATTAAAAATTAGTAGCTCACTCAAAAAAAATGCCAATCAAACCGTTAAGTTTGATTAGCATATTGATACACTTACTATTAATGCTTACCTAAGATACTGCCGCTGTCTTCTTTCTTAGCTTGTTTTGCCGCTTTCTTTTCTTTTGCCGTCAAAAGCGGTTTCTTTTTTACATTCTTTTTACTATCTTGACCTTTGCTCATGGTAGTTTCCTTTTTAGATAACACATGCCATTCTCTAAGCCAAAGTGAGCTGGTTTGAGGCAGTGCCGTTATAATGACGGCCAACATAGCCGTTTACTGGGTTGAGTATAGGCTTAAGCACTAGTAATAGATAGTATTCGCACAATTCGTCTACGATTAAATGGATTGCTCCTATTAGCTAAAATTGCGTCATGTCAATTCGTATAATAAATATGAGTATTCATAAGTGCTTACTTACGGATACATGGCGATTTGCTATAATGAGCGACAAGCCGATGAATAGACGCGGCAAACTCTTATTTATTAACATTTAGCACCATCGTGCTTACTGTTTTGGTCAAATTATTATGCGTATTCGTAAACTTTTTAAATTTGAAAATGCTCATATCGTTCGTAATTGTAGTTCTGAACGTTGCAAGCATTCTATCCATGGTCACAGCTATCAGATTGAGCTGATTCTAGAAGCCAAGCGCTTAGATCACGGTCAGATGGTCTATGATTTTGGTCTGTTAAAGTCTTCGATCAAAGATATTATCGACAGCTTCGATCATGCTATTTGTTTTTGGAATAAAGACGATCCTGAGTATATTGATGCCTGCAAAAAGTTCAGTGCACGCTGGATAAGCTTGCCAGTATCACCGTCAGCAGAGCAGTTCTCGCGTGTTATCTTCTTTTGGGCGCAAGAGATTTTGCGCCAGACTCAAATGCAAAATGGCGAGTCTGATGTCAGTGTCTACTCAGTTATTGCGCACGAAACAGCAACGGGTTATGCGCAGTGTTTTGCTGATGACGTGGCCAATGATCAAATGGGTAAACTGGTTTTGGAAGAGTTTGCGTTTAGCGACCAAGTCTCTAAAGAATGGAATGACCCTGAACTGTATGCCAAACTGATTCGCGGTGAGCGCTTTATCAACCCATCGGTGACTATGCAGGTACAGACAGAACAAGTACAGGCAGGTTCAGACTGATGCACACTGATGAATCTATAAAAGACGGCAAATACTCGCAAACATTGATACTGAAATCTGAGCAAGATACTCAATCATTGGCTCAGCAGTTAGCTGATTTACCATTGACTGGTAGTGTTTGGCTGGCAGGTGACTTGGGTGCAGGTAAGACTACGTTGACTCGTTATTGGCTGCAAGCGCTTGGTCATACAGGCGCAGTAAAAAGCCCGACGTATACCTTGGTAGAGCCTTATATTATTCAGCAAGGTGATGGCACAACTAAGCCAGTCTATCACGCAGACTTGTATCGTCTTCAAGACCCAGAAGAGCTGTCTTTTATTGGGTTTGATGAGTATTTAGATGAGCCGAATGCATTGGTCATTATTGAATGGGCAAGCCGAGCGGATGGCTATTTACCGCCGCCGACTTTGATTATTGATATGACGCAAGGTGATGGTGATAATCATAGTAAAGAGTCTCGTTTAGTTGAGCTGCGACTATCAAAAGTAGGACAAGCGCTAGATTTAGATCTATCAACGCTCAAAATTTAATGTTGTACACAATGTCTATAGTCCAAAATATATGATGCTCATCAATGTCTAATAATTACGCTAATACACGTATCAAAAAACTGTCGCCATTGTTAATCAACCAATTAGCAGCGGGTGAGGTAGTGACGCGTCCGGCAGCCGTGGTCAAAGAGCTGCTTGAAAATGCCATCGATGCAGGCGCGACCAATATTGAGGTTCGCATCACTCAAGGCGGTATGGGCTTGATTGAAGTGGTCGATAATGGGGTGGGTATCCATCCTGATGATATGGTCATGGCAATTACTCGTCATGCAACCAGTAAGGTCGCTGATGTCGCTAATCTACACGGAATCACTACTTTGGGGTTTCGCGGTGAGGCACTGGCAGCAACCGCTGCAGTGTCCCGTTTGACGCTGATCAGTAGTCATGATGATAGTGGTGTTGGTCGTCAGTTACAGGTCGCTGGTGTCTTGGCTGATACGCCAAAATTAGTACCTGTTGTACACAATCGTGGAACGACGATTACCGTCAAAGATTTATATTTCAATGTACCAGCCCGTCGCGGTAACTTGAAATCTATTGCGACTGAGTTTGGGCACATTGAGACAATCGTTCGAGAAGTTGCTTTGGCACGGGCAAATGTGTCGCTGACGCTGTTTCATGACAATAAAAAACGCATGTCTCTATCCTCAGACACCCTGTCTTCAAATACATTGTCTTCAACGTCACTATCTGTAGGTTCAATGCCTTCAAATAGTGTGCATATAGATGATAGCACGATAGGGGTTAATAGAAACGGCAACGAAAATGCTAGCCGTCTGCCGTTATCACGTCTTGAGCAAGCCACGGGTATTTCACTAATAGATAATGCCATAAAGATCACGATTGATCTGTCTAGCCTGATGCAACAGACAATGGAGTACGCCAATAATAATAGCTTTGGTAGTCAAGCAAGTATCAGCGGTTGGTTGTGGCCTATATATCACGAGCAGCAAGCCAAGGGGTCATCGGCGTTGCCAAAGCTAATCTATGTGAATGGTCGACTGGTCAAAGAAGCCTTAATTAATAATCAGCTCCGTCAATTGGCTCAGAGTGCGCAATTAACTGGTATGGGTTACGCACTTTATTTTGACCTACCAACCCAGTGGCTCAATATCAATGTGCATCCATCGAAACAGCGCATTAAGATTAGCCCGCTAAATAATATCATGGCGCATTTAAACCATACGATACAGTCCCAACTGAAAAATATCGAAGTAAACGAACAGCCTGAAAAATTTGACAAACTATTAATAGAAGATAACACGCTGATAAGTGATGAAAGGGTAGATATGGTAGCTACCGATCAGCCTTACGACAGGGTTGTATCTCAGAATCGCAGTAGGCAGGTAAATACTGCTAAGCAATTCTATGCGCTGCCAGCCAGTCAGACAATCCAGAGGATATCTGAATCTCAATATTCAGCAGAGTCAGAATTAGTTAGCAATGAGTCTACTGATCAGCGTACTCATACTTTACCCAACGTATTGGAGGGAACGATACCTTTACCAATTTGTTTAGAGGTTATTAGTAGTTTTGATAAGTTAGCAATTGGCACTGACATTGTTAAAAGCATTGATGGTAAGACCTTACCTTGGTTGTTATTTTTTCACCAAGGACAGTGCTTTCTTATTGGAGAACAGGATTGGCAATCAAAGTTGAACCAACTGTTTGAATCACAGATACTGCGCAGTAATGTATTGCAGCACGATAAGCCTATCATTAGTGCGAGAGAAATAAATCAGCAGCTTATTACCATGAGCCAGCAGATGTCTACGCAAGACTTGATGGTATTTATAACAGATATTGAGGCGTTGTTAATTAAAAACTCTATCAAGACGATTAGTAGCAGTCACCTAGTAACATTGATGCTTCTGTCTACCCCTGAAACAATACCAAGCTAAGTTCGGTAGCACACCTTACTGAAACATAAATATTACTTACCTATAAATAATGATTAAAGGCAATTCTATGAGACATTCGTCTGATGGTTTATCTCATAAGCTGACAGATAATAGCGTGGTGTGCTTGATGGCGCCAACTGCGAGTGGCAAAACTGCATTGGCATATGAGCTATATGATACAGGGCGCTACGAGCTGATTTCAGTAGATTCAGCACTGATATATCGTGATATGACTATCGGCACAGCAAAGCCATCGGCTAGTGAGCTGGCACGTTATCCGCATCATCTGGTTGATATCATTGATCCGACACAGGGCTATAGTGTTGCGGAATTTGTCGCAGATGTCGCTAGTTTGATTGATAACTGTCATAAGAATGGCAAGATACCGTTATTAGTGGGCGGTACCATGATGTATTACATGGCGCTACTTGATGGACTATCACCTGTACCTGATAGTGACGATAGCGTGCGTGCACGTGTGGAGCAGTGGCGGCAAGAGGAAGGTATTGAAGCTTTGTATGATTACCTTGGTCAAGTTGACCCGATAAGTCATGAGCGTCTTAATGCAACTGATACTCAGCGCATTACCCGAGCGGTTGAAGTTTATCTCCAAACAAACATGCCCATCAGTGACTGGCAACGTCAGCCTAAACAAGCGCTGGCACATAATCCCAATCAGCAGTGGCATGTATTAGCAGTGATGCCTGATCGTCCATGGCTACATGCGCGTATCGCTCAACGTCTAGATATAATGTGGAATGAAGGGCTGGTAGCTGAAGTGATTGGTTTACTTGAGCAATATACATTAACACCTAATTTGCCTGCTATGCGCTGTGTTGGCTATAGACAAGTATTGGAGTACTTGGTACATATTAATCATCCAATATTTGAGTTACCGCATTTGGACAAAGCGCAGTTTTATGATGCTTTTGGGGAATATTCAGAATCAGTAGGTGGACAAGCAACATCAAATAATACCACTGAGCTGTCAGCGCAATCATTGCTATCTAGTGAAGAGACCGAGGCACTTGCTTGTCAGCAAATGCAAAATAAGGCATTATATGCTACAAGACAACTGGCAAAACGGCAGTACACTTGGTTGCGTAAAGTCATGCAATTGCCTCATGCCACGACAGAGGTGATAAAGACACCTGATTTGCCTAATGATGAGAATACCTCTGTAGACACAGGTATTATTATAAAGACATTTACAACGATGGCAGAGGTAAGAGATTATCTATACTAAAAATTACTCGTATGAGTAGATTATCAGCTCAAAGGTAAGTTGCGCGTAAAGCGTAATGTACTGAAAATTTGGTATAGAAACAGACGCTACACAGCCATCAGAAAGTAGTGACAATTAGTTTCAAATTATAACGTAGATAACTGCTATAATTTAAATCTATGAAAGTAACGGCTTTAACACTACTTTCCTAATTGCTAGTTACTGATGCTTGTTGAAAATAATCATCAATGATACAAGTAGTTACTTAATTATTTACAATAATAATGTATTCACGATAAAGTGGAATCACTTGACAACAATTAGGGTTTATTTAGATACGTTTTATAAAGATAGCTTATTATTGTATCTACCTTCAGCCATTATAATTAAATCAACACTTAAAATAATTGGCGCTCAAAACATAACTATATAATATTTAGGAGAGATTTCATGTCAAAAGGACAAACTTTACAAGATCCGTTCTTGAATTCGCTGCGCAAAGATCGCATTCCTGTTTCTATTTTTTTGGTCAACGGCATCAAACTGCAAGGCCAAATTGAGTCATTTGATCAATATGTTGTTTTGCTTAAGAATACTGTGAGTCAAATGGTATACAAACATGCCATCTCAACCGTAGTGCCAGCTCGAAATCCTCGTAGTAGCACGACGACTGGCACTAGCACCCAACAACCTCAAAGCGCAGCGCCAACGGCCTATCAAGGTGGCGGTTTCGAGCGTGGCAGTAACCCTGCTAGCACGGGTGGTTTTGAAGAGCGTGGTTTTGCTTCTAACCGTAGTGGTTTTAATCGTGGCGGATTTAGCCAGGGCCAAGAACGCGGATTTGAACGCGGTAGCTTTGGTCAAGGTCAAGAACGCGGATTTGAGCGTGGTGGATTTGGTCAAGATCGTGGTTTTGAGAATCCAGCAGACAATGCAGGCTTTGAAGATAAGCCAAATGATGGATCTAATGATAACAACGGTTAAATCTTTGAATGCGTCTTCGACGATGCATCGTTAAGATATGACTTATTCGATTAAGACCTGCTGCTATAGTGGGTTTTTTTTGTATAAATAAACACACAATAATGATTCAATAGGTAGATCATGATGGCTATCGATAGGTTTTGCCTGATGTTATCAACTACCTAATGCTATTAGTAGCCTAATGTTATTAATATTAGTCATAGTATAGTAAAATACCTGATTGATTCATTATAAAAATAGAGCGTTTTCATGGATAACACCCAAGCCAATTTGACCCATAAGCAGTTTATCAATAGAGCTATCGAGGCGATTAATACCGAAATATCTGCGCTAACATTGTTGACAGAACAGATAGATGATAGATTCGCACAAGCTTGCGATACTATCTTGGCCTGTCAGGGTCGAGTGGTAGTGACCGGTATGGGTAAGTCAGGACTGATTGGCCGTAAAATCGCGGCAACATTTGCCTCTACTGGTACACCATCATTCTTTATGCATCCTGGTGAAGCCGGGCATGGTGACTTGGGTATGTTGGTAAAAGGTGATGTGCTACTTGCTATCTCCAACTCGGGTGAGTCTGATGAAATCAAGATGCTACTGCCTGTTGTTAAGCGTCTAAATATTCCATTGATTAGCATTAGCCGTGACAAGCGTGGCATGCTACCTCGTGCCGCTGATATTGTCTTAACACTTGGTCAGTTTCAGGAAGCTTGTCCTCTTAATCTGGCACCTACCTCGAGCACCACGGCCACGTTGGCCCTTGGCGATGCACTGGCAGTTGCTTTGGTACATGCTCGCAATTTTACCTCAGAAGATTTTGCATTGTCGCATCCAGCCGGTGCATTAGGTCGTCAGCTGCTAACGCGAGTTGAAGATTTGATGCATACTCAGTCTGAAAGTTTGCCACTTATTCATCAGCAAGCCCCACTGCAAGAAGCTTTATTTACGATGTCTGCTGGGCGCTTGGGTATGACAGTGGTGACTGATGAGAGTGATAAAGTCATTGGTGTGTTTACAGATGGCGATCTGCGCCGTGGCCTAGAAAAAGGCATTGATCTACAAACGCCAATGGGTGAATTGATGGTCAGTAATCCACGCCGTATTAGTAAATCTATGCGTGCCTCAGATGCACTTAGCGTGATGAATGAAAACAGTATCAGTCAGTTGTTAATTATTGATGACGAAGATCGTTTGGAAGCGATTATTACGGTACATGACTTGTTGCAAGCTGGTGTAAAGTAAGTAGACTGGTGATATCGGCTTATCATAATAAAATCTAACAAACGGCTTTAAGCAAGAGGTACATGATGCAGGACTTAATCAAAAAAGCTGGACAAGTAAAATTACTGGTAATGGATGTTGACGGCATCTTATCAAATGGTCAAATCATCTATGATGCCAATGGTATCGAGACCAAAGCATTTTCAGTTCATGATGGCGTTGGTGTTAAGTCTTTAGCGCGTTATGGTATCTTAACGGCTATTATTACTGGTCGTAGCAGTGCTATGGTTGATAAACGTGCCCTCGAGATGGGTGTTGGCTATGTGGTACAAGGACGTGATGATAAGCTCATTGCGCTAAATGAGCTGCTATCAACCCTTGATCCAACACTTAATATTACTGCCGCTGATTGTGCTTATATGGGTGATGATTTACCAGATATTAAAGCGATGCAAACAGTCGGGTTTTCTGCAACAGTCCCTAATGCACATGCGGAAGTAATCAATCGAAGCGATATGGTCACGACTCGTGCAGGTGGCACTGGCGCTGTACGTGAAATATGTGATCTCATCTTAAAAGGTCATGGACACTATCAAGACTTCATTGCGCACTATACACTTGATGAAGTAAAAACTCAGGATGATTTGTCGTGAATACTCGTGTTTTAGTAATTATTGCATTAATTATTGCTGGTATTGCAGGCTGGTTTTTTCAGCAGCAGGGTGATGTTGCGCCACCAGTTAGTATGGCGCCCACTGATGTCGATTATGAGGCAACAGAAATTAAGGCGGTACAGACTAACGATGAAGGTGAGACTGAGTATGAGCTGACGGCTGAGTCCTTGACGCATAATCCAGAGACCAATCTGGACGAAATGTCAGGTATTACTATGAATTGGGAGCCGTCCGCTGAACAGCGCTATCGTATTGAAGCGGGTACGGCTGCTATCAGTCAAGAGACAGGTGAGCTTAGTCTGTCAGGTGGCTTTTCACTTGTTAGCGAAGGCAATAAAGACGCGTCTGAGGTTGAGCCAATAAAAGTGACAGGTAGTATCCTTAAAGGTAATACTAAGTCAGGCAAAGTATATAGTGACGAGCCTGTTCAGGTCGAGCAAGGGATGAACCGGTTTGAAGCCTCTAGTATGACTGCCAATCTTGAAACAGGTGAGTATGAGTTTGGCCACGTCGCTGTTGCTTTTACCCCTTCTGAACGCCAAGATAAAGCATTGTTCTAATGATAACGGTGCTTATTGCTTATATAAAAAGACAGCAGCTAGCATAAAGTTTGCAAATTCTACTACCCATTATAAAACGAGTGATTTTATGAAATCTAAATTTTTGCCTACTTTGCGCTCAAATTCAAAAGCACATAGCTTGCGTCAACTGCGCAAGTTACCAATGGTCATGCTGCTAGCATTGCCACTTTATAGCCATGCGCTACCATCAGATTCCAATCAAGAAATAAAACTGTTGGCTGATAAAGCGACGTATAGTGAGCGTACAGGCGTGACCAGTTACTCAGGCAATGTCAGTATCACTCAAGGTACATTTAAGATGACAGCGGACAATATCACTGTCAATTTATCGCAGCAGCGTAGTATTAACTCAGCCGTAGCGACCGGACGTCCAGCGACTATGCAGCAGGTAGTGACTCAAGAAAAAGGCTTAGCAAAAGGCCAAGCCAGCAAGATCGATTATAATGCAGTCACTGGCATCATTACTCTAACAGGTAATGCCAAGTTGGTTCAAAATGGTGCAAGTTTTGCTGGTAATGTCATTCGCTATAGCCTAAAAGCAGGTGATGTTGAGGCAACTGCTGGTGGTAATCAACGAGTAGAGTTGGTGTTCCCACCCAGTAATGGCAGCAGCCAAAGTGGCGTACGCTAAGACGTTAAATCGTCTATGTATCAATATACAAACCAGTCTGCACCAGTGCTTAGATTTTTCAACAGTATGAGTAAGTTATGAGTGATAGTAAAAATATAGACTCTTCAGCCACGGGTAATAATACAGTACCTGCTGAGCGATTATCGATGCAAAATCTAGGTAAGCGCTATGGTAAACGTTGGGTCGTAAAAGATGTCTCGTTCTCTGTTGAACAAGGACAAGTCGTTGGGTTGTTAGGACCCAACGGCGCAGGTAAGACGACCAGTTTTTATATGGTGGTGGGTCTGGTTAACATGGATAAAGGCCGTGTGACGTTAGGAAAAATGGACCTATCTAAATATGCAATGCATGAGCGTGCTCGCGCAGGTATTGGCTATTTACCGCAAGAAGCTTCTATTTTCCGTAAATTGTCTATCGAAGATAATATCCTAGCTATTTTGCAAACTCGCAAAGAGTTAAGCAAAAGTGAGCAAAAGCAAGAGCTTGAAAAATTAATCGGTGAATTCCATCTAGAGCATGTACGAAAATCTTTGGGGATGAGTGTGTCAGGTGGTGAGCGTCGTCGCTGTGAGATTGCACGTGCATTAGCAGCTGACCCAAAATTCATATTATTAGATGAGCCTTTTGCAGGCGTTGATCCTATCTCTGTAGGTGATATTAAAGACGTCATTCTGTCCCTAAAAAATCGTGGTATTGGCGTTTTAATTACGGATCATAATGTACGCGATACATTGGCTATTTGTGAAAAGGCTTATATCGTTTCAGAAGGTGCTATCATTGCGGAAGGTACTTCGGCTGAAGTCTTAGACAATGAGCTGGTAAAATCCGTCTACTTAGGTAAAGACTTTCAGGTATAAACCAACGTCTTTTCGCATATATCACGCTAATATTTAGGCTGGCTGCTAGAATCAAAAGGTTTAATTACTTTTTTCAGCCAGCTACTGCTATCGCTAATTTTCTTATTTCTAGAACATCATTCTATAGTTGAATTTATATGGATTTGACTATATTTGATGCCATCACCTCTATCGCGCATAGTCCGTCATGATTACAGCTGATTGGTCTCTAAGTCATTCTTAAACTAATACTTATATGTAAACTAGACTAGCACTCATACAAGTGTCACGATATTTTCCCAGTTATTTTTGATTGAACACCTGAATAAGGCTCATAAATTATGGCAAAAAATAAGAGCAGTTATGTCTGTCAGCATTGCGGTGCGCATTTTGGTAAGTGGGCAGGTCAGTGTACCGATTGTGGCGAATGGAATAGCTTGGTCGAAGCGCCTAATGTCAGCATGCCACATCATAATAAAAACACAGCCAAACCTAATGCCAGTCGTGCCGTCTCTCGTAGTACTGGTGCACCTGCGGGTAATTATTCAGGTACCCATAGCGCGGTTATGCCGCTTAATGCAGTCAGTGTAACGTTAGACACGCGCCTACCAACGGGCATTGGTGAGTTTGATCGAGTGCTAGGTGGTGGATTGGTCGCTGGTTCTGTAGTACTGATAGGCGGTGACCCTGGTATTGGTAAGTCGACTATTCTGTTGCAAACGGCGACTAATATGGCACGTGCTGATTCACTGGCAGGTAGTGCACTGTATGTGACAGGTGAAGAGTCACTTGCACAAGTAGCCATGCGTGCCAAACGTTTGGATTTGCCTGCAGATAGGCTGCGCGTACTCGCTGAAACCAATGTGGAGACAATTTGTGCGGCTTTGACACAAGAGCAGCCTGCGATTGCTATTATTGACTCTATTCAGACGATTTATACAGATGCGATCAACTCTGCACCGGGCGGTGTCAGTCAGATTCGAGAGTCTGCGGCGATTTTGACCCGCTATGCTAAGCAAACGGGCACCGCACTATTCTTAGTGGGTCATGTGACGAAAGAGGGCACGCTAGCAGGACCTCGTGTACTCGAGCATATGGTAGATACAGTGTTGTACTTCGAAGGTCAGTCAGACTCCAAGTTTCGCATGATTCGTGCCGTTAAAAACCGTTTTGGTGCAGTGAATGAGTTGGGTATTTTTGGTATGACTGACATGGGTCTCAAAGAAGTCGCCAATCCATCAGCGATATTTTTGAGTCGTTATGATAAACCTGTGGCTGGTTCTGTTGTCATGGTCAGTCGCGAAGGCACAAGACCTCTATTGGTAGAAGTACAGGCCTTAGTTGATGATTCACAAGGTTCACCTAGACGGATGGCATTGGGGTTGGACTTTCAGCGTCTGTCTATGTTGTTAGCTGTCATGCACCGTCATGGTGGTATTCATACCAGTGGGCAAGATGTCTATGTCAATGTGGTCGGTGGTGTCAAAGTCATAGAGACAGGATCTGATTTAGCAGTGTTATTGGCCTGTGCCTCAAGCATTAAGGAACGGGCATTGCCATCGTCATTAGCGGTCTTTGGTGAAGTAGGACTCTCTGGTGAAATTCGCCCTGTACCTAATGGGCAAGAGCGTCTCAAAGAAGCGATGAAGCATGGATTCAAGCATGCCATCATTCCAAAGGCCAATGCGCCTGCTAAGAATGCACCTCAGTTTAAAGGTATTAATGTCATTGCTGTAGAGCGGCTTGATGATGCGATTGAGAGCGCATTTGAATTGTAAGGTCTTATGTCTTTGATTCTGATATAGTCAATTTAAGCTAAATAAAAAAGCGCCTAACTCATCATGGTTAGGCGCTTTTTATTGTTTGATATAGCTATTAGATAGATAAAGGTTGCGGCAGGACGATTGTGATAAAACTATTGCGGCAGAACTATGGTCCTGAAACACGCTCAATAGAAACGTTACCAACCCCTTTGTTCGTAATACCTAGGCGTTTAGCAGCGCCATAAGATAGATCTAATACACGGTTACCATGGAATGGACCACGGTCATTCACTTTTACCACGACGCTTTTACCGTTTGTCTTATTGGTAACTTTAACATAACAGTTCAATGGCAATGAGCGATGTGCCGCCGTCAATGCGTTCATGTCAAAGGTTTCGCCACTGGCTGTTTTACGGCCATGGAACTTACGACCATACCAAGACGCTAGGCCAGTCTGCTTAAATTTGCTGACTGAATTAGAGGCAACGGCTGTCAGACGCTCTAGTACATCTTCATCGTTGCTTACTTGGGTTGAGTCATTAGCCAACAGTGAACTGCTAAGTGCTAAAGAAGTAGGTTGACGTGCTGACTTAACCAAACTTGATGCACCATCATGTTGACGGCTAAGCTCACCAAGCACACGATCGATATGGGAGGCGTTATCTTGTGAAATCATCGCAAGGGAGGTTTTGGAGTCTACAGCATTGGCATTAGTAACGGCTGCAGAGCCAGCAAACAATACTGCTGATACGGTAAGTAAACCAGATAAACGCTTATTCATAGATACCTCTATAACATGTACATTAAAACCTAACTCTAATCATGTTAGATAAAGTGTCACAGTATCCGTTCGAATTAACTGTGTCATACACTCTGAAGCCGCATTATCAATCTAGTTTTTATATAATGATTGATACCAGATAGGACTTTTATAGATTTTAATATAGGGTAATTTTTCATCATCATAAGTCGGTTACAGTCACTTAACTGAAAGTACTTATGACACGCTCAAATGATAGTCAACGATATTCATAAAGCACATTACTTAAATAGGAAAGTTAAGTACTAAACCTATTACCTAATAAATGACTTTACGTATAACTTTGTGGCTAAACCGTTAATTAAGTAGTGTATTTGAAAGCTCAAAATCTACGAGCTGCTTACTATACGGCTAGGCTACAACTAGAATATAATTGAATGAAAACTTTTTTAGTAGCTCTGTACGGGTTATGTATCAAAGTACATTTGAACGAGGTTAACGCAATTATTTGTAAAAAACAAGGATTAAAATCTATCAGTACTATTTATGGAGGTATATTTCTCGAGAAAGGAATTAAAGATAAAATTGGTGTTTATGTGATATATATCAACTATTTATAAGTGTTTTTTATAGCGTGTATGAGTGATTTTTTGACGGCCATTATATTTTTTATTGAAATAGTCAGATACTAAAAATCATTAGTTAGGTTTAATATTTGATTGTTTAATATTCATGCTCAGTTGTTTTTAAATTCACTGCTGTCTAAATCCACTACTTTAATCCGTTAATTTAATGATTAAAAGATTTGATAGGAGGAGTGCTATTCTATTTTACTCCTCCCAGTTATCTTTAAGTGTTTTTTGACAAATCAGCGTTAACCTGATTTATGGGTGTGAATAGACATTAGCAGCCCAAAGCCTGCCATTAGCGTTACGATAGCAGTACCACCATAGCTGATAAAAGGTAGAGGGACACCAACCACAGGTAAAATACCACCAACCATACCGACATTGACGAATACATAAACAAAGAAGGACATGGCAATAGCACCTGCTAACAATCTGCTATAGGCATCAGGGTGGGTAAAGGCAATGTACAAGGCGCGCATGAGGATACAAGAGTAAATAAACATCAATAGCAACACACCTAGCAAGCCAAACTCTTCAGAAAAAGCGGCAATAATAAAATCCGTATGACCCTCTGGTAAGAAGTGCAGGTGCGACTGCGTACCTTCTAAGTAGCCTTTTCCTGTAAGGCCACCAGACCCAATAGCGGTTTTGGATTGAATGATATTCCAACCAGCCCCTTGAACATCGGCTTCAGGATTTAGCAATGTCATGACGCGTGTTCGCTGATAGTCGTGTAATAGAAAGTTCCAAGCGAAGGCGATAAGAGGTACTGCTAGAATGGCTGCTGCTGAAATCAGTCGCCAAGATAGCCCTGCTAAGAACAACACAAAAATACCGCTGGCTGCTACCAATATCGAGGTGCCAAGGTCAGGCTCTTTGGCAATCAATAACACAGGTACTATGATTAATCCCAACGTGATAGCGATACTAGAAGCGGACGGTGGCAGCTCACGTTTGGACAGAAACCAAGCACACATCATCGGCATGCCCAGCCTCATAAATTCTGATGGCTGAACACTACCAAACCCAGGTAGGTTAATCCAGCGCTGAGCACCCATACGTACTTCACCGATGATATCAACTAGCACCAACAGTATGAGCCCAAGCACATAAAATATGGGCGTAAAGGTACGATAAATACTAGGAGGTATCTGCGCCATAATAACCATAACCGTAAACGCCACACCATAGCTGATCATCTGGCGTATGACCATATTAACGTCTTGGGCTGCAGCACTGTATAAAATCGTCAAACCAATGCAGCAAACCGTTAATAAAAGCAGGGTTAGCCATGGGTCGATATGAATACGCTGCCATAGCGTTGGTGCATGACCTTGGCCGAAGTGATGGCTCTGACGTGAAAAACGATATTGCGGATTAGAAGACATAGGCAAAGTGAGTCTGGCAATTGGTGTAAAAGAAAAGTTTTATCTAATGATATAGATTCAGAGAGAACAGGGTGTTATTTACTAGGGCGTGTCTTCAATTCACCCGATAGTCATCTAAATGGGCTAAAAATGGCTAAAAATGGCTAAAAATGGCTAAATCTTGCCAAACATCGTCAAATAGCTGGTTAATATCTCGATATCATCTGCGCTATTTTTCTTGTTTGACGGCAATTTATCTCATTTTTATCACCATTTTTGAAATGAAGACATGCCCTAGTGCAATGTTGCGTAAAAAGTAACACCTAAGCAATAAAGTCACATAATTATAAAAATTATGAGGATAAGTGTTAATTACGAATATCACACCTCTGATTAGAAGCGATAGTTTAGCCTGCTTGCTGAAAATTTGATAGTATCGATAAAACGTTTTTAGCGGTAGTCTCTTGCGATGATCAATATAACAGCCCGAAACTATAGGCATATTCAGCAGCCTATGATTGCATTACTTGTGTGTGCCAGCAGTATTTCTGCCCATGCTGCGCTTACCAGTGATAATAGTGAACGTCGAATACAAGTACGTCAAGGTAGTAATGTCTACATTGAACCTTCCACAAATAACTCAATTCACAGCCCTGGTGTTACGATGCTGAGTGGCGACAATGCTACCAATGGCGATAGCATGCAGGGATTGATTGCTCAAAAACAGCGTGATTTTAATTTGGATGCCCGTCTATCTATCGAAGAAAACAAACGTGTCAATATCAACCGGCGTCCGCCTACTTATGGCACAGAACACAATCATGATGGCCATGAGACAGGAAACAATGATGACAATGACGCTGTCAGTGTTGACTTTAATGTCTGGCTGAATAATAACAGTTACCGTGCCAAACAAGTGGCAGAGTATCAACGCTATCTCAGCTCGCAAGTGGGCGCAAAAAACGTACCACCACTATCACAGTTATTGACTACTGCTCGTAGCTGGAGTAAATGTGGCTATGAGCCTTATCAGTTGCCTCCGCAAGAATTATGGGCAAACATTGTACCGACGTTACGTCTGTATAGTGAGCTCAAGCAGCAGGGCATCTTGCCTGCAAGTAGTGAAATACGTTCGGTATATCGTAGTCCCGGCCTCAATGATTGTGCAGGCGGTGCTGACAGCAGCAAGCACATGAATGCTAGTGCTATGGACATCTGGGTGCCAGAATATGAATATAACCCATGGCAGCGTAGTACAATGCAGGATGGATTGTGTCAATTTTGGCAATATCAGGGAAGCGGGCATAATTTTGGTTTAGGGTTATATGCGACAGGCGCTATTCATTTAGATACTGATGGCTATCGTAAGTGGGGGTTCAACCATGCGAGTAGTGGCTCGCCTTGTCGCTATTAGGATTACTTATCAATGAGTAGAATATCAGCTGTGAGATAGTTCAAAAGTAAAAAATAAACGCATGAGTCATAAATTTCTTTGGTATTAATGAATATGTTGATAAAATATATTCGCATAACTAAAAGTAACACTTATTTGATCTCTTGATTGAGTCGCTAGATAGCTTGTAAAGCTTGCCTGTCAATCTTGGTAATTCCATACTTTTGCAAGAAATTTATTATAAGTAGAATTTATGAAAAAGCAGTACTCAGCAAAAAATAATAATACCTGTAAGCCCGCCAAAAAATTTTTGAAGTTAAATAACAAGCGCATTGTTTTATTTGGTTCAGCCATTTTCTCAATTTTATTTATCAGTGCTTGCAGTCCAGATTCTATTTTTGAAGACAGTATGCCAATGACAGAGGTGACTGCTAACAATGCTGATAAAACCTTACAAGAGGCGCAAGAGATTGAAGACAATATTCGAAACTCTTATGCTCGATTGGCTTCACAACGTTCAGATGTTTGTCCAAAACTGATACAAGAGAATGTGGGTAGTCAGGTTGTTGAGCGTACTGCAGAAGTTATGGTAAATGATTATTGTGATTATTTTCTATATCCACAAGAAGGTCAAAATATTTCTGTTAAAGTTAACAACCGTCAAATCGAAGCATTATTAATAGTCCCTACATTACACAACTTTGCCAATGGTGATTATCAAGTAAGCTCTTACGACAAGCACGTGATTCGACTGGCTTATAATGGGGCAGACTATAAGCCTGAAAATTTTATTTATGACGTTGCCGTAACGATTGCCAATTAAATATGCCCTTAACTGTCTTTATCACTAAAGATAAACGTGAAGAGCGATGCTATTTCTGGCATCGCTCTTGAGCTAAGCAATTACTTTTTAGACTTCTTATCTTTCCAAGGGTCATCCTGACCGACAGTAACAATTAAAAAATCATCAGGCTTTAGCGTGTCACGCATTGTTTGATTGACCTCCGACAGCTTTACTTGGTCAATACGATTGACGTAATTGGTCAGATAATTGTCTTGTAACTGATAGAAATTCATCATACCAAGTAAACCATTAATCCCCGCATTACTCGCAAATCCCATTGGAAAACTATTCTTAAGGCCATCTGTTGTCAGCTGCATCTCGCTACTGGTAATACCCTCATCTAAAGTATCATTGATAACCTCTAAACTGGCATCAATGGCAGCACGAGCTTTATCATTACGGGTTGAAAACCCAATCTGATATGGGCCTTTTGCGAGCATTGGGTTCATAGATCCTGATATGCCGTAGGTGTAACCAAGATTTTGTCTAATTTCAGTCATCAGCCGTGCATTAAAATCTCCCCCAGCCATCACTTCGTTACCGACAGCAAAGTTTGTTTGCTGCTGCTGATCTTTTGTATTGGTAGCGCGTTTGCTGCCTAACTGGCCCATCAGTACGGTAGTTTGGGTGCTCGGAAATGGAATATGAATGTGCTTTGCTTGGCTTAGTGATTTCGGCTCAGGTAACTCCGTTGCCATTTGACCTATTGGTAGCTTGGTAGTGATATCTTCAGCCAGTTTTTTTGCTTGTGCTAGGGTTAGATTTCCTGTCATAGCAAGCGAAGCATTAGCCGCGACTAAATAACGGTTTTTAAAATCTATCAGCTGTTGTTTGCCGATATTAGGGACGCTTTCAAGCGTACCAGCGGATGGATGAGCATAGGGGTGCTCCCCGTATAGCGCCTGATCAAAAGCAATGCTGGCAAGGCTATTGGGATCTTGTTTTTGTTGCTGCAAACCGACCAATAATCGTGCTTTGTTGCGCGCTAAAATATCATCGTCAAAAGCAGGTTCGCTGAGCATCTGAGTCATTAAATCGATGGCAGGCAGTAGATGTTTATCATCAGATAAGCTCCGCAATGAGACGATAAACATGTCTTTATAGGCACTGCTGTCTAGATTGATACCCAATGTTTCAACTGCTTGTGTGAATTTGTTTTCATCCAAGCTTTTAGAGCCTTGAGTCAGCATGGTAGCTGTCATATTAGCAATACCAAAGCCGTCTTTTTGGATACTGCCATCACGTGCGCTACCCGCATTAAAGCGTAAATCGACATCGACAATTGGTAATGTTGTTGTTTGTACAAAGCGTACAGGTACACCCGATTTGGTTTTGAACTGCTGAATCGTCGGTACGTTGACGGTTAAAGATTTGGCATCCTTTAGGCTGGTCAGTTTTGATAGTGCTGCAATGGGTGCGCTCGTATCGACGGCAGCCGCTGAGCCGCGGTATTCTTCAGTAGCCGCTGAGTCCGCTTGTGCAGGTATCGTTAATATCGTCATACCGAATAATATGCCCATGCTCAGTTGAGAGAGCTTTTTAGAGGCGGTGTTTGATCGTTGTATTGGCATTCGTGCATGAATTAGAGTTTTTCTTCTTGTCTGCAACAAATCATTATTTTGAGTCATGGTTTTCTTCTTATTAATAGTAACGTCTTTATGATTGGCACAGTCACCACACCATTATTTCTTTGTATTGGCTTGGTCTTTAGGCGGGATGACATGCATGACCGTTAAATTGTCTTTTACTAAATATTTTTTACTGGCGGTTTGTATATCAGCGATCGAGATGCCATCAAGTTTGGCTGGTAGCTCGGCAAGCAGTCTGTCATCCAGTCCAATGGACTGTAATGAGCCAATCATACGTGCCTGACCTTCCATGCTGTCTTGTGCGTAGACAAGCCCTGTCACTGTGTTGGTTTTGGCACGACTGATTTCGTCGGCAGCAATTGGATCGGTTTTTAGCTTCTCTATCTCAGTCATAATGGCTTGCTGTGCTTGTTCTAAGCTCACGCCTTCACGTGGAGTTGCTTGAATTAGGAACAGACCATCGCCGCGATCGAGCAAATCATAAGACGTTCCTACTGTGGTCAGTAGTCCTTGCTCACGTATCAGTCGACTCTCAAGGCGAGCAGACAAGCCACCATCTAATACATCTTGAGCCAGTGAGAGCGCATACGCTTGTTTTTCATTATTTTCACCTGCTGTGACGAGGCTAGGTACGTTATAGCCCATTAATAAAACCGGTACTTGTACGGCTTGCTCGGAGTCGACTTTCTGATAGCCACGGAAGCCTTTTTGGCTGACAGTAGGGCGTTTCGGTAAAGTGCTCGGCGTTAGCTCACCGAAGTATCGTTTGGCCTGAGCCAACACGTCTTGAGGGTCGACATCACCGACGATGACTAAGGTTGCATTGTTTGGCGCGTACCATTTTTGATACCAGTCTTTTAACTCTGGAAGCGTTATTGATTCAAGCTCGCTCATGGGGCCGATGACGGACTCACCTTTTGGACTATCAGGCAGTGCGAGTAAACGAAATGACTCGTATGCTTTTGCCAGTGGATTGTCATCGGTACGTTGACGGCGCTCTTCCATGACAACTTGGTGCTCTTTGACAAACTCTTTTTCATTGAACAGTAGATTTTTCATGCGATCTGCTTCTAGCTCAAGCGCTAGGGGGAATCGGTTGGCAGGGAACAGCTCGTAATAACCCGTATAGTCGTAGCTCGTAAAGGCATTATTGACGCCGCCAAACTTCGCAATTAAGCGCTCATAATCATCACTTGACACGTCAGTAGTGCCTTTAAACATCATATGCTCAAGTAAGTGAGAGATACCACCCTTATTGATTGGCTCATCAGTTGAACCTACTCGATACCAAATCTGAGACATGACCACTGGTGCACGATGGTCTTCTTTTATCACTATTTTCAGACCGTTCTCTAACTGATACTCATGTCGACCGGACATGTCCATGTTTAATGATGATGACTGATTGTCATTGGTCGTTTGGTTTTGACCTGCTCTATCTTGGTTCAATATGCTCGGAGTTACTGGAGTTTGAGCGGTAGACAATGGCTTCGGATCGATAGCATTGGTTTGACAAGCGGCAAGGGTCGTCATCATTGCGATGGAACAAGCAATGCGTAAAGCGGTTTTAGGTAGTGGTAAAGACAATGTCATGATGTGTTCTACTCATATAAAATGATAGCTTGTAAACTGATGATTGATAAATCAAACAATATATTAGGACAGGTTCACTATTCAGCTATGGTATAGACAGACAATGGCTATTGTTTAGACGATTGAACTTTTCAGACGATTTAACGTTAGAAAAGCACTGACAATTTGTGAATGTCTAATAGGCCTTAGTTGTCGTGATAAAGTGCTATAGAGAAGTATGTGCACCAACCATAACAGTAGCGGTTGGCTTGATATCATGTGTGGTGTTACAGCCTGTTGTTGCTAGTGTGGCGGTCGCTATCAGCATTACGGTACTGATACTAATTATTTTCTGTGCATGTTTTTTATAAGTGTTAGATAGTGATGACATAGGTAACTCCTAAAAGGTGATAACCAAAGTGGTTTCTAGGTATAGAATGAAACGCTAGAACAAGGAAGTAAGACTGGTAGAGTAGGTGAAGTTTAACATGTGTAAAGTCAGATTTTTGTGTCCAAACCTTAAGCAAAACTTTCTCGGTCGGTTATATGATCTCTTAAACTTATAAATTTTGACGATAGTCTATGACGGTAAGGGCTGAGCATAACCTGAATTATGCTAAACTAGGGCAAAATTATTTGTCATGTCGATGGTCAAAACATCATGACCGATAAACCCATTTAAAATAAACAAATAACTGATTGTGATAACTTTTAGGGCAAGCTTATGAATAACCCAAACAATAATAGCCGTGTGGTCATTAACCTCGATGGAGATCTTGATGACTTGGATGACGACGATATTACTTTACCCAGTCTATCGGCACAATCCGTACCCATTATCGATGAGACTGTCGATGTTGCAGCAGCGCAAAAAGACAGCACGGTAAATAAAGAAATACCAAGTATCAATGCCGTCGCTAATGCAGCAGATAATATCGCTCTGGGTTCGCCAATCGAAAGCGATACAGTTAATAAAGATAACGCCGCGACTATTTCTACTGCGCCAACCATGCCACTACAGGATCAGTTAGGGGATACATCAGCTGTTAGTGCTGCAAGTAGCAATGCTAATATTAATGCCAATAGCAATACGCAAGCGGTAACTCAGACAGCGCCAGAATCAGCAGAGAGCCAAGAAAACAATAAAAAAGGCAGTTGGTTTAATCGTATGAAAACGGGGCTGAGTAAGTCACGTAAAAACCTAGCCGAAGGTATGGTCAGTATCCTGATCGGTGGCAAAGAGATTGATGACGAGCTATTAGAAGAAGTTGAAGATCAGCTGCTTGTTGCCGATATTGGGGTGAATGCAACCAATCGTATTATCAAAAGTCTCACTGAACAGACTGCCCGTGGTGATTTGATTTATGCACACTCATTATATAAAGCATTGCAAAGTGAGCTGGTCGATATTTTAACCCCGAAAGTCGCACCTTTAGTGATTGATAGCACCAAAAAGCCGTTTGTCATCTTAGTCGTGGGTGTCAATGGTGTGGGTAAAACCACAACGATTGGTAAGCTTGCTAAGCGCTTACAAGGTGAAGGTAAATCAGTCATGTTAGCAGCGGGCGATACGTTCCGTGCTGCTGCGACAGAGCAGTTACAGATATGGGGTGAGCGTAATAACATACCAGTAGTGGCACAAGGTCATGGGTCTGATAGTGCGTCTGTCATCTTCGATGCCATGCAGTCTGCCAAAGCAAAAAACATCGATGTGTTAATCGCGGATACTGCTGGTCGTTTGCAAAACAAAACTCACTTGATGGCTGAACTAGAAAAAGTCGTACGTGTCATGCGTAAAGCTGATCCAAGCGCGCCACATGAAGGCATGATTGTGCTTGATGCTGGTACAGGACAAAATGCGATTAACCAAGTAGAGCTATTTAATAAAATCGTACCATTGACTGGTATTACCATTACCAAATTAGATGGTACGGCAAAAGGTGGCGTAGTCTTTAATATTGCTGAGACAACGGACGTGCCTATTCGCTATATTGGGGTGGGTGAGTCGATTGATGATTTACGTGCCTTTAGTCCAAAACAGTTTGTTGCCGCATTATTTGAGACTGATGATAAAGAATAAAATAGCTGTTTTCAGTTAGGGCGTGTCTCCATTTCAAAAATGGTGATAAAAATGAGATAAATCGCCGTCAAACAAGAAAAATAGCGCAGATGATATCGGGATATTAACCAGCTATTTGACGATGTTTGGCAAGATTTAGCCATTTTTAACCCATTTAGATGACTATCGATTGAATTGAAGACATGCCCTAGTAAATCATTTTTAAGACAATTGGGAAATAGATGCCATGATAGTTACCACAGCAGCCTTTGGATCACATCGATTAACGCTAATCGCCCGTGTCAATGAGCATGGTCACCCTATGCTCGTTGAGGCCAATTGGCTGCTGGCAGGTAACTCATGGCAGCACTCAAAATCTATTCCCAAACTCAAAAAGCATTATAAACTTACAGAGCAAGACTTTACCTTTATAGATAATAATAGCCTAAGCGAGAATGAACCTTCTCAAGCATTGTTAATAGAAGCCATTGCGCAATTAACGGCGTATTTTAAAGGTGAGCTTCAGACGTTTGATCTGCCAATAAATATGAGCTTGGGCACTAAATTCCAGCAGCAAGTATGGCATGCACTACAAGATATCAATCATGGCGAAACGATCAGCTATGCCACATTAGCAAAGCGTGTTGATAGTCCTAAAGGGTTTCGTGCCGTTGCTAATGCCAATAGCAAAAACCCTTTTAGTATTATCGTGCCTTGTCATCGAGTGATTGCTAGCGACGGTAAGCTTGGCGGTTATACAGGCGGGCTAGATAAAAAAGAATATCTATTAGCGCTTGAAGGCGTTACATGTAAACCATAAGCGTCAATCTGCTTTTTATGAAGCGGTTGAGTTATAAAGCAATTGAGCACCAAACCTGTTATGAGGTTTGGTGCTTTTTTATTTGGTGCATTTATTACAGCCAGAGCACCCTTGTGACTTCTTAAATATAACCTTTGTCCATACATAGTAAATAGAAATGGCAACGATTATAAAGACGATAAAATATTCTAACCATATACTCATTATTAATTCCTTAGAATCCAAAAATTTGGCCCGTTATTCGATAAACTACCCAAGCCATGACATAAGCCAATACAAACAAATAGCCAGTGATGGCCAACGTCTGCTTTAACGATTTGGTCTCACGGCGGATAACCGTCAGCGTGGCTAAACACATAGGCGCATATACGTAAAATGCTAAAAATGAAAATGCAGTCGCAAGTCCCCACTGGGCATGAATGATTGGAATAAGCGTTTGATTGATAGCTTCATCACCGACACTGCCCACGGCATAGACTGTACCCAAAGCGGCAACCACAACTTCTCTTGCTGCAAGCCCTGGAATCAAAGAAATACACATCTGCCAGGTAAAGCCAATAGGTGCAAAGATAGGCTCAATTAAATGGCCAAGCATACCAGCAAAACTGTAATCAATAGCAGGTCCAGCGGTGCCAGTAGGGGCTTCTGGAAAGGTAACCAACACCCATAGCACAACAGACAAGGTGAAAATAACGGTACCGGCTTTCATTAGAAACGCACTTACTTTGTCCCAAAGTTCACCCGCTATATGCCTCACATTGGGCATACGATACGTGGGTAGTTCCATCAGTAACGGAAAAGCAGAAGACTCTGACTTTGTGTTATGAAAATGTTTGAACAGCCAAGAGATGAGCGCCGCTGAAAACGTGCCAGCCACATATAGTATAAATAACGTAATGCCTTGTAAGTTAAATATGCCAAGTACCGTATGATTGGGTATCACAGCGGCAATAATGAGTGCGTAAATAGGTAAACGAGCAGAACAGGTTAGCATGGGCAAAACAGCAATCGCTACCAATCGTTCTGTATGACTAGGAATAGTACGGGTCGACATAACCGCTGGTACGGCGCACGCAAAACCTGATAGTAGGGGAATAAACGAGCGTCCAGACAGTCCTATCTTGGCCAATAAATTGTCTAGTAAAAAAGCGGCCCGAGGCAGATACCCTGAATCTTCAAGTATCAACAAAAATAGAAACAGTAATGCAATTTGTGGCACAAATACCACGACGCTGCCCACGCCAGCCACGATGCCATCAACAATGAGACTTTGTAATATTCCATCCGGTAGCCATTGTGATAACAGAGTTCCCACGCTGCCTACTAGCCACTCAATGCTGTCCATCAGCGGTGTGGCCCATGCATATACTGCTTGAAATATGACAAATAAAATCATTAATAAGATGACAACACCTATCACGGGGTGAAGTGTCAATTGGTCCAAACGTTCATGCCATCTGGGCAAACGCTGTGCTGCCGTCACGGCTCGGCTGAGAATATCGTCAGCCTGTTGGTACATCGTATGGGTGTCAGTATCAGTCTCAAAAAAATGTATGGGCTGCTCGCTATCACCAATATAATCAATCAGCTCATCGGCTAAAGTGAGTAATTTCGCACAGCCTTTACGTTTAATGGCGACTGTCTGGACAAAAGGAACGCCAAGCTCATTTGCTAGTATCGACTCATCGACGACCAGACCACGGCTTTGTGCCACATCACTTAGGTTGAGCGCCATGATGATGGGTGAGCCTAAGTTTTTTAGCTCTAGCAACATACGTAATGACATACGTAGATTGGTTGCGTCAGCCACAAATATAATCCCATCAGGGACAGATTCGCCTGGCATCTGACCAAACAGTACTTTACGAGTGACTTCTTCATCGAGACTGGCTGTTTTTAAACTATAAGTGCCCGGTAGATCTAAAATATTGACATTTGAGTGCCCAAGTAGGCTAGCACTGCGTTTATCAACCGTGACACCAGAGTAGTTTGCCACTTTAGCTTTAGAGCCTGTAAGCACATTGAAGGTAGCTGTTTTGCCGCAATTGGGTGCGCCGACCAAAGCCAGTGTTATAGGAGCAGTGCTGGCTTTTATTTGATTGGCTGGTACTGAAAGGGTTGCTGAAGAGGTCATAAGCTTATGAATCGCTGTTAAAGGGCTGGTATTGTCATTCCACTAAAAAAGCGTTACTGCGTTAACCTCGCTTGACGTATTTAATATACGTATACACTCGGTTGCCTTGTACTACTTTTAAATGGAATCGACTATATGAAAAAAGCGTTTGGATAGAGCACGTGGGCATCCAACAATTAGTGCCTTTTATCATTTGCCTTTATGTGACAGCGCGGCATTGTATTTTTATCAGTTCATCGGCACGTAAGCTAAATTGTGCGCCTGTGCTCAGCTGCACTGCATAAGGTGGTTTACCAAACAATCCTTTGGCTACAATGTGAATTAACGTATTGGGTAAAAACCCTAAGTCTTTTAGTCGTTGACTGATAGCCCCATCGATCTCACCAAACCGACTATTGGCGACAATCTCATCAATGATGGCAGGTTGACGCTTATCGAAATCCAGTAATGAACACACAGGAGATGATGTGGTTTTGTTATCAGAAAGAGTAGACGTATCGGTAGTGGGGCGTTGAGAAGGGAGGATCGTAACACTCATAGAGAGTCCTTAATTATTCGCATTATTGCAAATAATAACTATTACTGTTTTTGTGCGATTATATTCCTCAACTTTCACAAAAACAATATCCATAAGGTGGCTTGTGACAACAAAAAACCAGACAGTAAGAAACTGTCTGGCTCTAAAGTTTAAATGATTAATACTAAAGGTTATTTCTAATATTTAGGTCTCAAAGTTCAGCAACATAGGCCAGATTTGAGACTATATTAATTATCCTTCAAGCTGTGCCATTACGTCAGCAGAGAAGTTCACATTGCTATAAACCTCTTGTACATCATCGATATCTTCTAGCATATCAATCATTTTCATGACTTTTTCGGCATCTTCAACATTGTCTATTTCGGCAATGGTTGATGGTGACATGGTTACTTCCGCATTGTCAGAAACAAGACCCG
The DNA here is from genome assembly GCF_040309505.1 of Psychrobacter sp. TB55-MNA-CIBAN-0194. Classification (NCBI taxonomy): domain Bacteria; kingdom Pseudomonadati; phylum Pseudomonadota; class Gammaproteobacteria; order Moraxellales; family Moraxellaceae; genus Psychrobacter; species Psychrobacter sp. TB55-MNA-CIBAN-0194. Next base: position 87,198 of record NZ_JBEOOW010000007.1, on the reverse strand, counting down.
CTGCATTAAGCGCGTCTTGAACTTGACCGAAGCTTTCCCATTCAGTGATGACAAGTAAGCTTTCACCATCATTTTCGATATCGAGTGCGCCAGCATCTAGTGCCGCCAGCATGACTTCATCCTCTAAGCTTACATCGTTAAAGGTGATTTCGCCGCGTTTGGTAAACAGATAAGCCACTGAACCTGTAGTGCCAAGATTACCCTCGTTCTTCGTAAAAGCATGACGTACTTCGCTGACCGTACGATTTAGGTTGTCAGTCATGGTCTCGACCAGTACGGCCACACCGCCCACGCCGTAGCCTTCATAGCTGACATCTTCCATATTTTCATTATCGCCGCCGCCTGTACCACGATCGACCGCACGGTTAATTGTGTCGCGGGTCATGTTGACTGATAGTGCTTTTTCGATCACGGCACGTAAGCGCGGGTTTTTATCAGGGTCGGGGTCACCTTGCTTGGCAGCAGAAACAATTTCACGGATAATCTTGGTAAATACTTTACCTTTTACCGCATCCTGACGAGCTTTGCGGTGTTTGATATTTGCCCACTTTGAATGGCCTGCCATATAACATCCTTAAGTTCTGCGTACTATTTATTGTGCTTAAAAAAAGTGTTTAATAATCATCTTTCATACTAAGTCACGTGTCTTATCAGATAGATAGTCTATCTCTTTTACGTAATAGAGCTACTGACACGTTAACGATTTGTATGTTGTTGAGAGTGCTTTTTTGCTACACTGTGGCAACTTATAGATTGTATTCACTGTGATAAGTGAGCAATATTATAAACCAGTTTTGTGTATTTTGACTAACTTGGCCTTATCCATCACATTTTAAGTCATTGGATGCCATCAAGCCATTGATTTTATGAAGTTACTGACTCTATGAAGCAACTCACTGCCGAAGCCATTACACACTTGCGTAACCGTATCCATGTCATTATTGAAGGCACGGACACTCGTTTAGGCAAGCTTTTTGATATTGTATTATTGATTGCAATCTTGGCCAGTGTGGCTGTGGTGATGCTTGATAGCGTGCTATATATGCGCCTGCAGTATGGCACCATATTCTTTTACGCAGAATGGTTTTTTACCATTTTATTTACGATGGAATATGCCTTAAGGTTATTTTCAGCCCCCAATCGCTTGCGTTACGTTTTTAGTTTCTTTGGGGTTGTGGATTTGTTGTCCGTATTACCAAGTTACTTAAGCCTAATGTTCGTAGGTGTGCAGTATCTACTCGTCATACGTGTTTTGCGCATTTTACGTATCTTTCGCGTACTCAAGCTCAAAGCTTATATGCAGCAGGCGGGTTTTTTGGCCTCGGCGCTCAAGACCAGTCAGCAAAAAATCACGGTATTCTTCTTATCTCTCGTACTACTAGTCACGATTTTTGGTTCGATTATTTACGTAGTAGAAGGACCAGAAAACGGTTTTACCAGTATTCCACTGTCTATCTACTGGGCGGTCGTTACGATGACTACAGTAGGTTATGGTGATATGTCACCCAAGACCCCGCTTGGTCAAGCGATTGCGAGCATGGTCATGATTACGGGTTATTCGATCATTGCCGTACCCACAGGTATTTTCACTTCTGAGCTAGCACGTAATATGCGTCCTCAACTAAATCCTGTTACTTGTCCCAACTGTGGTAAGTTTGGTCACGCCATCGCAGCAGAGTTTTGTGATCGCTGTGGACATGCGCTGCACGTTTAGTATGGCCTAGCAGCTTTGATGTGTTTTTCTACTTAGTGCAATGCTATATATCGATGTACTCACTGATAAGCGGCGATAAGTCAATATCTACGCCCAGATTGACCAAATTCCAATACTGCCCTGACACGGTTCGGTCGAGCATCATGGTCGTTGCAGAGGGCTGAAATTGACCAAAATACTTTAAAGATGTTCGCATTTGTGCAATGGCTTCGTGGTGTATTTGACTGCTACCAAAATCGAAAGTACCTGTTTGATAAGGTTCAATAGAGAAGGGCTTTAGGCCAATGGATAGCCATTTCTCATAGAATTCACCAGGGATGTTTTTATCATCATCACGGCGAATATCTAGCGCCACCAAATCTTGCTCAAGAGCAGTGACGTCACTTTTGATCGCATGTTTAGCGAAACGTCGAAACAGTTGAACCTCGTTGTCACTATAACTGCGAATACCACCGAAATCATAAGCCACGACGCTGCCGTCTTTGCGAAAGGCAAAGTTGCCAGGATGTGGATCACAGTGCATACGGTACAATCCAAACAGCTGGCCTGCAGTAAAATGAAATAGGCGCTTGGCTATTTCTTGTTTGATATCATTATCCCAACTCGCTGCGACGGTTAGCGTTTCTCCCATCTCTTCAGTCAGTGTCAAAATCCGTTTAGATGAGTGGCTACTAATAACTTTCGGAATAATAAGACCTTCGTCCTCTGCATGAAACGCACCAAATACGCGTAAGTTATGCGCTTCTTTGATATAGTCCAACTCATCATGCAAACTTTGGCGAATCTCATGAAACAACTGTTCTTGTAGTTGCTTACTCATATTGAGCACACCAGCGATTTTCAAAGCCATGCGTACTTGTTTAAGATCACTATCACAGTTTTCATCCACATCGGGATATTGAACTTTGACGACGACTCTTTGACCAGAGGGCAATACTGCCTTGTGCACTTGTCCAATAGAGGCAGCGGCAAATGGTGTCTCTTCGAATTCGTTGAATAATTCTCCCACAGGCGCTTTGAGCTCACGTTCTATTTGAGCTTGTATCTGTGCGTATGGCATAGGCGGCGCATCTTTTTGCAGCTTTTCTAGAGCTGTGGCAACCTCAGGTGGGAACACGTCTTTATATTGTGACGCGATTTGCCCCACTTTCATGACGGCGCCTTTCATTTCACCAAGCGTCTCGGCTATTTGAATGCCCACATCTTGCATGAGCTCCGAGCGTGCTTGCAGACGTTTCTCTTCATCGCTTGATAGGTGCTTAAATGAGTTTTTAGCTGCTTTTCCGGCAATACTTGCAGTCATGCCGGCGAGTTTCATAAAGCGCTTTCCAGACGATTTTGCCATTCATATCACCGTATATTGGGTTGTTTATTCAGCCATAATGCTATTATTTTAATCAAAATGTTACCGTTTAACTGAGCCATCTTTAGTACATATAAGCAATTATTATTAGCACTTAAAACCACCACTTCAAAAAACCGATAAATGTTAGTCGCTAAGATTGATAGAGTAGAGGTTGTTGAGCCAATAATCTAGTGCCATTTGATATCCTATCTGTCCCAAACCACAAATCACACCGACTGCGACATCGCTCAAATAAGAATGATGGCGAAAAGGCTCACGTGCATGAACGTTAGATAAGTGTACTTCTATAAATGGCTTTTGTGTGGCCAATAGGGCATCACGTAGAGCAACTGAAGTATGCGTAAATGCAGCAGGGTTGATGATAATAGCATCTACTTGCACTGTTGCATCTGCTAACAATCCATGATGTTGGATGTCATCTACTAACTGACCTTCATGGTTTGATTGTATGCAAATCAATTCGATATCATACTGAGCAGCACGCGCAATCAAACGTTTTTCGATATCAGCAAGCGTCGCATGACCATAAATATCAGGTTCACGCTTACCCAATAAATTTAGATTGACCCCGTTAACCAACAGCAGCTTATGAGTGAGTGTATTGCTGTTGCTCTGACTAGAAGGCTTTGATGCTGCGGTAGATTGTGAAGAGGTCGTCATACTGGTCTCTATAGCGATTAGGTAAAGGGAGTGGTTTATTCTTTATTGTAAGGCATAAGGGTCGTAGAAAAAGAGAATTATGTCACCCAATGGTGCTTATTTGTTTATGATAGCAGCTTGCTAGTAGTGGTTATAAAAAAATTACATGAAAAATCAACCTGAAAGTAAAAAAGCATGCTGAAAGTCTTTATGTTGCTAAAAACCCGTGCTATGATATTTTTTATGCAATAATTATTGCAAGTTTGTTGCTATAGCTAAAGTAAGGCTAATATGAAAGTCCCTTATTGTCTCTATAAGCGTAAAGAATGTTTGTAGAGATAATTGTCTATCATAAAAGCTATATTTTAGTAATAGTGGTTAGTGTAGGACTCTTAAGTTTTTTGATTTCATAATCTTAGATCCCGTTTGTATGCAATGTTGCAAAGGAATTTGGGGCTAAGCGGACTTTTTTAGGAAGTAATATTATGTCAGCTCGTGAGCAAGGTACTGTTAAGTGGTTTAATGACTCAAAAGGTTTTGGTTTCATTCAACGTGATAGCGGAGAAGATATTTTTGTCCATTTCCGCGCGATTCAAGGTGATGGCTATCGCTCTTTAACAGATGGCGCAAAGGTTGAATTCAGTGTAGTAGAAGGCGAAAAAGGCCTTCAAGCTGAAGAAGTCAGAAAAGTAGACGAGTAATCTATCCGGTCATTAGAGCGGTTTAGCTATAATGTCTGTACAAACTACTGATATACTACTGAGTCAAGCCCGTCTTATCTTACCTATGTTGAGTGAATCTCCGCATATTAGGTCAGAGTAAGTATCGGGCTTGGCTTTTTTATGTCTGCATGACTATCCGCTATCTATAGATTTGATATGGAAATGATTATTGGTGACGCTATATAGTATTATAACGTTTGATAATGCGTTTGCTTACGATGAACAACATACAAGTGATTAATACAAAAAGGATATTTTTTTGAGTAATTTTACGACATTTACTGATTTGCCGCTTTCAGCACCGACATTACGTGCTGTCAGTGATTTAGGGTTTACTGCATTGACGCCTATCCAAGCACAAATACTACCACATACGTTGGCAAATCAAGACGCTATTGGACAGGCTCAAACAGGTACTGGTAAGACGGCAACTTTCCTATTAACGATCATGGAGGCATTGCTTAAGCGTCCTTTTACCAATGATGAAGAGCGCTATTTAGGTGAGCCGCGTGCAGTTGTAATGGCACCCACCCGTGAGCTTGCCCAGCAAATATTTGATGATTGTATCGCTTTGACCAAATATACGGCGCTACATAGCGTGTGTATCATGGGTGGTACTAATTATGAAACCCAGCAGCATGAGCTTGAGCGTCAATATGTCGATATTTTGGTCGCGACGCCTGGACGTTTGATTGACCTTGCGAATAAAGGCATGGTCTATTTAGATCGCGTTGAAGTACTGGTGTTGGATGAAGCAGATCGCATGTTGGATATGGGATTTATTCCTGATATTAAGCGTCTGGTAGGCCGGATGCCAGCCAATACAGACCGTCAGAGCTTACTATTCTCTGCCACCTTTAACCAAGATGTCATGAATTTGGCTTATCGCTGGTTGCATGAGCCGCAGTTTGTTGAAATTGAGCCTGAGCACAAAACCAGTGAGTTGGTCGATCAGCACTTTTACTTATTGACAGAAGATCAGAAACTAGAAGCCTTGCAGCGTATTATTAGTGATCCTGCAGTGGACAAAGTCATTGTATTTGCCAACCGTAAAGACCAAGTTAAGCGTTTATATCATAAGCTGCGTGCAGACCACAAAATCGTGATGCTGTCAGGTGATGTTATTCAGCAAAAACGTGAAAAATATCTACAGCGCTTTAAAGATGGCCATGCTTCTATCTTGGTCGCAACAGATGTCGCAGGACGTGGTATCCATGTCGACGATATCAGTCATGTGGTTAACTATACCTTGCCTGATCAGCCAGACGATTACGTGCATCGTATCGGTCGTACAGGACGTGCTGGGCAAACCGGTATCAGCATTAGCTTCGTGAGTGAAGATGACGCGTTTAATGTACCCGCCTTAGAAAAGCATTTGGATACTAAGTTTTCGCTTGAGCAATGGCAAGAGTAGTACTTTTAAAGCTGCTAGTTTTTCTATGTAGTCAATCCTCTATAAAAGAGTGACAGCGTTAACCTTGCTGGAAGTATTACATATACATCTGCACTCGGTTGCCTTGACTTTCTTTTAAACTGAATTAACTATAGTGTGCAGCGAATAAAATGATAAAAGCCCTTAACATTCATACTGATGTTAAGGGCTTTTTTATACGTCAAGCTTTGATAGCACGCAATGTTACATTTTAATAATATAGTCAAAGAACTCTAAAATGGGTACAAGGCAGCCTCCTTAGATGTACAAGTAGTACATCTAAGGAGGATAACGCCGTAGCGGTTTAGTAATTCACTGACTATATCTGTGGTCGATGACTCTATTGAGCATGTTCCATCGTTTCAGAGTGCTCATTATGATTCATGTCCATTGACGCATCACTCATATCATGCATACTATGATCCATGCCTTGGTGAGATGTGCTGTCATCCGCTGGCATCATATGGTGATTGCTGTGACCCATGTCTGCGTCCATAGGCATGTCCATCATTTCTGAGTCACTCATTTGCATATGATCGCCATGCATATTAGACATATCATGCCCACCATGCATACTTGACATGACCATCGGCACGACCGCGACGGCCAAACCTGATATGACCATGACAGCGCCATTTAGCTGTCTTAGGCGAAAGCGTCCAATTTTGTCACGTAACCAGCCAACTGTTTCGTGTGTGGCGACCAACATCGGTATTGTCCCTAAGCCAAAGACAAACATGAGTGCCGCACCATTCAATGGATTATGAGCAACTACGGCAATAAGTAAGGCACCATAAACCAACCCACAAGGCAAGAAACCCCAAAGCAAGCCAGCAGTTAGTGCACGTGGAAACGTGTTGAGCGGGAATACTTTTTGACGCAGCGGGCTTAGATACTGCCAAAAACGCATACCAAAACGTTCAAGTTTGTTCAAAAATGGTGCGCCAAGCATGGTGATACCAACAAACACCAGTACTAAGCCTAATAAAATACGTGGCATACTATTGCCCATCATTAATGGCGCTAGTACAGTGGTTCCAATCAATCCTGCGATTAAGCCCAATAATGCATAACTGCTCAAACGGCCTAGATGATATGTGGCGACAAGCGCGCGGCGTTTAGCAGGACTGGCATCTTTCATCGATAGGCCAAACGCTGTCACAAGACCACCACACATACCCAAACAATGTGGTGAACCAAAAAATCCCATTAGTAATGCCGCAACGAGCAAAGCTGTGGTCATGGGGTGATTCTCCTAAAAACAGTGAAAGATTGAATCTACTTAAATAGATGGTATTGACGAAACATAATCGTGAGTCACGTATAGTCAAGATATGGTCAATTCTATATTGATTAGACAAGGTGCTAGGCTTGTTCAGTCTATTATATGTAACACTTGAATTTGTCTTATTTGCCTCTAAATGATCTCGAACCGACTATCTCTCGAAGCTATATTTTTGGATTGCTATCAATATTAGAAGGGTTGACGGAATCTGTGTCAGTAGCGTTTTTTTTATCACCAGCTGTATCAGTTGCAGCACTACCATTTGCTTGCTTAGTAGATGTAGCATTCTCATGAGCTTGCATGGTTTGTCTGCGCTCTTGACGATCATCTAATATAATGCGCTGTGATGCATTGTCTAAGTCTTCAAATTGGTTTGATTTTACCGCATAACGTACTGCCCAAATGGCAACCACAAATAACATGAGACTTAACGGAATTAATAAAAATATACTGAGCATGGAGAGTCTCTTAGATAGCAATTTCTGGTGGCATTATACACCTATTATTAATGTGGTGATTGCCTGTGAACATAAAAGTGAAATAGCTGCTAGCTATGCTCATCATTAAATAAAATCCAGTTCAAATGCTAATTCAGTTCTATTCTGTAGGTGACTTTGCCGCATTGCCTCTAGGCGTTAATAGCTGCTGTGAAGTTACGTCTTTAGCATGACGACAATCCATCTGCGGACGTATTACATCACGCAAATAAGCGGCAACTTCATAAACGGCGCGCCGTGAATGAGTTAGATTCTGTGCAGGTTTTTCCCAGTCTCGACCAACTGGCAGAGGAGCGCTGAGAGGTGTGGTATTGATACCATTTAGCGCAAACTGTCTACGGGCGCGTGCCATATGGTAGCTATCAGTGATGAGGTAGACGTGACGTAGTGGTATACGCTTTGCGGTAAAGCGTGCATTTTCGCAAGTATTCATACTGGCGTTTTCGCTTATCAGTCCATCAATATCATGCTCGATGAGCCATTGACCGAGCCAAGGCGCTTCAGCACCACTGAGCACAATAGGTAAGGGCAGGTCGTGATAAGCGCCCGCAGCAGTACGAGCACGATTGAGACTATAGCTGTTTAAAATAATTTGATTGTTCTGGTCGTTGGTCAGTCCTCCGCCTAATACTACATAGGCCGTCGGTGGAGAGCTCACCGCTCCAGAAGGTATCTTTGGCAAGGGAAGTAGCGTAAATAGATAAACAATCGATTGCGAGAATAAGGGGGTGAATAAACTAATGAGGACTAAAATAACAGTTGTGGAGCCAAGCAAAAAGGTAATATTGATAATACGAAAAAGCGTTATCATACGTTCAGCTGAACGCAAGTAATAATGCCATAATCGCTTAGATAACAGCCGCTTAGACCGTGACTTTTTAGGCCACATGCTCATCATGCCCAATCGAGCTGTCAGTATTTACCCAAACCGGCTCACGTGATAACTGAATCGCAAATTTCTCATAGATCGCATCAGTGATATAACGCTGTGCTATCGCGACATCTTCTTGGGTTGCCTGATAAGGGGCATGGTTGGTGAGTACCAGTGCTTGCTGCTGATGGGTGACAATGGGTGCAATACCACCACCTTTTAACCCTGCCTGTTCAATGAGCCAACCGGCTGCAACTTTTATTTTATCATCAGGCATTGGATAACCAACGATAGCTGGATAAGAGGCTTGTAACACAATGAACTGCTCTTGGGGAATAATCGGATTCTGAAAAAAACTGCCACAGTTAGCCAGATGTTTGGGATCCGGAAGTTTCTGTTGGCGAATATCTATAATAGCGTGCATCACATCAGCAGGAGTAGCCTTGTTTCGGTCTTGCTGTTCAGCATAGCGTTGTGCGACTGTCTGTACATCACCGTAACTGGCTAACACTTTGCTTATATCTGTGTGTAATCTGAACCCCACACGGCTGATTAGCCATGTATTGGGAGTCCGTTTAAAGATACTGTCGCGATAGCCGAACTCACAGTCTGCGATTGATAGCTGATGCCACGTCTGCGTGGGCATGTGGTAAGCACGGACATACTGTAAGTGGTCTTCTAGCTGGACACCGTAAGCGCCAATATTTTGTATCGGTGCAGCGCCAGTGAGGCCAGGTATTAGCGCAAGATTTTCTAACCCGTACCAACCTTGACTGACCGTATGGACAACCAAATCATGCCAGTTTTCGCCTGCCATCACTTCAATATCGACGTAACGATCCGTCTGGGCGGTCAAGCTTATGCCGCGCATTTTCGGCTGTAACACGATTGCATTTAGTTGTGTTGGCAGTAATACGTTGCTACCACCAGACAGCACAAACAATGGCTTTTGTTGCTCTGTGTTTTTTGCATAGTCTGCCATAAAGGTGTCAAGTTGAGCCTCATCTGTCAACGTCACAAAATAGTCAGCGATACAGGTCAGTGCCATAGTATTGCTGTGTGACAGATCAACGGACTCGCTAGGCAATAATTTTGCTGCTGAAACCGTTGTCGTGGCAAGTTGAGCACTAGAATTAAGGCATGAAGCTGAGGTCATAACGTAGCTCATATGGCAAATAGATAAAAAATTACATAGTAATCATTATAAAGGATGCGAGACACAAAAGGCGTGTAAATCTAGCTTTTATCGCTAGCAAGCTTTCCAGCTTTCAATCCAAGCTTGTGCGCTTGATTCTATACGTTCAATGACTTCTTCAAAGTCATCGGCCCCACCCTTATAAGGGTCAGGCACATCAGCACCGCCATACGTTGGGTCTTCTTCACTGAATAATGCCAGCTTGGCCATACTGTTTTCAGTATCTGCTAGATTGTTTTTGAGCGCTTGCAAGTCGGCTAAGTTCTGCGCATCCATTGCCAAAATCAAATCAAAATTGCGGAAGTCATCGGTATTTATTTGGCGTGCGATGAGTTTATTGATTTTATAACCATGTGCTTTGGCATGACGCTGTGCTCGTTCATCGGGTTTATGACCGATATGCCAATCCCCTGTGCCTGCAGAGTCCACTTTTATTGATAATCCAGCAATCGCTGCTTGCTGACGAAACACTTCTTCAGCAGTTGGTGAACGGCAAATATTTCCTAAACAAACCAATAATACAGACGATGGCGTACAGGTTTTCATCAGCATAATATGACCTTGTATAACAAAAAAAACATGCCATAAGAGACCAGCATTATTAGTGCGGCTTTTATCAGCATGCAATTGATTGAATCGGCTGTCAGCGTAACGGTTAATGCTGTAAATGGCAAGAGTGTAGGCTGAACAATATGGTCATATGACACAATATTGATGGCGATATGGTCTATGATTCAGTGTAATAATGGCGGTATTTTAGTCTTGCTTGCTTTTAAAGCGCTGAATGTCACGACGCTCTTTTTTGTTGGGTTTGTTATCAGGGCGAGCGAGATTGGCAAGCTTGCGTTGCTCTGCATGATAGGCACGACGATTTTCGCTCTCGTCAGTTTCTGAATACAATACTTCAGCTGCGCTCGCATTACCACGTTGAGTGGTTAGCGCTTCCACGATGACTGTTTTTTCAGTCATGGCAGTGGCTGAGCCTTGGCGAATGGTTAATTCATCTCCGACCATAATTTCTTTGCTGGTTTTTACACGGCTACCAGCGTAGTGAACTCGTCCACCTTCGATGGCTTGTTTGGCAAGTGTGCGTGTTCGATAAAAACGTGCTGCCCAAAGCCACTTATCAAGGCGAATTTTAGCTAAGCCTTGGGTTTTGTTATTTGTATTATTCTGCATAACAGCTACTCTATATGGATGTCTGTATTTATTTAAAATAAGCTAATCTTAATGAGATTAGGGCATATTTTAAATTTGTAAATAAGTTTTTGTGATTGATGGGCTGGATAGGGGATATATTGCATTTATAGTTTATAGAAATCAGTTACACCATTGCTGTTCACAAGGTACGCCATCATGGTTGCCGTCCATTTTTGTATTGGGACAGTGTTGTGTAAAGTAAGTTGCCTCTTCGCATGAGGTCATCTGAGAGCAATGTTGTCTACCATCACATGAAAAGCTTGACGTTGTTGGCTGTGAATTTGTCGTTGAAGTGATTACTGGGACTGCTTCTGAATTTGGGTCTAAATCGACATACGTTGGTTGTATCTCATCAAAGTCAGCAGTGGTTAGTGCAGCGCCTACTGGAGGCGTATTGGATGAATCCGTAATAGAGCTACTCGGTGCGCGCTCAGGTTGAAAAAGTTTATAACCCACAATTACCAAAACCAGCAGTACCAGTATCATTAATATATTTTTCATCATGGCATTATACTCACCAATAACTGTTAAAAACTAACTGTTGCTACCATCCGCTCGCTATTGTCAGCCTTTTAATGGATTAAAAAACTGACAGAGTAGAGAGTGATTGATACCTGCTTTATTATTTCAAAAACAATTGATAGCCGATATTGTCATTGAGCATCGTACAGTCGTAACCAATATCAAGCAGCGCGTCTTGTAGCTGGCGAGAGTTGCTCTCTGAGGCTTGTAGGCCTACCAGTACGCGACCTTCAGCGGCACCGTGATTGCGATAATGAAACAAGGTAATATTAAAATCGTCACCAAGCTTCTCTAAGAAAGTAAGCAATGCGCCTGGACGTTCTGGGAACACCACACTTAATAACTGCTCGTTTTCGACGTGCGCATGACCACCGATCAAGTGACGGATATGAGATTTAGCAATGTCATCATCGGTTAAATCATGGGCAGTGTAGCCATCAGCAGCCAATTGATTGCTGATAGTTTGACGCTCTTTATCCCCTTCTTTTAAAGCGATACCGACGAATATCGAGGCAGGCTCCATAGAGTCTGGTGATTTTTTGCTATCAGCACGGTAGTTAAATTCAGTGATATTACGTCCATGCAGGCTACGACAGAAGTTTAAGAAAGCGCCCGTTTGCTCAGGGATAGTCACGCCAAAGATGGCTTCTTTTTTCTCACCGATTTCGGTACGCTCAGCGATATAACGCAGACGGTCAAAATTCATATTGGCACCGCAGATAATACCGACACAGTTTTTGCCTTGCAGGTTATTGGCTGCGATATATTTTTTCATGCCTGCAACAGACAAGGCGCCAGCAGGCTCGACGATGCTACGGTTTTCTTCAAAGATATCTTTGACGGCGGCGCAGACTTCATCATTGGTGCAGGTAATCACATCAGATTCGACGATAGGGCCTGAATTATCACTTTTTTGTGTACGGACGACTTCAAAAGGCAGCTCGCCAATTTGAGCAACCGCCACACCATCGACGAATAAGCCAACTTGTTCTAACTTAACGCGCTCACCTGTTTCCAGTGCTGCCTTTAAACAAGCAGATTGTTCAGCCTCTACAGCGATAACTTTGACATGTGGAGCCACTGCGCCTAAAAAGGCCGCGACACCAGAGATGAGACCACCGCCGCCAACCGCAACGAAAACGTAGTCCATGTTGCGCCACTGCTGGGTCAGCTCCAGACCAATAGTGCCTTGTCCAGCAATAACCAATTCATCATCGTAAGGCGGGATAAAGGTTAAGCCTTCGGTCTCAGCACGATTGATTGCATAACGGTTGGCTTCATCGAAGCTGTCGCCATGCAAATCAACATTGCCACCCAGTGCTCTCACGGCATCTACTTTGATGTCAGGCGTGGTGGTCGGCATAACAATGATGTTGTTAAGATCAAGTTTGCGAGCAGAATAGGCCACGCCTTGTGCGTGATTGCCCGCCGATGCGCAAATGACACCGCGCGCTTTTTGCTCATCGTTCAATTGGCTAATACGGTTGTAGGCACCGCGCAATTTAAAGGACTTGACGGGTTGTAAATCTTCGCGTTTAAAACGAATGTCATTAGCAAAACGTTGGGTCAGCTTGGGTGCCGCTTCAAGTGGTGTTTGAATCGCAACGTCATAGACGGTGGCTTGTAAGATGGCTCGTACCCAGTTTGACAGCATAATGATCCCTAATACAGGTTGTATATGAATATAAAAACGAAATAGATTAGCCTATGCCGATTTTGATTATCTTGCAAGACCCTATTGCAGTTTTTGCAATGATTTCAAGTTTTGATGATAGATAAGGTCAGTTTTGTACAAATATTTTATTAAAAAATATTGAATAATTTTAATATGTCTATATTATTGGACATATGGAAATAAATAATGCTATCGCAAGCTTTGCTGCGCTCTCTCAAGATACTCGTTTAAAAGCCTTTAGGTTGCTTGTTAGTCAAGAGCCTGAAGGACTGCCTGCGGGTGAAATTGCCCGTCAATTATCCGTACCACATAACACCATGTCAGCGCATCTATCAGTGCTGGCACGAGCAGGGTGGGTGGTTTCACAACGCCACAGCCGACAGATTATCTATCGTGCTTCGCTATCGCACATGGAAGCTGTCGTTCAGTTTCTATTGCAGGACTGCTGCGCGGGCCATCCAGAATTGTGTGCGTCCCTTATGGACAGTCTAAGTGGATGTGGGGTCGTTAATACTAATGACTCAAACAGCAAGTAAGATAACTCTTAAGACTATATTTGAGATAAAGCTTAAGACAGTATCTAATGCCATTATTGAGCGAATCTGTAAGACAAACATAACGTCAAAATCAATTTTATTGATTATATTCAAATAATATATTCAGAATTCAAACAACATATTCAGACAATAAGTGAAATCACTATGACATCATTAATTTTTCATAATCCCAAATGCGGAACCTCTCGTAATACCTTAGCCATTATGCATGCTTCAGGTGAGCATCCTGAAGTAGTGGAATACTTGAAAACCCCACCAGCCCGTGAATACTTGGTAGAACTATTGGCAAAAATGAATATCGCGCCAAGAGAGCTATTACGAAGCAAAGAGTCCATTAACGATGAATTAGGATTAGACAATCCTGAATTATCTGATGATCAGATCATCGATGCGATGATTGCCCATCCTATTTTAATCAACCGACCTATAGTGCTCACAAATAAAGGCGCCGCGTTATGCCGTCCATCAGAGCGAGTGTTTGAGTTGCTAGAGCATCCAGTGAGTCGTTTTACTAAAGAAGATGGGGAAGTCATTCATCATGGCAAACGCTAACACAGAACAGTCTGGCTTAGACAATGTACCGAATTTAGATGAATTACCTAATATTGCTGCAAGTGAAATTCAAGCGATTGATATTGAAGCGTTGATTGCTCCAAATGATTTGCGCCATCCACCCAAAATATTGGTGCTATATGGCTCTTTGCGTGCCCGCTCATTTTCTAGGCTGGCAAGCGAGGAGGCAAGTCGATTATTGCGTTGGTATGGTTGTGACGTTCGGACATTTGATCCGACGGGCTTGCCACTGCCTGATGCTGCCGATGCAGATCATCCCAAAGTGCAAGAGCTGCGAGAGCTGGCACAGTGGTCAGAGGGTATGCTCTGGGTAAGTCCAGAACGGCATGGCAGCATGACCAGTATCATGAAAGCACAAATCGATTGGATTCCACTATCATTGGGAGGCGTGCGTCCGACCCAAGGTAAAACATTGGCAGTGATGCAAGTCAGTGGCGGTAGTCAAAGCTTCAATACCGTTAATCAGCTACGTATCCTTGGTCGTTGGATGCGCATGATTACTATCCCGAATCAATCGTCTATCCCCAAGGCATTTTTGGAATTTAACGATGACGATCGCATGGATAAGTCACCTTTATATCTGCGTCTTGTTGATGTCTGTGAGGAGTTGGTGAAATTTACTTGGCTGACTCGTGGGCGCTCAGCCTATCTGACCGATCGCTACTCTGAACGGGTAGAAAGCACTGAAGAACTATCCAAGCGCGTCAATCAAAAATCACTCTAATTCACTCTCTCATCATGTATTTTTTAATACGGCTTCTTATAATAATTGAGCTTAGAAAGGTTACTCGATGATCGCATTGACTATATTTATCGTCACGTTAATTTTAGTGATTTGGCAACCTAAAGGACTGGGTATCGGCTGGAGCGCAATGGGTGGTGCATCGATCGCCTTAGTATTTGGCGTGGTACAGTTCTCCGATATTGGAGTTGTGTGGGATATTGTTTGGGATGCGACTTTTACCTTTGTCGCTCTGATTATTATCTCTCTTATCTTAGATAGAGCTGGATTTTTTGGTTGGGCAGCTTTGCATGTGGCTCGATTGGGCAATGGGCAAGGAAGATTACTATTTCCTATGATTGTGATTTTAGGCGCATTCATTTCAGCCTTCTTCGCCAACGATGGAGCAGCATTGCTATTGACCCCGATTGTCATCGCTATCTTGCTGCGTCTTAAGTTCTCACCGCCATCTGCTTTGGCTTTTATCATCGCGACAGGCTTTATTGCTGATACCGCGAGCCTACCGTTAGTGACATCCAATCTAGTTAATATCGTCAGTGCCAATTACTTTGATATTGGCTTTGGACGTTATGCGGCAGTCATGGTGCCAGTCAACATCGTCTCTGTGTTAGCGACACTCGCCGTGTTATGGGTCGTCTATGCGCGGCATATTCCAAAACACTACTCTGTTGCTGAACTGAGTGCGCCAGAGTCCGCGATTGAAGATCCGCTCGTTTTTAAGGCGGCTTTTCCGCTTTTAGCCTTACTACTCGTCGCGTACTTTACGACTGAATCATTGGGCATTGCTATTTCGTTTGTGACAGGCGTCGCTGCGCTGGTGCTAATGGCAATCGCAGGACGGTGGTGGCAAGGTGGACGCGGTGCAGTGGTTTCAGTATCTGATGTTTTGCGAAAGGCTCCTTGGCAAATTGTCTTGTTTTCAATCGGTATGTATTTGGTGGTTTATGGTTTGGGTAATGCAGGCTTGACGGCCTATGGTGCTCAAATTTTAAATTGGCTAGGGCAGCAGGGTACGGTCATCGCAACATTAGGAACGGGATTCCTCTCTGCTATTGTGGCATCTATCATGAATAATATGCCGTCTACCTTAGTTGGTGCACTGGCTATCGATAGTGCGCAAGTACCAGACGCCACTCGTGAGCTCATGATTTATGCCAACGTGATTGGTAATGACTTGGGGCCGAAATTTACGCCTATCGGTAGCCTTGCGACATTATTGTGGCTCCATGTATTGGCAGAAAAAGACTATAAAATCAGTTGGGGACAGTACATGAAAATTGGGCTGATTATTACGCCGCCCGTATTATTGGTCACGCTATTGGCCTTAGTCTTGTGGTTGCCTTATCTGTCTACATTTTAAAGGTTGAGTAAATCTCTTGTGATTAGCGTGGTTATTACGCTGACATCGATCAAACTCATCGGGTATAATAGCGGCGCATTTTACCTCTTTTATAATGATACGTTTATTTTCCAAGGATTTATGATGAGTGATCAGCAAGCACAAAAGCAAGCCGCAGCCAAAGCTGCTCTAAACTATGTCGAAGATGGCATGATACTGGGCGTAGGCACAGGTAGTACAGTTAATTGCTTGATTGAATTATTGCCGACAGTAAAGCTTGCTGGCGCAGTTGCTAGCTCACAGGTCACTGAAGACAAACTTCGTGCCCTTGGTATTGAGATCGTTGATTTAAACTTTGCTGGTACGCTTGATATTTATATCGATGGTGCGGACGAAGTAAATGAGCATTTGCAGCTCATTAAGGGCGGTGGCGGCGCGCTTACTCGTGAGAAAATCGTGGCAGCGGCTTCTAATAAATTTATATGCATGGTTGATGAGAGTAAAAGTGTCGAGATGCTTGGACGTGAGTTTCCAGTACCGATTGAAGTATTACCACAAGCACGCTCTTATGTTGCACGCCAATTGGTGAGTCTAGGCGGTGAGCCAGTTTACCGTGAAGATTTCGTGACCGATTATGGAAACGTGATTTTAGACACCTATGATCTGGATGTGAGCAATCCAATAGAGCTTGAGCAAACGCTAAATAATATCGTAGGTGTGGTATGCAATGGTATATTTGCTGCCAATCAAGCCGATGTATTGTTAAAAGCTGGTAGTAATGGGGTGACAACACTAACTCGTTAAAATTTTTTACTCGTTACAAGACACTCATCCGTTAAAAACGCTATAGTAGCTTGTTATGTAGTAGCAATAAAAAGGCAGACCGCAATCAATGTGGTCTGCCTTTTTTATGTTTATCCTTTGATAAATAACTTATAGCTATATTTTTTAGATTTTGATTTTGTCTTTTAACAAAAATTCCATTAATGCTTTTTGTGCATGCAAGCGGTTCTCTGCTTCATCCCACACCACTGAACGTGGATCATCTAGCATATCATGAGAGATTTCCTCACCACGATGCGCAGGCAAGCAATGCATAAACACGACTTCAGGATCAGCTTTGTCTAGCAGTGATGGTGTTACCTGATAAGGCGCAAAACGACGGGCGCGGGTGTTTTGCTCTGACTCTTGTCCCATGCTTGCCCATACATCGGTGACGATTAGGTTTGAGTCTTTTGCCGCATCTTGTACATTTTCGACGAGGCTGACGCAATGAGAGAAGCGTTCCATCAATTTAGGGTCTGGCTCAAAGCCATAAGGCGCTGCCACACGTAGCTCAAAACCAAACTGATTGGCCGCTTGCATAAATGATGAACACATATTATTGCCATCACCGACCCACGTCACGATTTTGTTTTCGATACTGCCGCGATGCTCATAATAGGTCTGCATATCAGCAAGCAACTGGCAAGGGTGGTACTCATCAGTAAGTGCATTGATAATCGGTACACTTGAGTATTCAGCAAATGTCTCGACATTTTCGTGACCAAAGGTACGAATCATGATGATATCAACCATACTAGAGATTACACGAGCAGAGTCCTCTAGCGGCTCACCACGTCCAAGCTGTGTGTCATTTGGCGACAAGAAGATAGCACTACCACCAAACTGGCCCATACCTGTTTCAAAAGAAATACGCGTGCGGGTTGAGGATTTTTCAAAAATCATACCCAGCGTACGACCAACAAAAGGCTGATATATCTCGCCAGCATGTTGCATCTTACGTAATTCGCTTGCGCGTTTGATAAGGGTTTCTAGTTCTTGTTTGGTTAAATCAGATAGGGTCAAAAAATGGCGCAAACTCATAGTAATCCTAGCAGTCGATCGCAGTCAGTGAAACGTTATCAGTCTTCAATAGCATCGCATCAGTGCGCATACTGGGGTGACAACAAACTTTTAGTATAGCGCAATTACTTCTAATGTAAACGCCCAATTTAGTCTGATTGCTCAGTCACTCCAGTACTCGGCAACTTCACCGTCGTATTATGATTATTAGGCTTGCACACGCTTTGGACGTATGCTCAGGCGGCATAGCAGTTCATAGCTAATGGTACCTGCATGTGCAGCGACCTCATCAACGTGCGGTGCATCGCCCCATAACATTACCTTACTGTCTAAAGCAATGTCTTCTGGCGCAGTACTGACATCAATGACAATCATATCCATTGCCACGCGTCCAATGACCGCGCATCGATAGCTTTGATTATTGCTCGTGTCAATGACAGAGACATAAGCGTCATCGTTGACGACACGAGGGTAGCCATCTCCGTAGCCGATACTGACTAGAGCTGTTCTGGTGTCTTTTTGTGCGATCCAACGACTGCCATAACCAATAGCATGGTCTGCATTGACTGTCTGTAGAGCGATAATTTGCGCGCTAAAATCCATCGCTGGCTGTAAATCTAATTCCTGTGCGCTTTGATCAACGACAGGTGAGCTACCATATAAAATAATACCTGGACGTATCCAATCATAATGATGCTCTGAAAAATTGACGATACCAGCTGAATTACACAATGAACCCTTAATCTCAGCGCTAACAGTCTCTTGTAAAATGTTTAAAACGTCTGAAAAACGCTGTATTTGCATCGCATTTAATGGATGAGTGCTGTTGTCTGCATTGGCAAAATGCGTGGTGAGAATCAGTTGGTATCCAGCAGCATGAAGCTGTTTAGCGGCAGCAATCACACCCTCGGCATCGAAACCTAGGCGATTCATACCTGTATTGTATTTAATCCACACCACTCTAGTAGCACTACTAGCTGGTGGGATATTTTCCAATGCCCATTGCAACTGTGGCTCATGATGAATGACGCAGCTAATATCACTATCAATGGCTTGCTGCCACTCATCAGCGGTAAACGCACCTTCGATCAAACCAATCGTTTTATTCCAACCTAATTGTCGTGCTTCTAGTGCTTCAGTTAAGGTGGCGACTCCAATACCGTCTGCTTGCTGTAATGCTGGCAAAACTGCCGCTATCCCGTGTCCGTAAGCGTTGGATTTCACCATGGCCAGAACTTTAGAGTGTGGCGCCATTTTTTTAACTTGGGTGAGGTTATGAGTAATGGCTTTTGGTTTGATAGTGATAGTACGCATAATTGGCTTCTTTATTAGCAAAGTTATGAAGTGATAAAGCCAATGCTGCATCAATTGGATTGATGTGGCACTGGCTATGGTTACTGAGAGCTGTTTGTATTAAGTGTTTAAGGTTAAGCAAGCATAATCGGTAAAACTATGACTATTCATCATTCTCGAAACTGACATTTTGATAGTATTCTGGCGTCAGATTGATAAAGCGAGTAAATTGTCCTTCAAAGCCCAAACGTATGGTACCGATAGGGCCATTACGCTGTTTACCAATGATAATTTCAGCCACGCCTTTGTGATCTGAGTTCTCATTATAAACCTCATCACGGTAGATGAACATAATCAAATCGGCATCCTGCTCAATCGCACCTGATTCACGCAAATCTGACATAATTGGACGCTTGTTAGGACGGTTCTCTAGACTACGGTTAAGCTGCGATAGCGCAATTACTGGACACTCAAGTTCCCGTGCTAAGGCTTTTAGACTACGAGAAATCTCAGAGATTTCCCCAACACGGTTGCCATCTAGGTTTGGCACTTTCATCAACTGGAGATAATCGACTACGATAGCCCCAAGCTTGCCATCATGATTTTTGGCGATACGGCGACAGCGTGAACGCATCTCAGATGGTGGCAGGGCAGTACTATCATCGATATACAGGTGCTTAGATTGCAAATGCTGAATGGCATTCATCATTTTTGCCCATTCATCTTCATTCATTTGCCCAGAACGCAGATGCGTCTGATTAATCGCGCCCCATGATGATAGCAAGCGCATCACGATAGACTCCGCAGGCATCTCCATCGAAAACACCACGACTGGTAAGTCTTCGTTAAATAAGATGCCTTCTGCCAAGTTCATCGCAAAGGTTGTTTTACCCATCGACGGACGCGCGGCGACGATAATTAAATCGCCTGCCTGCAAACCTTGTGTTTTATTATTCAGCTCAGCGAATGGCGTTTGCAAACCAATCATGCCATCTGGATTGGATTTTAGCTCTTGGATTTTATCAATGACATTGGTCAACACCGAGGTAATGCCGACAGGGCCACGCTGTTCAGCGCGTTTATTATGCTGCTCATTAATACTAAATATCTTGCCTTCGACACTGTCTAAGATGTCACTAACGCTTTGGTCTTTCGGGTTATAAGCCAGTGTCAACATGTCATTGCCAGTGGTAATCAGCTGACGTAGTGTTGATAGTTCACGTACGCGCTGGGCGTAGGCCGTGAGGTTAAATAAGGTGGCAGGGCTTTGGCTCAAAATATCTGCCAAGTAACTGTCACCGCCCGCACCTTTGAGTAGTTTCTGTGCTTCCAACCAGTCATGCACCATGACCGTGTCATAAGGCTCATTGACCGCTGCCAAATGGGCAATCGCATCAAAGATGTATTGATGTCGCCCAGCATAAAAATCGTCTTTGGTAACGATATCGGCAATCTTGTCATACGCTTCTTCGATGCTCATCAAAGAGGCAAGCAACGCCTTTTCAATATCGATATTGTGCGGCGGTGTTTGATTGAGCAAGTCGTCGTTTTTTTCGGTATCTGCCATGAGTGCCTAATGTATCAAGAGTCGGTATGAAAGAGGGTGTAAATAGATATTTAATATAAGTGTTTGATGATTGGCAATAATACAGCAAAGCAAATGCGGTGTACTGCTACGATACAACACAAAATGCAGTCTCACGCTTGCCAGTAAATGCTACAATCAGATGCGAAAGTTTAACACATTATGGGCTTTTTTTAGACGCATACAGTAACTAAATCTGAAGCTATTAGGGTTGATCAGTGAAGAGATGGATTGCGGTTTTTAGATATAAAAACCATTATATTTAACCATAAAAACAATAAAATCAGATGTTTAATTAAGATATGGGGCTATTTTTATGATGCAAAATAAATTACCGTTGTTAATCACGACAGGCGAACCTGCTGGCATTGGTATGGACGTCGTACTGCTACTAGCGTCAGAAAATAAGTTGCAAGACTTTTCGCGGCCAATTTGGGTAACTGCGGATGCAGACGCAATGACAGAGCGTGCCAAAGAGCTTACCACTGCTGGTGTCTTAAAATTTTGCCCATCATGGCAGACGGTAGACGCAAATATAGAGGCAGATGATTTCTTAGAGCAGATGTCAACGAATATGAATCGTAGTGACGATGCTTTTATCCTGCTTCATACATCTTGTGCAGCACCAGTCATCTCTGGGCAAATCAATACTAGCAATTCAGCAATGGTGGCCAAACAATTGGACATTGCGCATAAGCTAGCATTCAATAAAACAGTCGCCGCCATCGTTACCGGCCCATTGCAAAAGTCCGCACTCATTGACGCAGACATTAAGTTATTAGATGGCAATATGTTTAGCGGCCACACTGAGTTTTTTATGCAGCAAAGTGGCTGTGAAAAAGTCGTGATGATGCTCGCCAATCAAGCCATGAAAGTGGCGCTTGTTACGACTCATTTAGCATTAAAAGACATACCGGCAGCTATTACGGCAGAGAATGTGCGCCAAACGGTACAGATTGTCATTGATGATATGCGAGAGAAATTTGGCTTAACGCAGCCCCGTATCTTAGTTTGTGGGCTTAATCCACATGCAGGCGAGGGCGGCCATCTAGGTATGGAAGAGATTGAGGTTATCAATCCGGTGTTGCATGAGTTTATCGAAGCAGGGGTCGATATATCAGAGGCGATGCCAGCGGATACGTTATTTACCCCAAGGCATTTAGCAAACTGTGATGCGGTGATTGCTATGTATCATGACCAAGGCTTACCAGTCCTCAAATCACACGGATTTGGTGATACGGTTAATCTAACCTTAGGATTGCCTTATATTCGCACATCGGTTGATCACGGTACAGCACTTGACTTGGCAGGCCGTGGTGGTGCGAGTGCGACTAGCTTATATCAAGCGTTAAATATGGCCAATGAGATGGCGGATAAATCACTTATTGAAAAACCTCTTGCATAAGTCGGTGCCTTAACAAAATTTTTTACGCAGTATTGGATAAGGTTACCGTCAATAGGTCCTATTTATGAACCATTAAATAGGACCTATTTTAAGTGGTCTATTAATAGGTTTTAAGGGTGAAGTAGCTGGTTACGCTGAGGTATACCTTAAATGGCTTTCAATTTAGCC
This sequence comes from Psychrobacter sp. TB55-MNA-CIBAN-0194, assembly GCF_040309505.1. Taxonomy (NCBI): domain Bacteria; kingdom Pseudomonadati; phylum Pseudomonadota; class Gammaproteobacteria; order Moraxellales; family Moraxellaceae; genus Psychrobacter; species Psychrobacter sp. TB55-MNA-CIBAN-0194. The sequence goes on along the minus strand of NZ_JBEOOW010000007.1, from coordinate 64,573 downwards.
TCGACAATACTAAAGTCTACTATTAGAGTTTCATCTCTATATAAGGCTTCTATTTTATTGAAAGGAGGTTCTTCATAGTACCAACCATCTTTTTTTATAGTTACGAACTTTTGAAAAATAATGTCATCATCTTTATTCTCAATATAACGTTCTCCCAAAATATCATAAATTTTGTGTTAACTATTAGAGTTCAGAATTATACTGTGAGTAGCTGTTTTCTCAGGGAATAGAACTCGGGAGCTTTCACCGTTACAGTCTACACCGTCTCCATATGCTTCTAAATACATATCAGCACTCATTAACTGTCTTTCTACAATTATCTCCCAATTTGCTTGTAGCCAATCATCTTTAAAGGAGCCTATGGAATCCGTACATATTAACTGCTCAATATGAGGCCAGTACAAACATAATAGATAAACATAGTCTTTTAATGCTTTGTTAATTATCATTTTACTGCGTGCTCCAATACTTTTAGCTTTTTATTAAAGGGTAGTATTCTAAATACCAACCTCTGCTATTAAATCCGTACAAGCAAACTTGGGATATTTTGCATTAGACAGTTTAATAGACCTCTTGCATAAGTCATTGCTAGCCCTTGTGACTCCGTCAGTGGAAGTCAATGAACTGGTACTTTTGCCAGAAGTCTATTCAAAATATTATGAGCAATCTACAGATGATGAATAATCAAACTTTTTCATATTTATAAGATTATTGCCACTCATATAGTTGCGTCTCTCTTTTGATATATCTTTATCATCTAAAAAATCTTCAAATTTAGAATAGCTACTTATCAGAAGATTCTCACCAGTACAGACATCGACATAAAAATAAAATAGTGATGTATTTGTTCGATCTCTGTTGGAGCTCATTGAACCGTAGATTTGTGATCCTTCGACGTACCATGAATCTAAGCCACTAATATAGCCTAGCTTCTGATTGTCAAAAATTAGACGATGCTCACCACCTATAGTTCTTTTTAGTTTTAAGTCATCTAATATTTGTATTGGATACAAGTAATAGATAGCAGTAGATATAACTATAATTAAAGCTAGAACAGACGAAATTACTCTCATTATTTTCATAACTAATTAATTTCCTCAGGGGTTATGACGGTATTTATATTATTTTTTATCATCCCTGTTCCTACAAAATGTAGCGTTGTTAGCCTGATACAGGCTGTCATTGTTCCCATAAGAGACGTTATGACAAATGATGTTGGGTAGAAGACGTCACGGTATCTATTGCGATAAAGTATGGGTAGCTTATCGATAATCATGTTTCAACAATACAGCCTAATTCTGAGCTGTGGTATAATTCATCATTATATAATTGGCATATTGCTGCCATTATCGCCCATTTATCTTTTACACATTAAGACTCTTCTATGTCCAAAACTCCGTTTGATGCTCAATCTATTTCCAACAGCCTACGTGCTGTTAAACACCAACCGCGTAAGCGCTTTGGTCAAAACTTCTTGCATGATGGCAGCGTCATTCGCGAAATCGTTGAAAGCATTCGTCTCGAGCGCGATGACAATCTAATCGAGATTGGGCCGGGAATGGGTGCGTTGACTGAGCCACTATTGGCAGAAGTCGATGCGATGACCGTAGTAGAGTTGGATCGTGATTTGGCAGACAGTTTGCGTATCCGTATTGGTGCCAACAGTCATCCGAATTTTGAGATTATCAAAGATAACGCGATGCATGTGGACTATCGCGAGCTGTATAGTCCTGAGCGCGGCAAGCTACGTGTGGTAGGTAACCTGCCATATAACATCTCTACCCCGATACTTTTTCATTTACTCAGTTATGCCGACGTGATTCAAGACATGCACTTTATGTTGCAAAAGGAAGTGGTTGAGCGTATCACTGCTGATGTTGGTAGCAAAACTTATGGTCGCTTATCCGTTATTATGCAATATCACTGCGGTACAGATTATCTATTGACCGTACCACGCGGTGCTTTTAATCCACCGCCGAAAGTAACCAGTGCTGTATTTCGTTTGACGCCGCATATCACTAAACCAGTCGTGGCAGAAGATGAAGAGTATTTTGCGATTGTCGTACGCGAAACCTTTAACCATCGTCGTAAGACACTACGTGCGATTTTTAAGAAATCTACGCTATTGCCAACGTTGAGCGAAGAAGATTTCGCGGCTTGCGCCATCGACCCACAAGCGCGTCCTGAAGTCTTAAGTGTGAAAGATTTTGTCAATTTGAGCAATCAGGCACGCAAAGTAGAAGGTTAGTTTAATCCAACTTAATATTGAACACCTCTCAAAATATTCACATATAATTATTCACATATAATTATTCACCTAAAACTATTTATATAAAAGTACTCACTTAAGAGTGCTCTTATATAAATTTATATCTAAAAAGCATAGAGGTACTATGAGTTTTCGCCACCAGTATGTCATTGGAGACCTGCAGGGTTGCTATGCTGCTTATCTTAAATTACTTGAAACCTTGAATTTTGATCCAGCCCAAGACAAGCTATGGTTTGCCGGTGACTTGGTAGCACGTGGTGAAGACTCATTGAGTACGTTGCGTCATATCAAGGCGCTATGTGAGCAAGGAGCGGCAGCAACAGTCCTTGGTAATCATGATATCAATTTGATTGCTGTCTGGCGCGGCGCAGCGAAGCTCAAAAAGAAAGACAAAACAGCGCCGATTTTTGCCGCTGATGATTGTGATGAGTTGCTTGAGTGGTTACGTCATCAGCCGCTATTGGCTTACCCTGATGAACAGACCGTACTGGTGCATGCTGGTATTCCACCGCATTGGAGTATCGATGAAGCAGCAGGCTATGCACAACAAGTAGAAGCGCAATTACAAAGCAGCTTATGGCAGCTCGATCGCTTATTACCGAATTTGTATAGCAAGTCAGCTGATGATTGGCAGCCAGATATCAATGGCTTTACTAAAATGCGTGCTATCACTAACTATTTTACGCGTATGCGTCTATGTAAACAGGATGGCACGCTTGAGTTTGGTTTTTCATCAGGTTTAGATGAGTTGATGCCTGAGGGCTTCTTGCCATGGTTTGAATGGCAAGTACCACGCTCGCGTAAGATACTATTTGGACATTGGGCTGCACTAAAAGGTGAGGTTGATTTGCCACATGCACGTGCACTCGACGGCGGCTGCGTGTGGGGCAATTGTCTATTGGCTTATCGTCTCAGTGACGGTCATGTAATAACGTCAAGCGAGCAGTGCCCGAGTTTATAACGAGGGCTATAGCTGAGCTTGATATAAGAGGCTAGATAAGCGGTCTGTTTTAAGTAGTCTGTTAATAGGTTTAAAGGGTGAAATAACTGGTTTGATTGGGGGATACCCTAATTAAAAATTCTGATTAATTTTACTAAGTAATTTGATTATTACATTTTGATATTGCCATTATTACCCATGATAAATAAAAAAAGCTACGATAGATTGAGCATCGTAGCTTTTTAGTTGGATCCATTTGATTTTTGAGTATCGAAAGCTCAGCCTAACCTACGTGCTAATTTATATTTAAAATAAATAGTATTTAGTCTTATTTATTGCAAACTAACTTAATCAGGGTCTATGACCCAATTCTTTTTGAAATTCAAGCCAAGGTTTAAGCTGTCCTTCGACGATACCTTCATAAGCATCCCAATCATTTTTTAGAAAATCATAAAGTATAGGATGCATCCTATCATTTAGACCTGCTGATAAATCAACCGTTGTTAAGCTTACGTAATTGTCTGCTAAAATCTCTATGTTATAGACCTCACTTTCCCTATACGCCATTAAGCCTTGGTAATTACTACAGCTTGCTAAATAATAAGTTTCAACTTTATTCTCACTATAATTTTTACTTTCATAAACACTATATATGTATATGAAGTCACTATCATTCTTACTCAGTGCTCTAATCATGATTTTAAATTCTACCCATGTGTTGAATTGAGCCATGCTTTCAATTTTTTAGTCATTAAGTTCATATTTAGAACTATCGGCTAACTCTTTATCAGCCCATTATTATCATCAGTTTTTAATGCTGGTACACGTTCTTGTATTGCATGATAGAACCTATCTTTGTCTTTTGGTGATATCACTATGCTACCACCTTCATATCTTATCTCAATCCTATCTAAAGACAGTGCTGGAGCAGATAAAGTACTGCTGGTAGGAGTGATATTGGTAATGTCTTTCAATGAGATGCTCTGAGTAGAAAAACCATTTTTCACTGACAATGTGTCAGCTGTCAAAGTGTACTTTATATTAAAAAACAGTACCAATAACAGTAACGCAGTTGGTATGGTAAAAAGGCTAATAAATATTATTCTTTTAATAGAACTATTGTTATACATCCATTCCCATACAGGCACCAAAACGAGTAGTAAGCTAGAACCCAATATTAAAAACGCCAACCAAAAATCAATCTTTGATGTAAATATAGTACTTATCATAATTTGTTAGCAGAAAGCCTTTAGTTAATATTTATGTTCGAATAGCTCATTTCATGTACACTGCGAAGTACACTTAGACTGTTTCAGTGAGTTAAAACGCTGATACCAGTAGCCTACAGCCAAAAGTTCAAATCCTCATTAGCGGACAGAACCAGTAAAGGTAACTGATTGGTTCACCATAGATATAAACCAGTCATACAGCCGATTAAGGTGATATTCTGAGTTATCCAAAGCTTTTGAGTAAATCTAACCACTCACTTATTATATTAGCGGGTTGATAAATTTCGACTTTCTCTTTACCTTTTAAGCTGATAGTTTTTCTCTGCTCATCATTCTTCATCAAACCAATCAACGCTGAAGCAAGTTGGCCAATGTCATTTTTAGGAACCAAAATAGAGCCCGTACCTTTTAAAACTTCTGCGGGGCCAGGCCCACAATCAAAACTAACAATAGGGAGGCCAAAAGCTAAAGCCTCAGTTAAAACCATACCAAACCCTTCTGCGCGAGAGCTCAAGCAAAATATCTCTGCCTCTCTATAATAGTGACCCACATTATCAGTCGCACCGACCAGTTCCACACTCGCAGTTATTTGGTTTGCTTCAATAAACTCAGTTAGCTTTGCTCTTTCTTCACCCTCACCAACTATTTTTAATGTCCACTCTGGCATCATTGCAGTTACCTGAAGCCAAGCTTCAAGTAATAAGTCAAACCCTTTTTCTCTATGTAGACGACCAACCGCCAATACTATTTTTTTATTTTCTTCAATATATTCTTGAATAGGAAACGGACAAGGATTGGCTATAGCGATTATTTGTGATTTATGACGAGTATTTTTTAGCCAATATTCCTTATCTCTTTCGGTTAAAGTAACCACTGAGTCACAATATCGTGCCGCTAAATGTCTGACGATAGAGCTTCTGCTAATACCCTCACTAGGATCAAAGTTAAAATGCTCCCAGCCTATATGCTTTACTTTCAAGCCTAAAGTCGCAGGTAAAGTATATGGAATAGACTTTGTGTCTACTGCCATTATTATGTCAGCACGCTCTGCTTTTAACAGCTTTCTTATTTTATAAATAGCATTAGGCGTATGACCTAACTTAACGCGCGGAGAATCCGATAGTGAAATTATTTTAATATCTTCATTTAGAGGAAAGAAAGGTGTATCACAAGGTCCAATACTAGCTAATATTATTTTATGGCCCACCTCAGATAGACCGTTAGCAATCATAGAACCTACTCGTTCAACACCAGCGCCCTTATTAAGGCCGTAAAACAACACCATTAAAATTTTCAAATCGATTGCCTTGCTTGTTAGGGTCTGTTGAACATGTACATATTAGGGTTACTGATGGTTCTGATTTGGCTGACTCCTGTTGTCAAAGCCGACAGAGATATGCCATCATTTCATACGAAGTGGCTAACTCTGGTGACTTGATAAGATTTAGGTGGTGAGAGCAATGACGTATCAAAAAACATGGTTAGCCATCTCATTAGCCATAAGATCAGTAGTTAACCAAGTATAAAGCCACCTAAACCATCCTATTAATTAGGCAGTTTTGGCGGATTTTTTGGTTTTGGTAGAGGTGTTTTTGCATCGCCCGCTGCTTTACTATCAGGATCTACATGATGTGGTTCTTTGCTGATATCGCTGTTAGCATCGTAATCATGGTTGTTCGGTGTTTTGTCCGTTTGATTATACTGAATATCATTGGTGTAGGGCATGCTATTGAGCTCTTCATCCATTAACCCATCGTCAAGGTCTACAGTTTGGTGAGAAGGGGCATGAGCTTGCGTGTGATCGCCCTCAGGTTGATTGTCATAATATATATCAGTGTTTGTTTGAGGATACTGAGCATTACCTTGTTTAGACTCAGGTAAAATTCTGACATCAGACAAGCGTCGTACGACATAATTACTTGGTAAGTGTTTACCATTTTTTTGCGCTGAGGTATCGTCAAATATCATATGCCCTTGGCTGTCGATACGTGCGTATTTCATTGGCTTATCACGTGGCCAGAAAAAGTCAGAAGGATGACTAATGATATGACCGAACACCAATTTGGTTAGGCGACTCCATTCAAAGAAACGAACTTCTTTAGAGCGTAATGCGACAAACAGTGCCAGTGAAAAACTGACCAATAAGTTGACGATACCAATAAGTGCCACGCCAAGCATTGAGACTAAGATAACGCTCCAGCTTATCTCGTCGGCAGATATGTTAAATAAACCATGTGCCAAGTTCGCCGAGGCAAACGCAATATGGCGAATATCAATTGGCAAGCCAAATATAAAGCCAATCGTCGCGGTACTACCTAAAAACACACCGAATAAAAAGTTACCCATGATGGCACCCAAATTGGCTTCTATAAAGCCACCAAGGCGCTGAAGCCAGGATTTCGGTAGTATATACATGAGTAGTTTATGGCGTTGGATACGGGCACCTATATTATTGTACACCGCTAAATTGTCATAATAACCAGCAATCAAACCCGATAAAAATAAGTACACACCTGCAATCGCAGCATGGGGCAGTGCCAGCGAATGAAAGGGATCTAGATCATGGAGTAGGTGACCCGCTTTTTCTGAGTCTATCATCGGCGTACCCGTATATTGCAGCCACGCAAAAGAAATAATGAGGGCAACGGGTATCGCCAGCATCACATTACCCATGATGGCAACGAACTGAGTACGCAAAATATCGACGACCAACTCTGATAATTTGGTCAGCTGATGGGATTTTTTACCAGAGCTTTCAGATATGGTAGAGGCAATAGCCGCCGCCGTCATGGCTGGCTGCTTAGTAGCAACGGTACCGCGGATGACATGGATGAAGACAAAGCCTAAACCATAAATCATACTGTTAACAAATGCTCGACCTATCGGAGCCAGTGCCAATTGATAAGCCAATATTTTGATCGTGGCCATAAACGCAATGATAAAGCCACCAATAGAGGCTTTTTTGAACATCTTTCGGTAGCCAGACTTATCGGTGCTGATGTAATGCTCACCGACGCGGCTCGCATTTTCTGTCACTTTACGAGAGAGTAGCTTGGTATTGTTATCGATTAAATAGCCAATACTGTAGCGACGATTGGCAGTCGTAATCAGCGTTTGAATCAGATCAATCACCGCACGATCGCGCTTGTTATCGTCATCTGTGACCAGCTCCGTCAAGATGCGCATACGCTGTAAGCTTTGATCTAAACGCAGCATCATATTCGTCAGACGAATAGAGATACCAGTTTTGTAAATACGTTTGCGTACGGTGGCAACGATATCCTCACACTGCTCAATCATCACGAGTAAGGGAGCTGGATCAACCGCTTGTTCAGGGGTGATGTCCGTTAACGTGTCAAGCTCATGCGCTTTTCTGTATTCATTGACAAACAGGACTGCTTCTTGGTTTTGAGCCACGAAAGACGCTGAGTAATTCAACATTTGTGGGTAAGAGTCCATCAAATCAGGATGCAAACCGATACCACTGATGCGATAAGATAAGATAATAATCGCATTCAGAATACTGTTTTTTACGGTGGCGACTAAGTCTAAATGCTTCTCTTCTACTTTAAGCAGCTCTATTAACGTATCCCATTTATCTTTTTCGATATTGGCAAGCCAACGTTCATCAGACTTTTTATCGAACAAGTAGCCAACCAACTCTACGACAGAGTCTTCTTGCGGTAGTATCGGCAAAAAACGATGGCCAACCAAACGGCGTAAGCTGTTAAAGAATCCTTGGTCTGACATGATGCCAGTATCAGTATACAAAGCGATTTGACGGTATTGAATGATTATCTTTAGGACGAAGCTAGAGAGTCCATCAGCATATTCTGGATGCTGACGAAGGATATCAATAAGTGATTGAATATTTGCGTTGGCGAGGGCGGGCTCTTTATCATTTACCCGTAGCTCGTCTATTAAACGCTTTAGTACCGCGTTATCGGGTACATCACTTAAGGCAGTAATCTGCTGTAAAATGTGTTTCATTTCTGACACGTCATACCCTTTGTTATGATTATTTTGGTAGCTTTTATTATGTAATGGGTCACAGTAAGCGTTTTTCTAAAAATATGGCAACCTCTTTATTTGGTTAAAATAACGCTTTATTGTACGTCATTTTAATCTGAACCATTCATTGATAGTCACTTATTTTGTTAGTAATTATGATGAGAATCATTTTGGCACAAAAAAGGACAGCTCAATGTGGCTGTCCTTTTTTAAGAGTGTTTTATATGATAATTACTTAGCTAGCAGGTACATTAAAGTAATCAAGATCAAAGTTCATCATCGGATCACTACCAGCTTGTACCATCTGTGCATGTGACTCGATACGTGGCAATATACGACCGACAAAGTAATCAGCAAGCTTTGCTTTGTTGGTATAAAAATCACCTTCTTTGCCATTGGCCGCTTCGACCATCAGTGCAAACATGTACGAATATGCTAGGTAGCCAAAGGCATGCATATAATCAACGGCACAGCCATTGACTTCATTTTTACGCTCGCCAATATTACCAAGCACAGTCTGAGTCAATGCTTCGATCGTATCTGCAGCATCTAATGTGGCTTGTTTGATGCCATGATCTGCTTGCATGTTGCCGATAAAGTCACGGATTTCACCCAAGAAATTTGTGACATATTTGCCGTTATTACGAGCAACTTTACGGCCTAATAAATCAAGCGCTTGAATACCGTTGGTACCTTCATAAATCTGTGCAATACGAGTATCACGTACAATTTGCTCCATACCCCATTCGCGGATATAGCCATGACCACCAAATACTTGCTGGCAATCAACAGTAGCTTCTAACGCTTTATCGGTCAAAAACGCTTTGGCTACTGGCGTGAGTAGGGCAACACGGGCAGCCGCCGCTTTTGCCAACTCAGGATCTGTACTAAATTTCTCTTCATCAAGGTTTTTCGCAACGTACATGGCAAAACAACGAGAGGCTTCGGTATTCGCTTTAGCATTCAGTAGCATACGGCGTACGTCAGCATGATGAATGATAGCATCAGCTGGTTTTTCTGGGCTTTGTAGTTGCGTATCGCTACGGCCTTGACCACGATCATTGGCGTATAAAGCGGCATTTTGATAGGCAAGCTCAGAACCACCAAGGCCTTGTAGACCCATCGTGACACGCTCATAGTTCATCATAATGAACATTGAAGATAGGCCTGTATTTTCTGCGCCAACCATCCAACCTTTAGCGTTGTCAAAGTTCATCACACAAGTGGCTGATGCCTTGATGCCCATTTTATGTTCGATAGAACCCACTGCTAATGTGTTGCGCTCGCCTAAGCTGCCATCTTCGTTGACCAAGAATTTTGGTACCACAAACAATGAAATACCTTTTGAACCTTCTGGCGCATTAGGTGTTTTTGCCAATACTAAATGAATAATATTGTCAGTCAGATCATGCTCACCACCAGTGATAAAGATTTTGGTACCAGAGATATCAAAGCTACCATCATCATTAGGTACTGCTTTGGTTTTGATGATACCCAAATCCGTACCGGCATGCGGCTCAGTCAAACACATAGTACCTGACCATTCACCGTTGTACATTTTTTCGAGGTAAGTCTGTTTTTGCTCTTCAGAGCCAGCAGCGTTCAAGCAAAGCGTCGCACCGACTGTCAGATTTGGATACAGTGCAAACGATTGGTTTGCAGTGAAAACCATTTCTTCAGTCAACATGGTGACCATTTTTGGAAAGCCTTGACCGCCGTACTCAGCGTTACCACTTAGACCAACCCAGCCTGATTCAGCAAATTGCTTATAAGCTTCTTTGAATCCAGTTGGGGTAGTAACGACGCCGTTACCATGAAAGGTTGCGCCTTCTTCATCACCACTGCGGTTGATAGGCAACAGAATATTTTTTGACAGTTTTGCCATTTCTTCCAAAATCATATCGACAGTTTCTATATCAACATGAGCTAAGTTTTCGTTATTTTGCCAAAATTTAGGCGCATTAAACACATCATTTAAGATAAAGCGCATGTCGTTAAGAGGGGCATTATAGACAGCCATAAACATTCCTTTGGTTCAAATGAGTAGAGTTAAGAGTATTAAAGTTATAGGTTGTTTTTCTAATGTAACCTGAGCGATTAATAATTAAAGTTTAACAAATAAGCTTGCGCGCGGGTGTATTTCTTCGTGAATCGTGCGTGCACCAAAAGTTAGTAGCGACTATTGTGATGCTGAACTACCTCTCAAGGGCGAAGGCCGTTGTTGATATAAGATACTAAAGCACTAAAGCGACGAACAGTGGCACAAAATAAATCGGCAACATACCGTGGTATGTTGCCGATCATGTATCTTAGCTAATTTATAAAGTCTTCAATTAAAAAGCAAATTGATCGACGTCCATGCTCATGTATGGCTCAACACCAGTGCTGATACGCTGTACGTGAGTGGTAGTACGTGGCAATAATTTAGCAAAGTAGAATTGTGCGGTTTTTACTTTGGCATCATAGAATGCGGCTTCGCTAGTACCGTCTGCAATAGCAGTTTGTGCAACTAGTGCCATACGAGCCCATAAGTAAGCTAGTGTGACATAGCCACTGAAGTACATGTAATCAACCGCTGCACCGCCTACTGCTTCAGGGTTTTCAGTCGCTTGCATGCCGATACGTGCCGTTAGATCACCCCATTCTTTAAGGTGCTTGACAAGTGGACGAACAAATTGACCCATCTCGTCATTTTCTTTGTTATCTTCACAGAACTGTTGAATGATATTGACAAAGTTGCCAAGTAGTTTGCCTTGTGAGCCCAATACTTTACGACCTAATAAATCAAGTGCTTGGATCTCAGTCGTCCCTTCGTATAGACAAGCGATACGAGTATCACGGACGTTTTGCTCCATACCCCATTCGCTCACAAAGCCGTGACCACCATAAATCTGTATACCATGATTGGCGGCTTCTAAACCAGTTTCGGTCAAGAATGCTTTGGCAATTGGTGTCAATAGCGACAGCATTTGATCAGCAAATTTAAGCTCTTCGCCTTCGCCTTTTGCGACGATATCTGCAAAATGCGAGAGGTAATAAACCAATGCACGGCCGCCTTCAGCAAAGGCTTTTTCAGTCAATAGCATGTTGCGAACCGCTGGATGCACAATGATCGGGTCAGCTACTTTTTCTGGTGCTTTAGTGCCTGATAAAGAGCGCATGGCCAGACGATCTTTTGCATAGGTTAGTGAACCTTGGAACGCATACTCAGCAGCTGTTAGACCTTGAACAGCAGTACCGATACGGGCAACGTTCATAAAGGTGAACATGCACTGTAGGCCGCGGTTTTCTGGGCCAATTAGGTAACCTGTTGCACCATCGAAGTTGATGACACAAGTGGCAGAGGCTTTAATGCCCATTTTATGCTCGATAGAACCACAAACGACATTGTTGCTTTCACCAACGCTACCATCTTCATTGACCGTCATTTTAGGGACGATAAACAATGAGATACCTTTTGTGCCAGCAGGTGCGCCTGGTAGGCGCGCTAATACAATGTGGATAATGTTGTCAGTTAAATCATGCTCGCCGGCAGAGATAAAGATTTTTTGACCAGTAATGCTATAGCTGCCATCTTCTTTAGGCTCAGCTTTAGTACGGATAATACCCAAATCAGAACCCGCATGCGCTTCAGTCAGACACATCGTACCTGACCATTCGCCACTGATCATTTTTTCGAGATAGGTTTGTTTCTGTGCATCAGTACCATGGTGTTCGATGGTTTGAATAGCACCATGTGATAGGCCGGGGTACATAGAGAATGACCAGTTGGCCGTACCAACCATTTCATTGATAACCGTTGATAATGAAAAAGGCATGTTTTGACCACCGAACTCTTCTTCAGCAGACAAAGCAGGGAAGCCAAGCTCACAGAACGCTTTGTACGCTTCTTTAAAACCTTTTGGCGTGGTAACAACACCATTATCAAAATGACAGCCTTCAGCATCACCGCTTTGATTCAATGGTGATAGCTCATTTTCAGCGAAGCTTGCAGCCATTTCGAACAGGCTATCCATCAATTCACGGTCAGCTTCCTGAAACGCAGGTAAAGTTTTATAGTGGCTTTCGCTATCAAGTAACTCATGCATTACGAATTGAATATCACGTAAGGGCGCTTTATATTGCATAACTTCCTGTCCTTTTTGGAATATAATCAATAATCGTCAAGAGTAGGTAGGTCGCTGCACTATTAGATAGCACAAAAGTCCTGGTCACTTTAATCTGAACATCCTAAATAAATGCTAGGCTGTAATACAGATTGACTAAGTTATCGATTACATAAAATCGTATTGAAAAGAGTGGTGATTGTTAGAGTCGGCTTGAGGCTGAATAAGACCTAACAAATTCACTATAAAAGATAGGCTTTCACAGAAGATTATACAAGTTTGGTGACAGGACTGATAAGTCATGAACCTGCCTTGCATCCGTTGTGTAATCGAAGCTAGGCGTTCAAGATAAAGACGAATAACCACATGAAATTATTAGTGATACTAAGTAAGTGACGCTCAATCAGGTTGGGTTATACCACACTGTACTGCTGAATTAACATATTGGTTGCAGAGTCAGCTGGCACGGGTCTGCTCAGCCAATAGCCTTGACCTTGCTTACATCCCATTGCAAATAGTACGTCACGCTGCTCCTCGGTTTCGATACCTTCAGCGATGACCTGCATATTAAGGGCGTTGCCCAAATCTAAAATAGCCTTGACAATCGCATGTTGGGTAGGATTATTTTCAATATTAGAGATAAAGCTCTTATCGATTTTAATAAAATCAAACGGATACTCTTGTAAGTAACTTAACGAGGCATAACCGGTGCCAAAATCATCTAAGGCCAGACAGATTCCCAACTCTTTGAGTAACTCCAGTTGCTTTTTAACGTTGCTATGGCGCTGAATGAGAGAAGACTCTGTCACTTCAATATGCAATTGATGCGTAGAAATATCGTGCTGTGTAAGGAGGTTGCTTACCATCTCAGAAAAATTAGGATGGCTAAATTCCGCGGCGTCCGCATTGATACAGATATGCTGAAGAAAGCCTTGTTTTTGCCAAATCGACAGCTGCTTGGCAATTTGAATGGCCATTTGTGAGAATAGCTCAAATGATAGCTTATGAGCGATAATGGCATCGATAAAGTGTACTGGGCTCAACAGTCCACGAGTCGGATGTTGCCAGCGTACCAATGCCTCAAAACCAGTAATAGCGCCTGTCGCTAATTCAAATTTTGGCTGATAGTAAGGAATAAACTGACCTTCAGAGGCGGCGACTCTGAGTTCAGCCTCTAACTGCCAACTATCAGTGGTGGCTTCATCAATAGCGGTGTCATACCAGCAGATATCATCACCACCCTGATTCTTGACATAATGCAGCGCTTTTTCGGCTTTGGTCAACAGCCCTGTCAATCCTTCACCATCTTTAGGAAAGTAACTAACACCAATGGATACGTGACAATATATCTTTGCTTCTGATTTATCTGGAGAAAAGGGCCGTTCACACATTTGCATTAAGCTGTCTAGCTGGTGACGAATGATATTAGCATTAGGGCATTCGAATAATAAGGCAAAATCATCACCACCAAAATGCGAAAAACAATGCAAATTATCGAGTTTGAGTTTTTTGACGCGTTTGACAAAACTGTTAATCAAAGCATTTATGCCATCAGGGCCTAGTAAGCTTGCAAGGCTGCGATAACGGTCGATATTCAAACGTACAATAACAACTTCTTGATAACTGTCTAATAGCAAGTCACTGACTTGACTCAAAAATACTTTACGGTTTGGCAGGCCTGTCACTTGGTCATAATTGAGCAAATGAACCAATTGTTTTTTGTCTTTGATGGCAGAAGAGGTATCACGCAGCATACCAACATAGTAAACAGTCTGTTCGACATAGAGTTTGCGATAAGTAATATGACAATCAACGATCTCCCCATAGCGATTGGCCATCGAAAAATCATTTTCGTAAAAACCATTAGTATCTAGATGACTAGTGATATCCGCTAAAATATCTCTTTCTTCTTTAGATAAAAATTCTGCCGCGTAGATACCAAGCGGTCGCCCAAGTAAAAATGACTCGGTATAACCAATAGTCATCTCGTAACAGGCATTGACCGATAAATAGCGCAAATTGGCATCTAAGATGAATATAGAGTCATCAAGTTGTTCGCATAACTGAGCCAGCAACTGTTGCTTGTCTGCGATTGGCATAGTGGCGGCATTAGTCATAATCGGACCCATAACATTAAAGTGGAAGAATAAATAAGGTTACATACATGGCCTTTTGATAACTAATGACTCAAAGCATGTAAGGTCGCCAATGCAACTACCGGGGCGGTTTCGGTACGTAATACTCTCGGGCCAATTTGCCAAGGATGAAAGCCGAGCTCTGATGCTTGCTGACATTCATCGTCGCTGAGCCCGCCCTCAGGGCCAATTAATAGTTCAATATAAGGTGTCGACTGTTTTAGGGTGACTGGTAACAATTCAGGCATCGCGGGCTGTCCTAATGCTGGCACGCTCAACTGCATACGTAAGTCAGCTGGCTGCTGTAGCCGATGATAATAGGCGTCTTGACTGAGTGTGGTTACTATAGGGCTGACTACCGTCTCTTGATTGTTATCTGCTACTTTGGCTAACCAGTCATGGATAGAGATAGGTGCGAGAATGAGCGGTGGACGATTGAGGCCGCATTGCTCGCAGGCTGCAATAGCTACTTGCTGCCAATGTGCCAGTTTCTTCTCAACTTGTGCAGGCTTTAGGTTTACCTCACCGTGATGGCTACTTAGTAACTGAATAGCTGTTACACCCAGCTCGGTTGACTTCTGAATCGCATAATCCATGCGTTCACCGCGACTCATTACCAGACCAATTTTAGTGAGTACTGATGCGCTACGATCATCCTCTATATGAGCCAATAGAGTGACAGTGGCATGCTTTTTACTAATGGTCTGTAACTGTACTTGATACTCACCGCCAAACCCATCGAATAAAACACCTTGATCGCCAACATTTGCCCGTAATACGCGGCACCAATGATGAACAATATTTTCTGTAAGTTCGACATTGGCACCTATAGATAAAGTGCTAAGTCGAGAGTAAGTTGTATTTTCTGCATTATTGGTGTCATTGCTAGTAGCATAAAAAAAACGTCGCACAGTTGCTTAGTCCTATAGTTTAAATAATAAGTTTTTTAAATATCTTAGCAGAATATCGTCAAAGTAGGTGAAGTTATTGCTGTTAGTACATTTAGCATAATGCTTATTAGTATAATTTTTATTGTAAGAAATATTAATTATTTCTGATTGTCTCTAATAATCTCAAAAAGTCATTACCAAAAAAAACTGGCGCTCCGAAGAACGCCAGTTATTATGCAGTAAATTGAATAATAATTTACGTGGTTAACCCTAGTTCTTCAACCAAACGTTTGTTTGGCTCAACCTTGTTCATGCTATAAAAATGCATGGCAGGTACACCTTCGCTAATGAGACGCTCACATAAGCGATACACCACATCAAAGCCAAATTCACGGATGGCCTTGCGGTCATCACCAAAATCTGCCAATTGCTTACGTACATAACGTGGAATGTCAGCGCCACAGCTATCAGCAAAACGCATCAGATTGCTAGAATTGGTAATTGGCATGATGCCAGCAACCAATGGCTTAGCAACCGTATCAACACCGCGCTTTTCTAGGGTGTCGCGCAAGTATAGATAGCTATCAGCATTATAGAAGAACTGGGTAATCGCTGCATCCGCACCAGCTTGAAACTTATTGACCAAGTTGTCGATATCAGAATCGAAGCTACGGGCTTGTGGATGCATCTCTGGATAAGCGGCTACTTCGATACGAAAGTGATCACCTGAATGTTCGCGGATAAACTTGACCAAGTCTAACGCAAACGGCAGCTCACCCATACCAACTTGACCTGACGGTAAGTCACCACGAAGCGCGACAATACGATTGATGCCTAAACTCTTGTAATGTGTCAATAGTTCAGCGATTTCGCTTTTATCATCGCCAATACAGGACATATGCGGAGCAACACCAGTATCACCACGTGTGCATAATGCTTGCACAATATCCAAGGTGCGACTGCGGGTGGAACCACCAGCGCCATAGGTCACCGAAAAATAACTCGGTGACAGCTTGTTTAGCTCATCATAAGTACTCAGTAGCTTTTCGTGTCCCTGCTCTGTTTTTGCAGGGAAGAACTCAAAAGAGAACGCAGGCTTACTCACAGTCTGGCTCCTTTTAGTATTTATAAGCGTCAGGCTTGAATGGGCCTTCGACTGATACACCTAAGTATTCAGCTTGCTTTTCAGTCAGCTTGGTTAAAGTACCATTAAAGCCTGCAACCATCGCAGCGGCTACTTCTTCGTCTAACTTCTTAGGCAATACTTTTACGTATAAGTTATCAGTACGCTTGTCTGCTGGTAGCTCAGCGAATTTTTCTTCGAACAAATACATTTGAGCCAATACTTGGTTAGCAAATGAGCCGTCCATCACGCGTGATGGGTGACCAGTCGCATTACCTAGGTTCACTAGACGACCTTCAGCAAGCAAGATCAAATAATCGTTCTCATCATCTGAGCGGAAGATTTGATGCACTTGTGGCTTGATCTCAACCCAGCGCCAGTTATCACGCATGAATTGGGTGTCAATTTCGGTATCGAAGTGACCAATGTTACAAACGACTGCACCAGGTTTCAGTGCTGCTAGCATATGACGATCACAAACATGGTAGTTACCAGTGGTGGTAACGATCATATCGGTATCTTCTAGCAGACGCGTGTTAATGTTTTCTGCGCCGCCAGTGTTATCACCATTAATGTAAGGTGATAATACTTCAAAGCCGTCCATACATGCCTGCATGGCACAGATAGGATCAACTTCTGATACACGTACGATCATACCTTCTTGACGTAAGCTTTGCGTAGAGCCTTTGCCTACATCGCCATAACCGATAACCAAAGCGCGGCGACCAGCAAGGAACATGTCGGTAGCGCGTTTGATAGCATCATTCAAGCTATGACGGCAGCCGTATTTGTTGTCGTTTTTAGACTTGGTAACGGCGTCGTTGACGTTGATTGCGGGTACTTTAAGTGTACCTTTGGCAAGCATCTCAACCAGACGGTGGACACCAGTAGTTGTCTCTTCTGAGATACCATGAATGCTATCAAGCAGCTCAGCATAATCATTATGAATCAAAGCAGTTAAGTCACCGCCGTCATCCAAAATTAGGTTGGCATCCCAAAGTTGGCCAGACGCTTCGCCGCCAACGTGAACTTGTTGACGTAAGCACCACTCGTACTCTTCTTCTGTTTCGCCTTTCCAAGCATAAACAGAGATACCAGCAGCAGCAATCGCAGCAGCAGCATGGTCTTGAGTTGAGAATATATTACATGAGGTCCAGCGTACTTCAGCACCTAGCGCGACTAGTGTCTCGATAAGTACGGCAGTTTGGATGGTCATGTGGATACAGCCAGCGATTTTAGCGCCTTTAAGCGGCTGATCTGCTTCGTAGCGACGACGCAAACCCATTAGGGCAGGCATTTCGGCTTCAGCAAGGGTGATTTCACGACGGCCGTAATCAGCAAGGCTAATGTCAGCGACTTTATAGTCAGTGAAAGAGGGATCGATCGTATGGGCAGATGGGGTGTTAGACACTGCGTCCATAATATGCTCCTATCAGTGGTTAATTTATGATAAAAAGAATAAAAACGCAGGTGCCGTTGTTTGCGCTGTGAGTGACCAAAAATAAGACACTCGACAGTTAACCGAGCCTAACATAATGATTGATCAGCATGGCTTGGAAGCCTAGATGCAATAATCAGTAATTATGGCGCAACACCTCTCGGAGGGTGTCATTGTAATAGATGACAGGTAAAATGTCACCTACTGGCTAATAGAAATAATAGACAGCAGTGTTATGTTTGATTTCAGGTTTTTATAGTCATAAAAAAAGGCCATCGATTGATGACCTTTCTATTACTTGCAATAAATACGATCTCAATTTTCGATGAGTTTAGTACCAATCATAGGTTAAAGAGCCAAAATAGCTAGTGCCTTCGGTAGCGTATTCTGTACCGAATTGATTAGATAGTGTGTAATCTTCATCAGTGATATTGTCAACGCGCAAGTTAGCACGAAGATTGGTCGTCAGATAGATGACGCCGCTTAAGTTTAGTAGAGTGTAGTCATCCAACTTAGTAGTATTTGCAGCATCAGAGAATCTTTCATCAGTATATTTAGCTTCTAAACGCACATCAAAAGCAGGTTGCTGATAACCAAGATAAATCAAACTGCTATTTTGAGGGCGGTATACAAGGTCGTTGTTATAGTTAGCACTATTGGTGGTTTTGTCTTTAGCTTCTAGATAGTCATAACCCAAACCAAATACAAACGAACTAACGCTCCAGTCTGAAGTCAAACTTAAGCCTTTGATTTGTGCCTCACTCGTGTTGGTATTACCACCAATCAAGTCATCAACGTCAGTATGATAGCCAGTCAGACGGGAAATTTGATTACCTTTATTGTACTCTACAAACACTTCCGTATTTTTACTGGTCTCAGGCTTTAAGTCTGGGTTACTGTAACCAGGGTAGTATAAATCGTTGAAGGTTGGCGCACGAAATCCTGTCGCATAGCTTGCACCGATACGCAAGCCATCTAATGGACGTATAGCAGCACCTATGTTATATGTGTTCTCATTGCCATATTGCGAATTGTCATCGACACGATAATTGGCTTGTAGGTCATAATTATCTTCTGATAATTGATAGCCAACGAAACCACTTTTAACGGTTCTATCTTCAGGATCGTAAGCAGTTTGAGTGGCAGGGGCAGGATAACCTGAAAAATCTAAAACATCAGATGCATCTAATTTCTGTGATAACCATTCTGCGCCAATAATCACGGTACCAGGTTGTGCATTAATACTTGTTTCTGAACGTGCCTGCTGTTGAATGGTATTGAATTGACTGCCATCTTGATAATCAATAGAGTTAGCATCATGAGTAGTGGATTTATCGATACTTTGGCCATAGCTAAATTTAGTGACAGCTAATGGTGTTTGATGTTGAATAAAAACATTGGCGCTACCATTTTTTTGATCTGAATAAGCATTTGGAAAAGCATTGCCTGCAGAGTCAATATCCGTTGTAGAGTCAGAATATAATGCACTGATTCCAGCACTTAGAGAGTCTGAGATCTTATGTTGTAATGCTAGACTGGCATTGGTAGATTTAAAACCATCATCATCAGCATTGTAATCATAAGAACTAGGACTAGCAATCGCGTTGAAACCGTCTGTTTCGTTGCGGCTCACACCTAAACTCAATGAAGAAGTCTCATTTTTAAGCTGACCTGTTATGCCTACTTGGTAATGATTATTGCTACCATAACCAACGGTCGTTGAAACGTTAGATTGTTCTACGTTATTGCCTTTAGTGAATATTTGAATGACACCGCCCATCGCATCAGAGCCGTAAATACTAGAACCTGATGCACCATATAAAATTTCGATACGGTCGATTTGATCGGCAGATAATAGATTTAGTGCAGGCGCGCCTGTAGAAATAGAGCTGTAGCGAATACCATCAATGATTACAAGGACTTGCTTACTATCATAGCCACGCATATAAAAGTTACTGACGGTTCCTGTACCACCACTTTGAGCAATATTCATACCGGATTGATTTTTTAGTACATCAATTACGGTTTGACCTTGATAACGCTGTAATTCTTCGCTATCAATAACCCTTGTCTGAGCAATGATGTTACTGGTCTTAGTCGGTGTGCGGGTAGCTGTTACAACGATTTCATCGAGTTCAACTTCTGGTACTTCGTTGTTGCTTACGACAGTAGAATCGGTTGCTGCTGTTGCATTCAAAGAAAATACGCCAAGTGCGCTCAGAATACATAAGCGAAGATAGGCAGTCGAAGAAGAACGTGGTAAAAACATAGTCAATTCCAAAGTAATCATATTAAGAAGTACAGAAATAAAAAATAACCATTTTGACGCTACTATGGTTAAAAATTACAAAAAGCAATAAGTGAGCAAAACTATGCTCATTATCTATAAAAATCACCACTTTATAAACCACTTTAACCTAATGTTTCTTCACGCTAACATGAGTAACTTTCATGGTTAGTTGCTAATTATTCATTTGATAATCATTTCGGCTTTCAAATGGGCTGATATTCATGAGAGATTTGAACTAAATTAGTAAGCAATATCGTTAGGCATTTATTGATATAGATAGCTACAAAAATGCGTAATCAAAAGCACTGCTGTGATAAATAATTGCTATCATAGTCAGGATTTCATTGTTCTCTGTTGTACTATCCATAAGTTAAGAGGTTTGTTTTGTCTACTAAGTATCGTCTGATTCCCAGCACCGAGTTATCTTCACCATACTCAATCATTAAAGTACCATTACTCTCGATGGTGTTTTTACTTGTGTTGCTGTTGAGTTTGTTATGGCCAACTCATACTTTTGCGGCAGAAGCCAGTTCATTGGGTATTAGTGAGAGTAGCAGTGAAGAGTCAGAAAAATCACCGCGACCGGACTCATTTGGACGAGATACACCAAGGCAAACGGTGCAAGGGTTTATCAGCGCACTGGGTGAAAATGACTATCTGCTGGCGAGTAACTATCTAAATTTATCAAAGTCTGACAACCCAACGACCATCGTACGGCAATTTAAGCAAGCGCTAGATGCAGGCGGCCGTTTTCAGCCGGATTTGCAGCTGAGCAATACGCCTGAGGGTAACCTCACTGATCAGCTACCACCAAATCAAGAAAATGTAGGTGCGATTAATATTGGTGAAAAAAGCGTGTCACTGATACTCGAAAAAGTTACGTCTGAGAGAAATGAAAAGTATTGGCAGTTTTCAAGCGATACGCTCAGCTCGATACCGGAAGTAATAGAGAACACTGAACCCACTTTGGTGTCTCGCTATACTATTGATTCATTGGACGGCAAAAAGCTTTTCGGTTATCAGTTGGCTGATTTGGTCGCGGCGCTGGCCATGATCGTCAGTAGCTTTATATTGACTTACATCATGGTTTGGCTGTTGTATCATCTATTGAGAATCACTTATCCGCATGTTCGCGGTGTGACATTGCCATTACCGGATAAAGTGATATTGCCGCTTTCCGTAGTAATTATGGCACTGATACTGTCTGAGGTGATGGTATACGCTGGCGTATCAGTGACGCTACGCGAGCCAGTCAACCGATTTACAGAAATAGCTTCGTGGGTGGCGATAACATGGCTACTACTACGAGTCGTCGATGCCATATTCACTCGTGCGGTAAATTTGAGCTATAAGAAAAACTATACTGAGCGGGTTTCAATCTTAGGGCTGATGCGCAAAGTGGTTAAAGCGCTGCTGCTGATATTTGCTGTGATTGTCATCTTTGGTAATTTGGGTTTTGATTTGACCACAGGTATTGCTGCATTGGGTGTGGGTGGTTTGGCGTTGGCACTGGGTGCGCAAAAGACCATCGAAAACTTAGTTGGTAGTGTCGTCGTCGTAGCAGATTCGCCAGTGAGAATCGGTGACTATTGTAAATTTGGCACTTATGAAGGTACGGTGATTGATATTGGTATTCGCTCATCGCGTGTGCGGACATTGACGCGTACGATCGTGACGGTACCGAACGGTGACTTTTCATCGATGCAGATTGAAAACTTTACTTCTCGTGATATGTTTCGTTTTTTCCATCATTTATATCTGAAGCGTACCGCTGATCTTGATGTGATTTTCAAAATGGTAAACGACTTGGATGAATTCATAAAAGAGCATGATTTAACCAACCCAGAGTGGAATCAGGTCAATATCTTAGAGCTGCGTCAAGATTGCTATGTCATTCAGTTGCAGGCTTATGTCAATGCTACTGGAATTATTGAATTCTATGACAAGCAAAATACGTTATTTATCGATGTATTAAAGAAAGTCGCGAAATATAAAGTAGAACATGCATTGCCGACTCAGCAGCTTATCGTCAATCAAGCCGAGCTAGAAGATCACATTGATAATGAGGATCAAAACCATAATCAAGAAAGCAATAATCAAGCAAACAACCCCATTGAATCGGTAAAAGAGGTATCAACTAGTAAAGATACTGATAATGACAGTTCTGATGACCATAATGCTGTGGATTTAAATAAAGATAAAGGCAATGAAAGTACTAATAGCGATGAAGCCCTCAATGAAAAAAAGAAGGCAACATTGAAAAGCAAGAAAAGCCACACGCTCAAAGGACTCATACATAAAAGCCATGTATTAAAGAAAAGCAAGTTTAAGCATGTCAAAAAAAGACCTAGCTTTTCTATATGGAACCAATTTTAGAGTAAAGATTAAAGAGACCTTTGTAATGGTGTTAAATACAGAGTTTGTTATCAATAAGATTTAGACGATGGCATTACTCACTTTTTTTAATACTAGGTCTTTATAAAGGCACGGCAGTTTTATTGCGTAATGCACCGTAATACGACCATAGCAATAGGCTGGCAGCACTACGGTGTGGTGACCAGTCTTGGGTCAGGTTCTTTAATTGTTTCGGCGTCGGTCGCTCTGCTAAACCTAGCAACTCCATTGCAGCCAATTTGATGGCTAAGTCATCGACAGCGAATACGTCTGCGCGTTTTAAAGAAAACAACAAGTACATCTCAGCCGTCCAGCGACCAATGCCAATGACACCGGTTAGCGTAAGTATGACATCTTCATCTAGCATAGTTTCTAATGTATTAAAGTCTATATCGTGCTCAACCAATGAGCGAATATAACGAGTTTTTTGTTTAGACAGTCCTTGTGCTCGCAAAGTCTCATCTGTTGCCTCAATGATTGCATTCGGTGTCGTCAAGCCTGCATCAACCAACCGTTGCCAAATGCTGGCTGCGGCAGCGACAGATAACTGCTGACCAACCATTGCTCTCATCAGCTGCTCAAACCCACCTGTATTGTGTCTAAGGCTTGGCGTGCCAACTTGCTTATGGACAGGCGAAAACCTTGGCTCGATAGCAATTAAAGCAGTGATATGCTCATTTAGTGTTTCAATACTTTCAATTGTTTGTATGCTCATGATAGATTCACTCTAATAAAAATTGTGCATGACAGTCGTATAGCTGTGTGTCTACAGCTTGCTACTATAGAAATAGACGATTTATTTATATAAAAAAGGACTGCTATTTGCAGTCCTTTTTATTTCTAATACTGGGCTAACAATACAGACTATTCGCCATCAGCTTTAGGCTTTTTGAGCAATACCAATACTGCACCATTACCACCATCTTTAGGCGGGGCAGAGCAAAATGCTAGTACTTCTGGTAATTGACGTAACCAACCGTTCACACACGTCTTTAGAATGGCCTCAGAGCCTTTGCCATGGACTATTTTTACCATCGTTTCATTTTTCTGCTTCGCTTGACTCAGTAATTGCGTCATGGCGTCGCGAGCTTCTTCTATCGTGCAACCATGAATATCTACAGCATCATACCAACGTAGCTTTCCTTTCTTAAGTTGATCAAAGATTTTGTTTTGCAAGGTTGGCTGTTTGTACGATAAAAATGCTTCAGCAGCGACAGGGTTGAGCAGTGCTTGCATATCTGACAAGCCTGCACCCAAGTCACTCGCTTCACTACCTTGAGCAGCTGCACGTTTAGACAGTGTGGTTGCATCAGGTTTGCCCACTTTTGCTGCGTTTGCAGGTGAGCGGACGTTTTTATCGTCAAGCTGATTGACACCATGCATGGCTTGCATAAACAGTACTTTATCATCATCAACATGTTCGCTGTTCATTTGCTTAACAGTCTTATTTACTTGCTTTTGCGTGGGTAATGACACAGGTTCTGTTGGCTTTTGATCCTCACCTTCAGGTGAAGTGGTATCACGACCTTTGCTTAGTTGGCCTTTTAGCTCTTTAAGTTGGTCTTGCATTTCTTTTGAAAACAGAGAATTTGACATAAAAGTTAATGTATCGTTGGTTGATGAATGAATGACTTGATAGTCTATATCGTCGCTGGTTCTATATTGATATAAGCTTACGAGTCGTATCGTAGCCTAAGCTATTTTGGTTACTTTACTCGTCTGCTGCGACGCCCGCAAGTAAGGATTGTAACGCTTGTCCAGGATGATCGGTTTTCATAAACTGCTCACCAATTAAAAAGTGCTGAATATCATGGCTTAACATCAAACGAATATCATCACTGCTATGAATGCCACTCTCGGTGACGACAAGCGGTTTAAGGGTTGTATTGTCTACCGCTAATGCTTCGATCAAAATATTTTTTAGATCTAATGTGGTTTGCAGATCGACGTCAAAAGTATTTAAGTCGCGATTATTAATGCCATAAATATTATGTGCTGAGCGTGGCAATGTTAGTGCACGATCAAGCTCAGATTTGGTATGTATCTCTATCAATACATCCATACCTAACTCAATACTCAGTGCGTGCAGCTCATGTACTTGCGTGTCATCAAGGCAAGCCATGATAAGTAGTATACAGTCTGCACCCATTAGATAAGATTGATAGATTTGGTATACATCCACCATAAAGTCTTTGCGCAATATTGGTAGGCTTGCAGCATTAGCCGCTTGAAGAAGATAGCTATCATCACCTTGAAAATAATCACGATCAGTTAATACTGATAAACAGCTGGCACCAGCTTGCTCATATTGCTGGGCAAATAATGCCGGTGCAAAGTTATGATTGATGATGCCTTTAGATGGTGATGCTTTTTTGATTTCAGCAATGATACCGACACTGTTTTTGTTCGTACTGGCCGCTCGTAAAGCAGCAGCAAAGCCTCGGCGTGGTTTATTATCAGCTGCGACTTGCGCTTGTAAATCCTCAAGAGAAAGCATCTCACGCGCGGCTTTTACTTCTTCTATTTTGGTTGCGACAATGCGCTGCAATACTGAAGGTATGTCTGAGTGAGTTGTGGTCATACTGGTATCCGAATAATATTAAATGTAAATATAGTCAAAGAACTACTAAACGGCTACGGCATTACCCTTCTTAGATGTACGACTTGTACAATCTGCAGTCGGCTGCCTTGTATCCGTTTTAGATTTCTTTGTCTATAGACAGTGGTGGCAAAGTTTGCATCATATGAGTGCTTACAAGTTAACCCTGAGCCACTAATTGCTGTGTGTAGTTGGCCAGAGACTCAAGTTTAGCCAATGCATCACCATTTTGGATGGCTTTTTGCGCTCGGCTCACACCATTGGCGTAGTTGCTGGCAAGTCCTGCCGTATATATGGCCGCACCTGCATTAAGCGCAATCATATCACGTGCTTTGAGTACAGAGCGGTCATGAGTATCGGCTCCAGATAGTGCAGCGCGAATCAGCTCCAGACTTTGCGCTGGAGAGTCGACATCGAGACCGATCAGTGTCTGCGATTCAATGCCAGCATCTTCTGGCATCATCTCATAAACAGATATCTCGCCATCTTTTAATTCAGCGACCGTAGTGGAAGTAGCAAGGCTAATTTCATCCAGGCCGTCTTTTGCACCCACGACCATTACATGACGGGCGCCCAAGTTTTTCATGACGTTGGCGATAGGCTCACACAGTTGGGCAGTGAAAACACCAATGACCAGATTGGGCGTGCCAGCAGGATTGGTTAATGGCCCTAAGATATTGAAAATCGTACGCGCTTTGAGTTCGCGGCGCACAGGTATGGCATAGCGCATGGCACTGTGATGATTGGGTGCGAACAGAAAGCCGATACTTTGGTTTTCGATACAGTTTTGTGCTTGTTCAGGTGTGAGCGCAAGGCTAATACCCGCTTGTTCGAGTAAGTCTGAGCTACCCGATTTGCTAGACACGCCGCGGTTGCCGTGTTTGGCAACTTGCGCGCCAGCCGCTGCTGCCACAAGAGCAGAGGCGGTAGACACGTTGAATAAATTAGCGCCATCGCCACCAGTACCAACGATGTCCACTAAGTGATCACAGTTCTTTGGTTCGATATTAGAAGCCAAGGCACGCATGGCACTGGCCGATGCAGTAATCTCATCGATTGATTCACCTTTCATACGTAAGCCAGTCAAAATAGCGCCCATCATGGCGTCGCTACATCTGCCTTGCATGATGATCAGCATCACTTGATACATCTCATCAAAGGTTAAATCAATGTGTTGAAAAATTCTTTCTAAGGATGCCGTCAATAACTTATGAATATCTGTATCAGACAATTGAGCAATACTATCTGGAGTGTGATTGCCCTCTATTTTTGTTGTACTCATTATATTCTCTCTTACTATTTTTATAAGTTTGTTTTAGATTAAGTTGGTTTCAAATTTAATATTATAGATATTTTAGATTTATTTTTTAACGATACTTAGCCGACTTGTGGTAATTCGTTCGAGGCCAGTACTGCCAAATTATGTGTTTGCAAAAAGTTATTGAGCAACTGATAACCGGCCTCGCTCAAAATAGACTCAGGATGGAATTGCACCCCTTCGATGGCCAAAGTTTTATGGCGGATGCCCATAATTTCCTCAATGCTGCCATCGGCATACTGTGTCCATGCGGTCAGCTCAAGACAATCGGGCAGGCTGCATTTGTCAATGACGAGCGAGTGGTAACGGGTGACTTGTGATGGATTAGGCAATCCAGTAAACACACCTTGACCGTTATGGTAGACGGCTGATAGCCGACCATGCATGACTTCACCAGCTTTGACCACTTGACCACCAAATGCTTGTCCAATGGCCTGATGACCCAAGCAAATGCCCAATATCGGTATGATACCTTTGAATGTTTCAATCACTGCTAAAGAGATGCCAGCTCGATCAGGATCACATGGGCCAGGACCAATGACAATTACGTCTGGTGCAAGGGTTTGAATTTGTTCAATGGTAGCCTGATCATTACGCCAGACGGTGATGTCCTGCTGTAATTCACCGAAGTACTGTACGATATTGTACGTAAAGCTGTCGTAATTATCGATCATCAAAATCATTGGGTTTTCAACTTGTGGATGTGATTGTGTTTTTTAGACTTATATTTATCTATAGTGGTTCTTGGTTCTTGGTTCTTGGTTCTTGGTTCTTGGTTCTTGGTTCTTGGTTCTTGGTTCTTGGTTCTTGGTTTAAGTAATTTTTGACGCAAGTGCTTCTGGATTCATACGTTTGTCAGGCGCAGTTATCTTACCATTATTTTGTGGTCTATCAAATGTAAGGTACAGGCTATCCAAGTAAGTCATGCGTAAAAATTATTTTACCTCACAATACTTTTGACGAAATACTTGCGAGGAGACTTTGGTTATTGGCTTGTCTGATATTTTTTAATTGTAAGATATGCACTAAAAAAGAACATTGTTCGTTAATGGTGCGGTTTTTTAGCACCGAAAAAGTGCAAAAATATGATGTTTTATGTCTATAAATGAGAAATAAGAGGTGAGTGGGTCGTTGATAGGCCATGCTTGATAAAGAATAAATCATGTTATAGGTAATTGTAATAATTGCGAATTAAGTTGATGGGTGTTTTCTCAAATATTATTATTTTTATAAGTTGGCACAGCGTTTGCATTACTATTTTCATGATTATTTATGGCTAAAAATTGACTCAAAAATAATTATTAATAAGTGCTAGAAGAGTTTACTATTGTGAGTTATATGTTGTTAGAATGAGAAAAAGCATTATAAGGATGTCTTGACTAAAGACATTGACAGTGCTGATAATAAGCATAATATTGAAGGCGCTATTTAGTATTAAGAGCACAGCTGATATTCTTGAACCAGTAAATTGCATCAGTCACTTTAAATCGCAATAACGTGATCAACACAACGGAGATTATTTATGTCGAACAAATTACTAGACCTTATCAAATCAACAAATGCTAAATGGGTTGACTTTCGTTTTACCGATACCCGTGGTAAAGAACAACATATCAGCTTTCCTTCACATACCATTGACGAAGAAGTAATGGAAGACGGCAAGATGTTTGATGGTTCATCTATTGCTGGTTGGAAAGGTATTGAAGCCTCAGATATGATCTTGCGCCCAGATCCAGAAACTGCTTTTGTTGACCCGTTCTTTGATTCAGTTACCGTTGTCGTTACTTGTGACATTATCGAGCCATCAACGCTACAAGGTTATGATCGTGACCCACGCTCTATCGCACGCCGTGCTGAAGAGTACTTAAAGTCTA
This sequence comes from Psychrobacter sp. TB55-MNA-CIBAN-0194, assembly GCF_040309505.1. Classification (NCBI taxonomy): domain Bacteria; kingdom Pseudomonadati; phylum Pseudomonadota; class Gammaproteobacteria; order Moraxellales; family Moraxellaceae; genus Psychrobacter; species Psychrobacter sp. TB55-MNA-CIBAN-0194. The sequence goes on along the minus strand of NZ_JBEOOW010000007.1, from coordinate 35,957 downwards.
CTGGTATTGGTGATACTGCTTATTTTGGTCCTGAGCCTGAATTTTTCATCTTTGATGATGTGAAGTGGTCAATTGATATGTCTGGTGTTAGCCATAAAATCACTGCTGAAGAAGCAGCATGGTCAACAGGCGAGACGTATGAGTGGGGCAACATGGCGCATCGTCCACGTGTCAAAGGCGGCTATTTCCCAGTACCACCTATCGATAGCTCACAAGACATGCGTTCAATTATGTGTGAGCGTATCGAAGACATCGTTGGTGCAGGTTCAGTTGAAGTACATCATCACGAAGTAGCGTCTTGCCAGTCTGAAATTGGCGTAGCATTCAACACGATGGTACGTAAGGCAGATGAAGTTCAACAGTTGAAATATGTTGTTCATAACGTTGCGCATCAGTTTGGTAAAACGGCTACCTTTATGCCAAAGCCAATCGTTGGTGATAATGGTTCAGGTATGCACGTGCATATGTCTATCGCTAAAGATGGCGTAAACACCTTCGCTGGTGATGAATACGCTGGTTTGTCTGAAACAGCTCTGTTCTTCGTTGGTGGTATCATCAAGCATGCTCGTGCTTTGAACGCAATTACCAACCCATCGACCAACAGCTATAAGCGCCTAGTACCACATTATGAAGCGCCTATTAAACTTGCTTATTCAGCATCTAACCGTTCAGCGTCTATCCGTATTCCACACGTGAGCAGCCCTAAAGCGGTACGTGTAGAAGCCCGTTTCCCTGATCCAACAGCGAACCCATACTTAGCATTTGCTGCATTGCTGATGGCTGGCCTTGACGGTATCCAAAACAAAATGCATCCAGGTGAAGCTGCTGACAAAAACTTGTATGACTTGCCACCAGAAGAAGAAGCACAAATCCCAACGGTTGCAGAGAGCTTAGACGTCGCATTACAAGCATTGCGTGACGATCATGACTTCTTATTAAAAGGCGATGTGTTCACTGAAGACATGCTAGAAGCGTTTATCGCATTGAAAGAAGAAGAAGTACAGCGTCTGAACGTAACTGTACACCCTGTTGAATTTGACATGTACTACAGCTGCTAATTAGTCGCTAAAGCACTCAGTTATTTTGATTCATAGAAACCAGCTAAGTTATTCTTAGCTGGTTTTTTTATGGAATTTAAACCAATAATTATCTTAAAATAAGAGATTAAGAGTGGATAGTCGATAACAAATACTAGCCGTAACGCTCAATTTTCCAAAATCAGCCATCATAATTATAACAACAGGCACTACCATGAAGCTTTCAACGTTAAGCTCTTTAGTAATAATAACCTTGTCACTGTTTCAAATAAGTTGTATGCAACAAGATAAAAAGCAAGATCCTTATAAAGAGGGCGATATCGTTACTTGGAAGATTAATAATCATCTTATTTTAAAAGCTGAAGTCGGACAAAGGCGAGAGCACTCTCTTGAAAACCACTCTAAAAGAGGGGAAGCCGAGTTCTATCGTCCACAGTATGAGCGTTATCTTGGACAATTTCCTATTGATTATCAGCCTATAGGATTTGACAAGATAAGCGAGTCAGAGGCAAGAGACATGCCTATCTCTAAGCACTCAGGCAGAAGATATGAGTTTAATCTGATGCTTAATGGTTCTACAGTGCAGGCGTCGGATAGAGTAGTTGAGTCTAATGATACTTTAGATCATCCTGATCAGGTGAAGGTAGTGATTAACTCATATCAAGCTAGTCTTACAACTAAAGAGGCAACAGAAAAGGAAGAAAGAGAGGTAAAGGCTAAATACGAAAAAGAGCTTTCAGAAAAGTATGGATTACATTGCCGTACTAGAGATGATATTGGAATACCACACTGCTTTGGTAATTCTATTAATCCACAAGTCTCTGGCATAGTTTTTTCATTTTGGAATGATGAGAAAATCAAAGCTATTTCATACGAGCCTATCTATGGGGGCATCAAAGTCGAATGGTACTTTCATCCTAGCAACTTACAACACTGGCAGGAAATTGATACTGCAATATGGGATTTGATAGAAACGTGGAATATATCGCCAATAGAGTAAATACTGATTACTTAAATCAGCCATCATGATTATAACAACAGGCACTATTATGAAGCTTTCAATGTTTAATACTCAGATTGAAGACACGCTCTAGGGCGTGTCCTCAATTCAATCGATAGTCATCTAAATGGGTTAAAAATGGCTAAATCTTGCCAAACGGCGTCAAATAGCTGACTAATATCTCGATATTATCTGCGCTATTTTCCTTGTTTGACTGCAATTTATCTCATTTTTATTACCATTTTTAAAATGAAGACACGCCCTAGTGTTATTCGCTGAAAAATACCCCATAATGGTACTATCATATTTGTTAAATACGCGCACTTATTAGGTTGACTGACTATGCACTCACTCTCAAAACATTCCCGTTTGATTCAGACCGCCATGACCATACGCAGTCATACCAAAAATAAGATGTTATTTACAGGCTTGCTCGTCTTCACAGCCAGCCTCTACGCCCCTTTAGCAAATGCCTCTGCTATTTATAAAGTCGTTGATGAAAAGACGGGTCAAGTCACCTTCACCGATCGTCCACAGAATTATGAGCAGCAAGCGGATAAGCAAGTCAGTCAGACCAGTGTCATGACTAGAAGTGATGCTCTTAACTCAAGTAACAATAGCAATACGAGTGGTCAGTCTAGCAGTACTGCTCAAGCTGCCAGCACAGAGACGACGATTACACCTGATGCTGACAGTTCAACCGTCAAAACCGCGGTCAATTATCAGCTTACGATCACTGAACCAAGCGAAGAGCGTGCTTATCGTCGTCCTGCCCAAAATATCGCTGTAAATGTACAAGTAAAGCCATCTTTACAAGCAGGCGATAACGTGAGTATTTACTTGGATGGTAATGAGGTGGCACAGGGTCTTAATGCTTCCATCCCAACGGTAGATATTTTACCAGGATCGCACAGTATCACGGCAGTTGTGACCAATGAGAAAGGTAAAACCCTGCAACAAGTAGCACGAACTGTTTATGTCATCCAAAACAATACAACCTTGCAAGATAATAAAAGAAAGGCAGAGCAGCTGTTGGCTTATCAGAACCTATCGTTGTACCAAAAACTATTATTAAAGTTACGTCAAAGTGATTAGAGCTTGTCTTATTGATGAATGATGAATAACGACAGCATAAATAACAGCTTAAGAAAAAAGGCAAGCACCCTAATGGTGCTTGCCTTTTTAGTATGAATAGTTCAATTTATGAACGAACCAACTGCTGGTATAAGTTGATTTATTTAGTCAGCTCAATCGTACCATTTGCGGTCACTGAGATCGTACTGTTGCCAGACTCAAAGCTTTGGCTTGGTACTGACTCAAGTGAGTCTGATTTCATGCTCATGGCGCTATACATTGGACGCGGGTAGTTACTACCTGTATTTAGGTTGACGTTCACCACACGATAGCCGCGAGCACTCCATGCGCTAGTTAGGTTTTTAGCTTGTTGTTGAAACGCGCGGGAGGCATCTGTCATTAGCTTCTGTTCTAGCGCATCTTTTTTGGTGTCAGACACACCAAAGCTGAGATTTTCCATGACAAGCGTTTCTTGTAGATCAGCAATGAGCTGACTGGTCGCGGCAAAATCAGTACTCTTCAAATCTATATTGGCTTGTCCTGTCCAGCCTATGATTTTGTTGTTTTTATCATAACTAGGGTAAGTGCGCTGCTGTCCTGTGCTGACAGTGACGCTAGGATAGCGTTTGGCGATTTTCATGGCATTGTTGATAGAAGTGTTGAGCGTAGTGGCCAATGCTTTTGAGTCAGTTGCCTGTGCTTTTTTGTATAAGCTGGCTCGTACTTCATCATTTTGCACTTCTTCTTTTACTTCTGTTTGAAAAGTAAGCTGGTCGTAGCCAGTTGGTTCTGCATGCGCGCTACCCATCATAGCGGTTAATAGAAGTGCAGAGCCAGTCGTTAGGGCTGCTTTGTTTAGTAAAGTAGTTTTCATCACTATCTCCTCAGTAAGTTATATCAATGATAAAGAGAGACGCTATCATTAAACGCTGTCTCTCTCTATTAAAAGCAGTGCATTTTATTTGTTAGTTGCTATCCATCATGCTCAGCTTTATAGGCTAACATAGCAAAATTCAGACGCGATGCTGTGATAATTTTGTCACCTAAGTTACTGATTTTTTTGCCTTACAAAAACAGTTTTACGATAGGGGTTGTAAAATTAAAAAATTCTTGTATAATTTGCAACTGGTGGCTCCATTGGTAGCCTCGCAACATTGTTCTATGAATCCCGCCAGGACCGGAAGGTAGCAACGGTAATAGTCACAGTGTGTGCCGAGGATGTGCTTTTGGAGTCGCTTTTTTTTGCCTAAAATTTGATAATTGGTTTTATAATCAGTCAGAAACACTCGTATTATGTATTAAGCCCTTCATTGTAAAGGGCTTTTTTTTGCGTTAATTTTATCTATTTTATATTTTAATTTCTTATTCAATTTCGAAGCTTCATTGATTAATATGAGTTAAAATACAATGTATTAACTTTTTAGTAACATTAGAGTGTGTTGAGTCTTCACCAATAGTCGCTGTTAGTGCCATGGTGGAGTATGCAACAGGCCTTAATATCAATACGAAACGTTTTAGGATTTGATTATGAAGATGTTTGTCTGGCTGTTTATTGCCTTTGTGGTGTTGGTAGTTGTATTTGGGGTATCCATATTTAATAAATTGGTACGCGCCCGTAACCAAGCAAAAAATGGTTTTGCTCAGATCGATGTGCAGCTGAAACGCCGTCATGATTTGATTCCAAATCTCGTTGAGACGGCCAAGCGTTACTTGACGCATGAAGAAGAAACGCTTACTCGTGTGATTAGTGCGCGTAATCATGCCCAAAGCTTGCAGGACTCGAGTAAACATCAGCCAGACTCACTGGAACATATGGCCTTATTTGCCAAAGCAGAGAGCATGCTGTCCAAAGCATTAGGACAGTTCTCAGCTGTCGTGGAAGCGTATCCTGAGCTAAAAGCAGACAGTATGATTAAAGAGTTGATGGATGAGCTGACCAATACGGAGAATCGGATTGGTTTTGCGCGTCAACACTATAATGATAGTGTGATGTTTTATAATAACGATCGCGAAGTATTTCCCAATAATCTAGTTAGCACGACTTTTGGCTTTCGCCCATTAAGTCAGTTGGTGTTTGAAGACAGAAAGGCGATTGCTCAAGCCCCCGTTGTCAATATGGGCTGATATTCACATGCGTTCGGCTATGTTTAGATAATCTAAAATTTAGACAATATAAAGTTTAGGTAAGACAAGTAGATGGATTTTTTTGGTGAACAGCGCACACGTACTCAGCGCAGTCTATTGCTCTACGGGCTATTTTTTCTCATTGTATTTGCGCATATGGCAGTGGCGCTCGGTGTCATGGCACTGTTGCTCACATTATTTACGGGTGGCATTTATTATTGGGCGTTAGTACTGGTCATTATCTGGACATTAGGCAGCTTCGCTGGTGGTAGTTTTTTAGAGTATCGTCGTCTAAAAGCGGGCGGTCGTGCCATTGCTCAGCGCGTAGGTGCTGTTAGATTATTTATTGATCATAGCCAAGACGCTTGGGAGCACAGTCAGGGTGTTGCTCATCAGCATGAGCCTGTACAAAAGGTTCGCTATAGTGCACGTCATATCGCGGTGCGTGATGAGCGTGACTTTCCACCAGTCTACCGCCGCTATTATGAAATTGCGCAGCAGTTGGCCATTGCATCAGGCTTAAGTATGCCTATCTTGTATGTGTTGCCTGATGAGCAGGGCATCAATGGTTTTGTGGCTGGTCGGCACAGTCAGGATATGGTGCTGGTCGTGACGCAAGGTGCACTGGATAAGTTGTCTGATGAGGCTTTGTACGGGCTCATTGGCCATGAGTATGGTCATATCCTCCATGGCGATGCCACCTTCAATCTGCAGCTGATGGTAGTGTTGGCAGGCTTGCAGATACTATATGACTGGAGCGATCCTATCGGTAATGGCAATTATTTTGATAATACCGTCAATCAAAACCTCGATCTATCACAGAAGTCCATCGATAATCATGCTCGCAGTACGGAAGCGAAAACCGCAAGCTTTACCACTCACAGTGAGTGGGTGGCGTACTGGCAGAGCCAATCACAAAATCAACAGTCAACCGCAAAAAGTCAGTCGAAATGGCTACAAAACAAACCGGTAGTAGATCGCCAAGCGCCTCGTAGCGTTTGGACATTGTTGTTACATGGGTTGAGCTTTTCGAGCATGGCCAGTGCTCAACTTATCAAACATAGCTTCAACCGTGAGCGCGAACTGCTTGCCGACGCGACTAGTGTGCAGTTGACGCGCTCTCCTGCGATTATGGAGACACTAAAAGCCATCCACCAAGATTCACTTGGTTCACGCTTGACAGGTATCACTGATATCAATGGACTCAGTCATTTTTTCTTTGCCAGTAGTGGCACAGACCTAGGGGATGTCTCTTGGTTTGCGACTCATCCCAGTTTGTCTGAGCGTATGAGTGCTATTAATGCCAACGCTTACCATAAGTTTGCCGTACAAGTTGCTAAAGAAAAATGCATTAATCAGCAAAAAATAAAAGAAATATATGAGCAGCGTCGACTCGGGGACGTGGGCAAGGTAAAAATAAATAGCCTAAGTATAGATAAAAAAGAAAATGCTAACAAACAATTACCCCACGCAGAATCACTCTCTACTCAAGCATTGAATAGTGAATTAGAGAAAGAAGAGAAAGGGCTAGATTTCGTTGTAGCAGAAGATGTCGTCATTGATGGGCGATTGCAGGTATCGTCGCAAGATATGGATATCCATGAACAGTTAAAACCTTGGCAGGCAAAACCTGATAGCGATTTACCATCGGCAGCGCTGATTAGTATTAATGATATTGAAAAAGTCTCGCTACCACAGTATGTGCTCAATCACAGTCACCACCCGTTAGGAGCACAGGCCTTGATTGAAGCGGTGATGCTATGTCATCAGGGTCAAGCTCTAGTAACGACAAGCACTTATGACTTGGCTGACATTTGGTACGAAGTTACTAACAAAAAAACCGATGATCATCGCCAAGCGCAAATACTACCGCATGCCATCGACCATAAATTGATAGAAACCGTAGCGAGTATTGATCGACGATTAGACAGTGCGCTAATCACAACTGCCATAAAAAATCTGAGTCAGCATAATTTATCCGAAAGCGTGATTGCAGAGCTACGTCTGAAGCATGAGAGTAGCCATAGCAATGAAAGCTATCAATATTATAGTCAGCAGAAAAAATGTCGTATGATGCTTATGCGCTATCAACAAGGTATCACTGAACTTTTTAACGGCCAGCTAACTGCTGATCTGAGTATAGACTTAGCAGATAAGATGGCGGACAAAGATTTTCTTACGCATAGTATTCAGTCAGCATCAGCTGATGCCAAAAGTGATGCGTCTTGGATGCCTTCTATTTTGTCATTATGGCAAGCGCTGCATTTACAACAGCTGTTACCGGTACTATCTACGGTGCTAAGTGATGAGCCGTCACAGATACGAAAATATGAGTCATGGCAGCACACATTGCGAGTTGGCACAAAGGGTATATATGCCCAGCTTGATCCTTCAGGTCAAGTGTTTACTCGACTGAACGATGTTAAGAGAACGCTGCTAATTTTACTAGCATATCGTTTATCAAAAGATGTCAAAGGCCAAATGACATCAGCGCTAGATAGTTCAATGCTTGACTATAACGATGCTAGTGTGGCCCACTATATCGTGGATTTGCGCCGCCATGCACGCTTGATTGATATTGATTTAGCAGCCATTAGCGATGCCAATCTACAGTGGTTGCTGTTGACTGTTCAAAACCTCAATAGTATTCAGCTATTGGCATTAATAGAGACTGTGCCTGTGTTCATAGCATCCACCGTTGAGTCGTCTGTAATAGATGCCAAACGCCGTGATAATTATCAAGAGAGACAACAGAGCCTCAATCAAATAGATTATAATGATACGGATAGTGAGAGTTACACCTATAATAATTACCAGCAATGGCTGAGTACATTGCATACAGTGATGTTACACGATACGATAGTCAGTCAAGATGAGTATGACTGCCTAATGCTGTTAGCAGAGCGTTGGCTAGGCGTTCGAAAGCTCTTTTGAATGCTATGACTGAATGCTATGACTGAGCGAAGTGTTTAGGCATTGTTTGACACGCATTGGGCTGGCTAGAAGTTGCATGATTTAAGTTGTTATTTGACATTTTTTAATACAGATATTCTGTAAACCCATCTTAGATGAGTAGGATAGTAAAGACGTATGAGTGACATTGCAGACCCGCTAATTGTATTGCAACATCGTATGCAGCAGCGTCAAATTTTAGCGATTATGGGTATCAATCAGTGGGTGCAGCCAAGCTCCGCCACTATCAATATGGCAGATATCTCTGCGCCTACTATTTCTGATTCTACAATTGATACGCCTACTCAGGCTGTGTCGTCTGTTACTAACACTGAACAACCAAGTATAGAGCAGCAAAGTAATAATGCCGCGAGCATCGAGATGTCAAATATAGCATTTGCTGATTCTGTATCAGCGGCCATCGATGATGACGCCACGCGCAACTATTACCATGATGCTAGTGATGTAGAGTTAGAATCACCTAACGAACAAAGCCCTGTCACCTATAGTTTTGATACTAGCGTCAAAGCTGTAGGTGATGTACCTGTCAAATCCCTCGTAAACGACATAGCCCAACAAACCATTGCTGCTATCGGGCAGAGTCCTATTGCGCATATAAGTAACGATGATAGCTTTAAAAAAGTAGCACCATTTGATTTGCAAGGCGGTCGTTATGGCGACTGGGTAGTTTTGGTTGATATCCAAGCACTCAATAATGACAGTCAAAAGCTATGGCAAAATATTACCCAAGCGTTATCCATCGATTGTGAGACCACCTCTTTTCCTATTTGTGAAGGAATGGATACCGCAGAGCTTGCCAATGCCAGTCTTGCTGGGTATGTCTTTAAAATTGGCCGCAGTGAAGAAATACAAGTGGTAGCATTGACTGAATTGCCTGAAGGGCTTGAGCATCCGACGCTTACGGCTGTGCCCACGTTAGATGAAATGCTCACTGATAGCAGCTTAAAGCGCCAGCTGTGGGAAAAGTTATCAGGTTAAGCCATCTGACCATTGGTGTAGTCATAAATTACTTGTATAAACTATCGGCATAAACAACAGACATTAGCAAATAAAAACAACGAAAGTCACTTTTACAGTGATTTTGATAGGCAACTTTTACGCTCCAACAAACAACGATGATTTCATCATATTTAGGATAATGACTATGACCACCACATCAACTATCAATACCGTCGCTCCTAACCGTGTGCCTAACTTTTCAGCGGGGCCTGCTACGATACCAACTGCTGTATTATCACGCGCTCAAGACGAGTTGCTTGATTGGCAGGGAAGCGGTATGTCGGTCATGGAAGTAAGTCACCGTAGTAAAGAGTACATTGCTATTACGGAAAAAGCTGAAGCGAAATTGCGTTCGTTGATGGACATTCCAGATAATTATAAAGTACTGTTTTTACAAGGCGGCGCTAGCTTACAGTTTTCAGCGATTCCATTAAACCTATTGAATGGTGGGCGCGCAGATTATCTAACGACAGGTGCTTGGTCAGGCAAGGCCATCAAAGAAGCTGATCGCTATGTCAAACTGGGTCTGGGCGAGACTAACGTGGTCGCAACAGGTAAAGAAAGTAACTTTACCGATGTGCCTGATCAAAGTGAGTGGCAATTAAGTGAAAATGCGGCATATTTCCATTATTGTGCTAATGAAACCATTCATGGCTTGCAAATATTTGAGCCGCCAACAGTCGATGCGCCGATTATCGTTGATATGTCTTCTTGCATTTTGTCACAGCCAATTGACGTCTCTAAATTTGGGATGATTTATGCGGGTGCACAAAAGAATATTGGTCCGGCAGGACTGATTATTGTGATTATTCGTGAGGATCTATTAGGGCAGGCGAGTGAGTGGTGTCCGCTGCTAATGAACTACGAGCATCAAGCCGAAAAAGAGTCTATGTCAAACACGCCAGCAACGTATTCTTGGTACTTGGCAGGACTGGTCTTTGATTGGTTAGAAGAGCAAGGCGGCGTGGCTGCTATCGGCAAGATTAATCAGCAAAAAGCAGACTTACTTTATAAAACGATTGATGACAGCGATTTCTATAACAATCCAGTAGCCATTAAACATCGTTCTATTATGAATGTGCCGTTTACCTTGGCAGACAGCAGTCTTGATAAAGTGTTTTTAGAAGAGTCAGCCGCCGCAGGCTTGATGAACCTAAAAGGTCACCGTGATGTGGACGGTATGCGTGCCAGTATCTACAATGCCGTATCACTAGACTGGGTACAGCAACTGGTTGATTTTATGATTGCCTTTGAAAAAAAGCACGCTTAAATCAGCACCAGTTTTAGAAAAAAAGACGCAACTTTATGAGCTGCGTCTTTTTTTGTCTAAAATCAGCATGTTTGCTTGGTGGATAGATGAATGGTTTGTAATACCACACATTTTGCATGGCAAACCATTAGGTTAAAAAACTGAAGTTTGTTATGATAAATTTTGTGCAACTTATCATGCTTAGCGAGTTTTCAATTAGCATGCAGTCACTAGTTAAATTCTAAATATATTCATTAGTTTGGCAAAAGGGCTTGTTATAACTTTATTATGATAAAAAACACCATGCTAAAAGCCATAATGCTAATTGCCGCAGTGAGCTGTATACCTGTCAGTATCGCAGCGCCAATCACCATGACTGCGCTTGGTCATAACAGTCCTACTCACTATATTGACGCAACATTCATGCCTTATGCCAATCCAAATGCACCGATAGGCGGCACGCTCTCGCTCGATGCGCGTGGCACTTTTAATGCTGCCAATAAATGGATGACCACTGGTGTGGCAATGGCTGGTACCGACTATCTGTATGATACCTTGATGACTGGCTCATTAAATGAAGCCTTTACGATGTATCCGCAGCTAGCAAGCAAGGTGACGTATGACCCTGATGACACCAGTTGGATTATTTATCATATCAATCCTGCTGCACGATTTTGGGATGGGTCGCCAGTCACTAGCGATGATGTCAAAGCCACTTTTGACGCGATATTGAACAAAGGCCCGATGTATATTCGCAGCTATTTGGGTGATATTAAGGACGTTCAAGTTCTGGATAAGCAACGAGTAAAGTTTGTCTTTGTGTCTGATGAGAATAAAGAAATCTTGTTAACGGTCGGGCAGTTTCCTATCTTTGCCAAATCCTCTATCGATGCTGATTTTGAGAAGATTAGTCTAACGCCATTGATGGGCAGTGGTCCTTATAAGCTCGGACGTGTAGATGCAGGGCGAGCGGTCAGCTATATACGCGATTCCAACTACTGGGGACGTGATTTAATGGTCAATCGTGGTCGTTATAACTTTGATATAATTAAGTTTGTGTATTATCAAAGTGATGAGATTGCGTTTGAAGGTTTTAAATCTGGTCAATATCGCTTCCGCCCTGAGAACAAAGCGTCTAACTGGGCAACCGGTTATAATTTCCCTGCGGTAAAAGCAGGACTGATTAACAAAGAGACGATAAGCAGTCAAAATCCAGTACCGATGCAAGGTCTGGTGATGAATATGCGTCGGCCAATCTTTCAAGATATTCGTGTTCGTCAGGCATTGACGGTGGCTTATGACTTTGAATGGATGAATAAAACCTTATTTCATGGGCAATATGAGCGCTTACAGAGCTTCTTTCATGGCTCTGAGCTTGCTGCCACGAATACGCCATCTACTGCTGAGATGCAAGTGCTAACCCCTTTGTTATCTAAGCTTGAACCCATACAACGTCAGGCTGTATTGGCAGAATGGCAGTTGCCTACTACTGATGGTAGCGGTTTTAATCGTCAAGGGCTATTAGAGGCACGTCAGCTATTGCTAGATGCGGGTTTCTATTATGAGGATATGAAGCTGTATCAGCCTGATGGACAGCTTGCTCAAATTGAGATTTTGATGACAGGCGAAACCATGGGACGAGTGCTGTTGCCATACATTCGCAACTTGAAGCGTTTAGGGTTTGATACGACCTTGCGTCAAGTCGATGGCCCGCAATATTATGAGCGTATGCGCAATTTTGATTATGATATGGTGGTGGATGTATTTGCGCAGAGCTTATCTCCTGGCGCTGAACAGGCCAGCTTTTGGGGTGGCGCGGCAGCTGACCAAGCAGGTAATAGAAATACAGCGGGTATTAAAAACGTGGCAATCGACGATGTCATAGACAAGTTGGGTCGTGCTAAGAATCGTGAAGAGATTGTGCTATATACCCAAGTGCTAGACCGCTTATTACGTGCTGGTCATTATTTAGTGCCACTATATGGAAAGTCAGGCACCAATGTCGCCTACTGGAATCAATACCGCCATACAGAAAAACTGCCTACCAATGCTGTCGGCATCGACTACTGGTGGACGGATAAAGCAGCAGAAGCTCGTATTAATACCTATTTAAAAAAGTAAAAATCAACAATTTTGAATGTTGAAGCGTTTCACAAAAACATCTGATAAAAATTAAGCAACAGAGATAACTATTCGTAAGGATTTACCATGAGTATTTGTATTCACCCGATTAAAGCGTTCAATGACAATTATATCTGGACATTGATTAATGAAAACAATAAGCAAGCGATTGTCATTGATCCAGGTCAGGCTGAACCTGTCGTTGCCTACCTAGAAGAAAATAATCTAGAACTGACGTCTATCTGGACCACGCATCATCATCATGACCACATCGGCGGCGTCGCAGCGCTACAAGAGTCTTATCCGATGACTCACCTAGTGGCGCATACGGAGCATAATGTCGATGAAGATCAAACTATCAAAGACGGCAGTACGGTAAGTGCATGGGGCTGCTCCGCACAGGTTTGGGATGTGTCTGGTCATACAGCGAGCCATGTGGCCTATATTTTAGATATCGATGGGCGAAAGCATTGCTTCTGTGGTGACACGCTATTTAGTGCAGGGTGCGGACGTGTATTTACCGGTACGATTGAGCAATTGCATGACAGCTTTAAGCGTTTGAATGGTCTACCTGCTGAGACGCTACTATATCCTGCGCATGAATATACGGCCAGTAACTTACGTTTTGGATTGTCGATTGAGCCTGCCAATGAGGCAATGCAGCAAGCATTGGCACAAGCAGAAGCGCAAACCGCACAAGGTATGCCGACATTACCTGTGACCCTAGAGCATGAGCGTATGGTAAATGTATTCTTACGTACACAAGAGCCCAGTGTGATAGCAGGTGTGAAGGCTAAAATGAGCATCAACGATGATAAGTCTTTGACCGTATTTGCTGCTTTACGTGAGTTAAAAAATAACTTCTAACTGCGTTCACCGCTCGTTTTCTCTATCGTCATGTTTGTTATGTTAGGAAGCTGCTGTTATGGGTCGTTATATCTTAAAAAGATTACTGTTGATATTACCGACGCTATTTTTAATATTGCTCGCAAACTTTGTCATTGTACAAGCAGCCCCCGGCGGTCCTGTTGAGCAGCAGCTTGCGCTTATTGAACAAGGCGCAAAAGACAATGCGCTGGCTGGTAATATTGGTGCGGGCAGTGCAGGTAGCAATAACAGCACGTATCAGGGTACGCGCGGTCTATCTGAAGAGATGGTGGCAGCGATTAATGCGCAATATGGTTTTGATAAATCGGCCCCCGAACGTTTTTGGCTGATGCTAAAGAATTATGCCCAGCTAGATTTTGGTGAGTCGTTTTTTAAAGGTCAGACAGTAACCGACCTCATTGTAGAGAAGCTACCAGTATCAATCTCGCTTGGGCTATGGAGTACGCTGCTAATTTATATGATAGCGATTCCACTCGGGGTCTATAAAGCCATGCATCATGGCTCTGGGATTGATAAAGCAACGGCTATGCTGCTCGCTATCGGTCATGCGATACCCGTCTTTGTATTTGCCGTCATACTACTGGTGTTCTTTGCGGGTGGCAGCTACTGGAATATCTTTCCACTACAAGGGCTAACTTCCGAGAACTTTGACCAATTGAGTGCTCTTGGAAAAGTGAAAGATTATTTTTGGCATTTGGCATTGCCTTTATTGGCAAGTACGGTCGGTGGGTTTGCTGGCTTGACCTATTTGACCAAATTTAGCTTTTTAGAAGAGTTAGGCAAGCAATATGTGCTTACCGCTCGTGCCAAAGGTTTAGGAGAGCGGCAAGTGTTATACGGGCATGTTTTCCGTAATGCTATGTTAATCATTATCGCTGGTATTCCAGCCGCTATCGTTGGTATTTTCTTTGCCGGTAACTTTCTGATTGAGATTATCTTCAAATTAGATGGTTTGGGCTTGCTTGGCTTTGAAGCCATTCAACAGCGCGATTATCCAGTAATCTTTGGTACGTTATTTATCTTTACCTTGGTGGGATTGTTATTACAATTAATCAGCGATTTAAGTTATCACTTGATTGATCCCCGTATTGATTTTGAGGGGCGCTAATGTCAAGTCATCTATTACCTTCAATACCCTCATCTGACTCTCCTGTTTCTATGCCAAAAAAACGTCGGCTAAATCCTATCTGGCAGGCACGCCTAAACCGTTTTCGCCAAAATCGCCTTGGTGTTATCTCGCTATTTGTTTTTGCGCTGATATTTACCATTTGTATGGCATCCAATGTGATTGCCAATGACAAACCGCTACTGGTGCAGTATCAAGGTGACTATTACTTTCCTGTTATAAAGGCTTATCCTGAAACGACTTTTGGTGGTGTGTTTGAAACCGAAACCAATTACAAAGATCCTGCGGTGCAAGCATTGATTGATGAGCAGGGCTTTTATATTATGCCGCCGATTCCCTTTGCCGATCAGACACCCAACGTAGAGCTAGGCATTCCTTATCCAGCGGCACCTAACGCCCAAAACTGGCTTGGTACGGATGACTTAGGCCGTGACGTACTGGCACGCATACTTTATGGATTGCGAGTGTCTTTACTATTTGGCTTGGCATTGACACTTGCAGGCGCATTGATAGGTATCATTGTCGGTGCCATCCAAGGCTATTACGGTGGCTGGGTTGATTTAATCGGGCAGCGTTTTATGGAAGTGTGGGGCGGGATGCCTCAGCTGTTTATGATTATTATTTTGGTCAGCTTATTCAGTCCAAGTATCACCATGCTGTTTGCCCTGATGCTATTGTTTGGCTGGATGGGTCTGGTGGGTTTGGTACGGGCAGAGTTTTTGCGCGCGCGTAACTTTGATTATATCCGAGCTGCTCGCAATCTTGGTGTGTCGGACAGCCAGATTATGCTGAGACACATTTTGCCGAATGCTTTGGCCTCAAGTTTATCGCAATTGCCCTTTATTTTAACGGCGAATATCATTGCCTTAACGGCACTAGACTTTTTAGGATACGGTTTACCGCCAGGTTCACCATCGCTTGGTGAGCTAATGGTACAAGGTAAAAATAATCTGGATGCACCGTGGCTGGCCTTATCTGGGTTCTTCAGTTTGACCTTTATTTTATCGCTACTCATCTTCGTTGGCGAAGCGCTACGTGATGCATTTGATCCGAGGCGCTCTTAATATGACAATGACGACTGCTAAAAATAACCGATTAAATAAAAATAATGGTCAGGCAACAAACACAGTCATACTGTCGGTAGATAAGCTCAGTATTCATACCGATGGGGGCGTGCCTTTGGTGGATGAGTTGTCTTATGAGCTGACGCAAGGGCAAACCCTAGCTATCGTTGGTGAGTCAGGTTCTGGTAAATCAATAGCCAGTCTCGCGCTGCTGGGATTATTACCAGATGGCTTAACCGTTACAGGCAAGGTACAGCTGGCAGATTCAGCAGGTATGACAGCATTGCCGGTAGCTAATGGTAAAGGGCGGAACACGGCACTACGTGCTGTGCGTGGGCAGCGTATTGGCATGGTATTTCAAGAGCCAATGACTGCGCTTAATCCTCTACATACGGTCGCTAAACAAATTGCTGAGTCACTGCGCCTAAGTGGTATTCCTAAAAAGCAATGGCGCGAACAAAGTATCGCCTTGCTAGACGATGTTAATATTACCGATCCTGCTGATAAGATGAATCGCTATCCGCATGAGCTATCAGGTGGTCAGCGTCAGCGCGTCATGATTGCGATGGCATTGGCACAGCAGCCTGATATTTTAATCGCTGATGAGCCGACTACGGCACTTGATGTGACCTTGCAACATGAGATTCTTGAGCTGTTAGACGATCTAAAGCGTCAGCATAATATGGCAATGGTGCTTATCAGTCATGATCTCAATTTGGTCAGACGTTATAGTGATGATGTCATCGTTATGAGCCAAGGAAAGACGATTGAACAAGGACAAACGGCCGCTGTATTTAATCAGCCCAAAGCAGAGTATACCCGCACGCTTATCCAGCAGGATTTTGGTCAAGCGTTAATTATATTGGATGATAATAAAAGTGAGCCGTCAACGGTATTGCAAGTAAATAGGTTACAAGTACAGTTCCCAATGGAAAAAAGCTTATTTGGCGGTACAAAGCGTTGGTTTGATGCGGTTAAAAGTCTAGATATAACGCTGCATAAAGGACAGGCACTGGGTATCGTAGGTGAATCCGGCTCTGGAAAAACGACGACGGCGCTTGCTTTAAGTCAGTTACTTGGTAATACGGCGCGTGTTGATGGACAGATAATAGTCAATGGGCAAGATATTGCGGCATTATCGAAACGTGAGCTACGCACTTTTCGCTCGCAGATTCAGATGGTGTTTCAAGATCCGTTTGCCAGTATCAATCCTCGTATGACAGTGATGCAAATCGTTGAAGAAGGGTTGCTCGTCCAAGGTGTCGATAAGGCCACTCGTCAGCAGGCAGTCATTGATAGTTTGGCTACCGTACATTTATCAGCTGAGTTTGCGCAGCGCTATCCGCATGAGTTGTCTGGTGGTCAGCGACAACGTGTGGCACTCGCACGGGCGCTTATCATGCAGCCAAGTCTATTAATATTGGATGAACCGACTTCTGCGCTGGACAGTACCACGCAGGTGACAGTGGTTAATTTACTACGTGAGATTCAGCAAAAACTGCAAATTAGCTATGTATTTATCAGCCATGACCTAAAAGTCGTGCGGGCGCTATGTCAAAAAATTATGGTATTAAAAGACGGTGCGTGTGTAGAGTCAGGGAGTACTGAAGATATTTTTCATAATCCGCAACATCCGTATGTCAGGCGTTTACTACAGGCGAGTAGCACTTAGTCGTGACATCAGACCTGACATAAATGGAATTGACTGTAGCAGTTCATATTAATAGCGATATCATATGGATAGCAGTGATAAACTAAGGATAGAGCATCGTTTTTTCAGCGTAAATATTAAGGCACGCTTTGACACTATAGTTAGTTCAATATAATTTGGATACAAGGAAGCCGAGTGAAAGTACTACAAGTCGTAGACTAAGCGAGACTGACACCGTATCCAATTTATAGAGGATTGACTATATAGATGTGCTGTCACTTTACTAATGGCTTTTAGTCGCTGATTAAAATGGTTGTTATTACTATTTTGGTATTATTAAAAGGACTGTTTACCCATGAAGAAGCAAAATAGTATTTCGAAATTAGTAGGTAGCACTGGATTGCAACATGCAGGGTATGTCGCCGTTGCTAAGACTCGCGCCAAAGTGCTGAAGGCATTTTCTTACGTCATTTCGATCAGAAGACCAATGCTGTTCGTCGGTGAGTCTTCCTGTCATGAGCTGTGCGATATGCTCATCAATGAAGGCAGCACCAATGTCTTTATTGTCACTGATGCGGTACTAAATAAGCTTGGTATACCTGCGAAAGTCACCGATTATCTAGACGCAAAAAATATCAGCTATCATGTCTATGATGGTGTTACGCCAGATCCTACTTTTGCAGTCATCGAAGAAGGACTACGCCAGTCTATAGCAGCAAAATGCGATGCAATCATCGCCATCGGTGGCGGTTCGGTCATTGATGCTGCCAAAATGATGGCGATGTCGCAGGGTAATCGCTGCGAACCTAAGCAGCTCATTGGTATCCTCAAAGCAAGAAAACCCGCCATTCCGCTGTACTGTGTGCCGACGACGGCGGGCACTGGCTCAGAAGCCACACTCGGTGCGGTAGTGTCTGATGACAAGACACATCAAAAGGCGCTCTCTATTGATCCTAGAATGGTACCATTAGCAGCTGCGATTGATCCGGTTATTATGAAAGGCATGCCAGCTCATATTACCGCTGATACGGGTATCGATGTACTGACACATGCGTTAGAGGCATGGATGAGTGTGAACGCTAGCGTAGAGACCGACTATTATGCGGCCTCTGCGGTCAAGTCTGTTATGCAGTACTTACCGATAGTTTATCAGGACGGTGGCGACCTGAAAGCAAGAGAAGCGATGGGTGTGGCTGCTCATTATGGTGGTATTGCCTTTAATAAAGCTGGTCTCGGTTATGTGCATGCGATTGCTCATCAGTTAGGAGCGTATTATCGTATTCCTCATGGTCGTGCAAATGCTATTGTGTTGCCTTATGTTTTGGATGTGAACCGTCAAGCAAGCCAAAAAAGACTGGCGGCATTGGCTAGAAAAACAGGCATAGTAAACACAGATCAAGCAGCTGGAAGTGACAGTATTGACAGTGCAATAACGGATTATCTAATCGCTCAAGTACGTGAGCTAATTACAGACTTAAATATAGACCCTACTGTTGATGGCTTACAAACCAGTGATTTTGATAATATTGTTAAAGCCGCTGCAAAAGAGGTCAGTGATACCTATGCAGTACCACTTTACCTCACAGCATTTGAAATAAAAGATATCTTGATAAAGATCAAGCAGGCAAGTGATCACTGTATGAATGACAAAACAGAAAGTACTAAAGTAGCCTAAGATATATAAATGCGGTATAAAAAGAGCATGCTACCACCAGTGTAGCGTGCTCTTTTTCCGTTATTACGCTGTATGGGTTTAGCTTATAAATACTCAAAAAACCGCTATTCGAAAGTAAAAACCTAAGAAATAGCTTAAACCAAAAACATTAGACGATGATTGTTCAGTTTAAGTACAGAGTTTTTAATCTACGTTAAATTTTTATAACAAACTAGGTGTATTCCAGTGACACACAAGGGTTATGATAACTGTGTAGCCTCACTCCATAACATTATTTTTAGGATATTCTAATGAACCTCAAACTAAACACCAAGGTCGCTGCTATGGTTGTTGCGGCGAGCAGTACCTTCTTTGTCGGCTGTGCTGCCACTGAAAATACTGCGAAGACCACGCCACCAACCACTGGTAATAACCCTTATGCGCCTACAGATCCTAATTTGGCTGTGGCAACAGTCGCTGGCGGCTGTTTTTGGTGTGTAGAAGCGGGTTATGAGAAGATACCTGGTGTTGTGGAAGTGGTATCAGGTTATACAGGTGGTGAGACTCAGAATCCAACTTATAAACAGGTATCGGCAGGTGGTACCGGTCATACGGAAGCGGCACAAGTATATTATGATCCGACGAAAATAACGTATAATGGCATAGTACAAGCATTATGGCGTATCGCTGATCCAACCGATGCTGACGGCCAGTATGTAGATCGTGGAACCCAGTATCGACCTGCTATTTTCTATAATAATCAACAAGAAAAGCAAACGGCAGAAGCGGCGAAAAAAGCGTTGCAAGACTCTGGCGTCTATGACAAGCCAGTGGTGATAGAAATCGTTCCTGCCAGTACCTTTTACCCAGCAGAAGATTATCATCAAGATTATTATAAAAAGAACCCACTTCGTTATAAAGCGTATACCTTCAACTCTGGTCGCTACCAGTTTATCGAGAGCGTATATGGTAAAAACTATGAGTTGGATTTTAGTCAGTTCAAACCAGCTGCTGGTAGTGTGACAGTAAATACATCAACCACACCTTCAAATACCGCAGTGGCTACTACTGGTTTTAATTCAAAGACCTTTGTAAAACCTGCCAAGAGTGAATTAAAGAAATCACTCAGTGATATTCAGTATAAGGTGACTCAGGAAGAGGGCACTGAGCGCGCTTTTGATAATGAATACTGGGATAATAAAGCGCCTGGTTTATATGTCGATGTCATATCAGGTGAGCCGCTGTACTCTTCTCGTGATAAATACAAGTCTGGAACAGGCTGGCCAAGCTTTACTCGTCCATTAAGCACAGATATGGTCGTTGAAAAAGAAGATCGCGGTATCTTCTCCGTTCGTACGGAAATTCGTAGTCGCTATGCTGACTCTCATGTCGGTCATGTATTTGATGATGGCCCTGCACCAACAGGCAAGCGCTACTGTATGAACTCAGCAGCACTGCGTTTTGTACCATTAGCAGATATGGAAAAAGAAGGTTACGGTGATTGGATTGATGACGTAAAACCAATTGCTTCTTAACTTTTGACAGAACTAAAATAAGAAAAGGACGCTAATGCGTCCTTTTCTTATTTCTGAATATTTAATGACTCTATATTTAATGACTCTTTATGCTAATAATCAAAAAGCAGGTTGACGCTTAGGTATCGCGCTCAAAAACTCTGTACGAGCTTGATTATCATGGACAAACTCGCCTAACATCGACATCGTACGTGTAGTGGAATGCTGTTTACCTACACCACGCATCATCATACACATATGTGCGGCATCCATCACGACAGCGACGCCGCGGCAACCAGTGACTTCCATAATAGTTTGTGCTATTTGTTCGCTTAGGTTCTCTTGAACTTGCAAACGACGGGCAAACATATCAACGATACGGGCAAATTTTGATAAGCCTAAGACTTGTCCGTTAGGTAAATAGCCGACATGTGCGATACCATGAAACGGCAACATATGATGCTCGCACAATGAATAAAACTCAATATTTTGTACCAATACTAGCTCACGATTGCTCGATGGGAACAGCGCATCATTGACGACTTCATCTAAGTTCTGATGATAGCCTTGGGTTAAATGGGCAAAAGCTTTTGCGGCACGCATGGGTGTTTCTTCAAGACCAGGGCGGTGCAAGTCTTCACCAGTTGAGCCGATCAATTGACGATAAGAATCGGCGCTCTCTTGGTAATTTGATGTTATTGTTAGGGTGTTACTCATAAGTTTGGCAGCCATCCAAAATGTGGGTGTAGCTTAACGCTAAATCCTTGTTTACAAACAATGGTTGTAAAGGATTATTATAAAAATTGTGCAAGCTGGGAAGGGCTGTGATTATACTTGAAATCTGCTTAACTTCATACTGCTGTGGTTCGTAGTTCAATGTTTAATCAATATTAGGCACCATTGTAGGCAAATCTAGTTTACGACTGTTTACTTAAATTAATTCGTGTATAATAGTTCACCTATCATTTGTGTTTAATTATCACTGGCTATCTGTCATATATAACAACTCTAAATAATTTTTTAATATCAATAAATTTGATCGATTCAAAAGGAAATACTATGCTACTTCAAGGACAAAGATTTGTCGTAACGGGCATTGCAAGTAAACTCTCTATCGCTTGGGCAATCGCAGAAGCGCTACACCGTGAAGGTGCTTCACTGATTTTGACTTACCCAAACGATAAGATCAAAAAACGTGTGGATATGGCTGCAGAAAAATTCGAAGCAGATTTGGTACTAGAGTGTGACGTAGCATCTGACGAGTCTATTGCTGCTTGCTTTGAGCAAGTGACTGCTCATTGGGGTGATGGTATTGACGGTGTGGTACATGCAATTGGCTTTGCACCGATGGATCAGCTAGATGGCGACTTTGTCAACGCGACCACTCGTGAAGGCAGTCATATTGCGCATGATATCTCAAGCTATAGCTTTGTTGCATTAGCCAAAGAAGCTCGCGCATTGCTAGCCATGCGTCACGGCTCTATGCTGACATTAACTTATGAAGGTAGCATCTCAGTATTGCCGAACTACAATGTCATGGGCATGGCAAAGGCCAGTCTTGAAGCCAGTGTACGCTATCTTGCGACCTCTATGGGCGGTGAAGGCATCCGTGTTAATGCGATTTCAGCAGGTCCTATCCGTACGCTTGCTGCTAGTGGTATCAAATCATTCCGTAAAATGCTCGATGTCAGCGAAAAAATCGCACCACTACAACGTAACATTACCCAGACAGAAGTAGGTAATGCTGCATTGTTCTTATTATCTCCGTGGGCATCTGGGATTACTGGTGAAATTATGTTTGTTGATGCTGGTTTTAATACCGTTGCCATTAGCGAGCAGTTAATGATGTTGGACGAACCAAAGTAACTGTCTTAGATAATTGAGAGTATTCTTAGGTAATTAATAGCATTGTTTAAAAAATAGCGTTTAAGAAATAAGGAAGGCAGCCAATTGGCTGCCTTTTTTGGTTTATACTAGGGGCTATTTTTAAGTTAGCGTTCAGGCAGTGAATATGATAACTAAACTACCAAAGTGGATATTGTGGGGTGGTGCAGTGCTTGCGTTTAGTGCGGGCTGCGTCAATACTGCTGCATTGATGGGCTTTGCTAATTTATCAGTCTCTCATGTTACTGGTAATGTGAGCTTATTTGCATCAGCGATTGCTTATTTAGATGTGCACAGTATTTTGTATATTGGTGCGCTGCTGCTGTCTTTTTTAGCGGGTGCGGTCTTGAGTGGTTTCGTGATAGGCCAAGCACCTTTAAAGCTGGGTAAACGTTATGGCCGTGCGTTATATCTTGAGGCGTCATTACTGCTGATTAGCTATTGGTTGTATCAACAGCACGATTATTTAGGACAGTTAGCCGCTGCGATGGCGTGTGGATTACAGAATGCCATGGTTGCTACTTATAGCGGTGCCGTCATCCGTACCACTCACCTCACAGGATTGACGTCAGACATGGGCGCAGCGATTGGTAATTGGTTGGCAGGTCGTTCGATCAGCAAGCCGACACTAGGTTTCCAAGCTATTATTTGGTATTGCTTTTGCGGTGGCAGTGTCGTCGGGGCATTTTTGTACGCCAAAGTAGGCTATGGCGCGTTGCTAGTGCCTATCACTATCGTACTGACAGCAGCATTTATATATAACTATGCGTCAGATCACTTGCCAGAAAAAAGACTGCCAAGATCTGAAAAGCGCTCATCATCATAATAAGCGCCTATTCTCTTTTGTTTTAAACATGAAGCGGTCATTTATTTTTCGCTTTATTCTTCATGGTCCTCATGTTCGTGCATACCTTGCATCATATCTAATGCAGAGTCATCAGTACGTTGCTGATCTTCTTTGGCTAGACCGTCTTGATTGATGTCTGTCGGTGCCATTTTTGTGGTTGAGTCAGTTTTATTTGCATCTGTCATAAAGTGCTCCTGTTTATTTTTATGTATTTCTAGCATAAATCTCTAATAGAAATAGGCTTTGAGATATCTACTATTATTTAGCTCGACTGTCAGTATGAGAGACGGCTATACTCTTGTATACATACGGTGTACACTTGTTTAGTGAATATATGTAACCAGAGATTATATAGGTCTTCAATGGTGCGCTTCTATTTCTAGTGCATAGATAAAATGCATAATTACGCCACAGGTAACATAGAACTCATTGCTAATAAATATGTGAGCATTAAGAATAGTTAAAAGAATGTTCTGGTATAAACTTATTAAGTAATTTGTCAATTAATTTTTCTGTCATATATCTGCTATGATAGCCACGTATTTTTTTGGGTTAATGACAAAGTGAATACTATAGTTGCCTTCATATGTAGGGCATTTTCACACTGTCTTTGAGGAAATAAGGACGTTTTATGTCAGAGCAAAAACTAGACAGCCATCTACCTAACGATGGTAATGAGTATTTATTTACCGATACCTTTCCAAAGGGTACTGGTAAAGGATTGATTGTTGTCGCTATTGCGGCGATTGTCGCTATGATTATCTATAATGTGTTGCCATTCGATATTAATGCCAATAAAGGGCTAGCCTTGTTGTTTTTCATTGGCGTGCTGTGGTTAACGGAAGCGGTACACGTTACCATTACTGCGCTATTGGTCGTGGTCGTGGGTGCACTGATTGGCATACCAGACTTCGATGCCAAAATCGGTTTAGAGAGTTTTGCTAGTCCGACGATTTATTTGTTCTTTGGTGGTTTTGCTTTGGCAGCCGCCTTGCATGTACAGCAATTGGACAAAAAAATCGCATTAAAGATTTTATCGATGTCAGGTGGTAAGCTAAACACTGCTGTGTTTTTGATATTTGGCGTGACGGCATTTTTGTCAATGTGGATATCGAATACGGCCACTGCGGCGATGATGCTACCGTTAGCGCTTGGGATATTGACACAGGTCGATCGTGAAAAAGATCGTGGTACGTTTGTATTTGTCCTACTAGGTATTGCTTACTCGGCAAGTCTGGGTGGTTTGGGTACTATCGTCGGTTCGCCACCTAATGCTATCGCAGCAAAGGCACTGGATATCGCCTTTATTGACTGGATGAAGTTTGGTATACCTATGATGTTGGTGTTATTGCCACTATTATTAGGTGCGATGTATGTGTTCCTCAAACCTAATCTAAATCGTAAAATCGTGATCGTAGAAGATGAGCCTATTGCTTGGAACAAACCGCGTGTGGTGACGATTATTGTCTTCATTGTTACTGCGTTGAGTTGGATATTTTCCAAACAAATTGGTGAAGCACTAGATATCACTGATACAGATGCCATCATTGCTTTATCGGCAGCGGCAGCAGTGGTGAGTTTAGGATTGGTATCGTGGAAGCAAGTCTCTGACAATACGGATTGGGGTGTTCTCATGCTGTTCGGTGGCGGTATTGCGCTGTCGACAGTGTTAAAAGTATCAGGTGCATCTCTAGTACTGGGTGAAACGGTCGCTAATGCCTTGTCTTCGGCACCACTGGTTGTTGTGATGATTGCGGTATCTGCGTTCATTATCTTCTTAACTGAGTTTGCATCTAACACAGCATCTGCTGCATTGTTGGTGCCAGTATTTGCTGCTATTGCAGAGCAGATGGGCTTGCCACATGAAGTGTTGGTATTGGTCATTGGTATTGGTGCATCATGTGCCTTTATGCTACCAGTTGCGACGCCACCGAATGCTATTGTGTTTGGTACAGGTCTCATCAAGCAAACAGAGATGATTCGTACCGGTATCATTCTTAATATTATCGCCACCTTTGTTGTGGGGCTGTGGGCATATTTTTTCTTAATATAGCTTAGCAAATAATATAGTAATGAAACCAAACCCGATGTTTTAAGTGATGCTTAAACATCGGGTTTTTTACTTTCTGAGGTTTTTAATATTTTCTTCTTAGTATTTGTATAAGATCTTATTGGTGAGAGGAGGTAAGTAATATGATGAACCTTGATGATCAGCAGATAAGTACCATCGCTGCAATTTCTGACATTCATAGCAATGTCTTTGCTCTAGAGGCGGTTCTTGCAGACATAAAGCGTCGTAATGTAGAACAAATCGTCAATCTTGGTGATATTTTGTATGGCCCGATTGCGCCGAAAGCAACTTATGAGCTGCTGATGACCTATCGAGATGATATTATTACTATTTGCGGTAACCAAGATAGGCAGATATATGAGGCGACAGCGGCAGATATTGAGAGTAATACAACGCTAGATTTTATTATCGAAGACTTGCCTGCCGCCGCGATAAAATGGATGCAAGATTTGCCTTTTGATTGCTATTTAAGCAAAGACGTTTATCTGTGTCATGGGTCGCCGACGGATGACATGGTATATCTGTTAGAAAATATAGAAACAGGTCAACCGAGAGTACGTAGCGATGCAGATATTCTGGCATTGCTCAATGGTATTGATAGTGCCGTTGTCGTATGTGGTCACACTCATATCCCACGTACGGTAAAGCTATCGACCGATCAAATGGTTATCAATACTGGTAGCGTTGGTTATCCCGCCTACGAAGATGACTTGCCTAATGTCCATAGAATGCAGACCTATTCTCCTCATGCAAGTTATGCAATCATTAGGTGTGTTGATACCGAGCAGGGGAAGCGCTGGCAAACCGAACATATTAAGGTGCCTTACGATTATGAGGCTGCTGCTCAATTGGCTTCAAAGAATGGTCGAGAAGATTGGGCATTTGCACTGAGAACGGGGCGTGTGTTGTAAGCTTATTATTTAGAGCAATAATTGATGTTTTACATTGTATTCAGCATAGTTTGTTTTGTACAAAACTGTTGTAGGTGCCAGTATTTATAGGGTTGCACCAGACTTCTTGTAATGCTGGGTAGTCTTTTAGGTTTATAAGTCTATAAAAACCACTGACACCAAGCTGTCTATGATTTTCTCCTCGTTCCAGTAGTATATCTGGAGATAAAGAAAAACTCGCAACTGCTTGGTTGGTGTTGTCATAAAGAGAAATACCGACGACACCACCTGTTTCTTTACCACCATTGGCTCTTATCCATGATTTATAGCTTTGTATGTTTATATCATTGACTATGGCGGTAATTTTTTCAGGATGATGTTGTACGTCGTAAACCAATATTGTATTTTTCGAATCAGGGTACTTAACCTCGACTTTAATAATGTTGTGATAGGTGGCCTTAAAGGTGAGTTTTAACTCTTTCTGAAAGAAAGTCTCTATTGAAAACAGTGCTAACAAAGTCATGATTGCTGCAAACATTACTTTTACCACTGGTAACGACTTTTTCATCTAGAGTCTTCTTTATGATTGATTGCGCTTTATTAAGAACGTAGAGAAAACTCTCATGATATCTAGAGTTTTGAAAATATACATAAGTATTCTATCATTGGCAACATGCTCATATGCTGAAGATAATAATAGTAAGACAGTTGTTCAAAGCCAAAGTGCATCCTAATAACTTTACCTATAGTCGATTCAATTTAGAAGTAGTACAAGGCAACCGAGTGTAGATGTATATTTGATACTTCAAGCGAGGTTAACGCTGTCATACTTTTATAGTGGAATGACGATATAAGGCAATGATTTATGCCAATCCTATATATGATTCAACTGGGTGCTCGGCCCAAAGGTCGCTTGATTGAGCAGCACGATATTTTTTTTGGTGTGGCCAACCAGGTGAGTGAATTAATCGCAGATATCAATGAGCATTGGCCAGAAGTAAAAAACAAGTGGCATATTGACTCGTATCGTGCGGTTACCAACGTTGATGGTCATGCTATTAAATTGGTTGAGCCCAGTAAGCAAGTTGATAATCAAACTGATCATAGTAAAGACTTAAAGCTGTTTTTCATTAATCTCGGTGGATACCAGCAGGGCAGTTTTGAAGAATTTCATTATAAGTTACTCATCGTTGCCTCCAATCAAGCAGGTGCTATCAAACAAGCAAAACAGAGTGCTTTTTATCAGCAGTTTACTTTTGAAGATAGCAACTCACCTTTTGATGCTGCTTCACATATTGATGATAAGTTTGAAGTAGATATAGACGATATATATAACGTGAATGATCTGATATCAAACTTTCAGTTAGTGATTGAGCCTATCGATGTTGTCGATAAAGCAATAGATGAGGATTTAGCAGATAAAGAATATGTCGGCTATTTGAGTATCAAGAATTTAAAAAAATTGGCATTATAATTAACAAGATTATTGAATAAATAACTCATCCACAAAAATAAAATAGGGCGAGCATATTTGCAAAATTTCATGAAAGGATTTTTTAAGTGGGTTATTGCAGGTATTGGCATGGGAATAGGAATGTTCACTGTTCTAGTGGCTGTAGAGTTCTGGAATAATAAGAATGAACCAGAAAAATCTGATGACACTACAGGAGTATCAAGTAACGAGGCTGAAAAGGCTATAGAAGATAACAGTGAGTTATCAAGCTCTCAATCTATGGTAAATGATCAAGACGTACCGATAGGTTATAAATTGATGGAAGAGGGAGGTGTCATGTTAGATGCACCTATTATGGGCATGGAATGGGAGAGTGTGAAAGATGAAAACACGACCACTAGTCCACGTGTGTATGAACCCTTTATAATATATCAATGTGTCACGGAAGACGGTGAGCATTTACGTTTGGATGTGATTAATAGCGATATTGGTTATATGCTCAAGTACTATTTTGCCACTCAAGGTAACCCTTTAAAGCTAGAAGCACAGCAAGCTACTGAAGATGCCTATTATGTGAAGTACCTCAATTCTACTGATATCACTATGCGGGATCCAAATAATTATTATAATTTGACACAGTATGAAGACGGCGATACCTCTTTTTATATTATTAATGCCATCACTGGTCAGGAGATGAATCATTTTTCTTGTGAAAATAACTCGATTGAAAATGATCAGTATGCTTTGATTGCTCAAATGGAGCCAGAGCATTTTAAATTTAAACCTATGACTGACGAGCTTGAATCTCTTTTGACTGAGCGCTTTGAAAACCAGTAAACGCCTTTTTGGTTACCAACCAAACATCAGAACCAACTTGAATCGCACTTAAATTACCCCCATAATCTAAACACTTTTAAATAATAAATAGCCTAAGTAAATATGCCCAATAATTCTGAGAATACCACACAAGCATCTGACGAAAATGCTACTCGTCAAACCAATAGCACCACTAATCCGAATAAAGAAAGTGATGATACAAATCACGAAAATTTACGTATTACATCGCATAGTGCCACACCAAACAGTGCCACATCAAGCAGTGATAAAACAGCTGCTCAATCTCATATGAGCGCTGATTTACCAGTACTCGCCAAAGATAGCTATTACTTAACGCGTCTAGAGCGAGAGCTGGCACGTGCCGTTGTGTTGAGTAAAAAAGAGAATAACGAAAAAGCCAATGAAGCGTTAACGAAAAAACGTGAGCAATACGACAAAATAAAAACGCGCTCTCAAGAGGCAGTACAGACACGTATTGATAGCATTCCTGCAGACTTGCCAGCCAAGCTAAACCTTGATTTGCCCGTGAGTCAACGTGCTGATGATTTGATTCAAGCCATCATCGATAATCAAGTCATTATCGTCGCAGGTGAGACCGGTTCTGGTAAGACGACGCAGTTACCAAAGCTTGCGATGCTAGCAGGACGTGGCATCAAAGGACAGATAGGGCATACGCAACCAAGGCGTCTAGCAGCGAGAAGCGTGGCAAACCGTATTGCAGAAGAATTGGGCGAACCCTTAGGGAATACCATAAGTTTTAAAATTCGTTTTAATGAGCAAGGGTCGGCACAATCGGTCGTAAAGCTCATGACCGATGGTATCTTATTGGCTGAACTGGGTCATGATCGGTTTTTGAGTAAGTACGATACGATTATTATCGATGAAGCACATGAGCGTAGCTTAAATATTGATTTTATTATGGGTTATCTGAAAAAGATGCTGCCCAAGCGTCCTGATTTAAAAGTCATTATTACTTCAGCGACGCTAGATACCAAGCGCTTTAGTGAATACTTTAGTCATTACGATGCCAAACTTAAACGCAAAGTGCCTGCGCCAATCTTTAATGTCGAGGGTCGAAGCTTTCCAGTGGAGGTGCGCTATCGCCCACTCACTGATGAGCCTGTTACGAGCTCCGATGATGATAGTTATGATGACTTTGAAGAGAACTTGCCACGTGCCATCGTTGCCGCAGTAGAAGAGTGCTTCAGTGATGCGCAAAGCAAAGGCCATGCTGATCAGGCAGATATCTTGATATTTGCCGCGACGGAAGCCGAGATTCGTGAGACACAAGAAGTCCTAGAGCGTCATGGACCTAAGCACACCGAAGTATTACCTTTGTTTGCGCGGCAGACCTATGAAGAGCAGCAGCGTATTTTTCAACCGTCTGGTCGTGGTCGACGTATCGTTATCGCGACCAACGTGGCTGAGACAGCGCTGACCGTACCCGGTATTCGCTATGTCATTGATTTGGGTTTTGCGAGAATCTCTCGTTATTCCTACCGCTCACGCGTACAGCGTTTGCCTATTGAAGCGATTTCACAAGCAGCAGCCAATCAGCGTAAAGGTCGTTGTGGTCGAGTTGCTCCGGGTGTTTGTATTCGCCTTTATAGCGAGGAAGACTTTAGCGGTCGTCCAGAGTTCACTGAACCTGAGATTCTACGAACCAACTTAGCGTCAGTTATCTTGCAGATGGCCAATCTTCGCTTAGGTAGTGTCGATGATTTTGCCTTTATTGAGCCACCTGATAGCCGCTTGGTCACGGACGGGCATAAATTGCTCGACGAGCTAGGAGCCATTACTTCTAAAACTGAAGCCACTTCTGCGAATAAAACCAATAAGCCAAAACCAAAAAAAGGTCTTGATCATCTCGCCTTGACGCCTACTGGTCAAAAGATGGCACGTATGCCGATCGATCCAAGGCTGGCACGTATGTTGGTCGCGGGCTCTGACTTTGATTGTATTCGTGAAATGCTCATCGTTGTCGCCGCACTTGCAGTTCAGGACCCACGCGAGCGTCCTGTTAATAAACGTCAGCAAGCTGATCAAAAGCATGCTGAGTTTCGCCAAGATGACTCTGACTTCCTATTCTATTTAAGCCTATGGAAAGCGTTGTTTGAAAAAGACGAAAACGGCAATAATTTGTCTGGTAATCAGCGCAAGCAGTTTACTAAGAAAAATTATCTGAGCTTTCCACGTGTACGAGAGTGGCATCAGACGCATCGCCAACTGGTGCAAATGGTCACTGATTTAAAGCTTACCGATGTCAATGATGCCAAAGCTGCTGCTAAGGGCAAGGCGCTAGAGGCTACTACTAGCGACCCTACGGCGATTGAAGATGAAGAGCTAAAGGCCGTTAAGTACGCGAACCTGCATCGTGCGTTGATGACAGGTCTGTTATCTACTATCGCTCACAAAACTGAAAATCGTGGCGAATATCTCGCGGCTCGCCAGCAAAAAGCCAAGATATTTCCAGCCAGTACGGTATTTAAGCAGATACCACCATGGGTGATGGCGTTTGAGGTGGTAGAAACCTCTCAGGTATTTATGCGCACGGTGGCCAAGATTGAACCAGAATGGATTATCTCCGCTGCTGGTGACTTGTTGAAGTATCACTACTTTGAGCCGCATTGGTCGAAAAAGACAGGTCGCGTCAAAGCCTACGCACAGATTAGTTTATTTGGTCTGATTATTATCAGTAAGCAGCTGACCAATTATGAGCAAGTCAATCTAAGCGAGTCACGTGAAATCTTTATACGTGATGGTCTGGTCACTGGTAACTTGGGTCGTCAAGCGCCATTTTTACAGCACAATATGGATAAAATCGCAGACATCGAACGTATTGAAGATAAATTACGCCGCCGTGATTTGTTGGTCGATGAAGAGTCGCTGTACCAGTTTTATGACAAAAAAATCCCTGAGCATATTGCCAGTCGTAAATCTTTTGAAGACTGGCGCGCTGAGGTCGAAAAATCTGACACCAAGCATTTATTCTTTACCGATGATGATGTGCTTAATAGCCAAGCACCGACCACGGGAGACTTCCCAGAAGTATGGAAGTTGGGTGATTTAAAATTACCGCTACGTTATATCTTTGACCCAGCAAGTGATGATGATGGTGTGACCATTCGCGTACCGCTTGTCGCGTTGCCGCAGCTTGATGCCATCGAGCTATTGTGGGGCGTGCCTGGCTGGCGCTATGAGCTAGTGCTGCAATTACTTAAGTCATTACCCAAAGATATCCGTCGTCAGATAGTTCCTATTCCTGATACGGCTGATGGTTTGTTTGACGAGTTGCAACCTGCTGGTGGACAAGGACTATTGAAGCAGCTCTGCCAAGCGCTCAATCGTCGCGGTATTATGTCAGTGACACCAGAGAAGTTTAGTCCGTCTACGATTGACCGCTACTTACAGCCCCAAATCTGTGTGGTTGATGATAAAAACCGTATTATCGAAAAAGGTCGTGACCTGCAAACGTTGCAGATTCGACATGCCAGTGAAACCCGTCAAGCCGTTAATGAGCAGCAAGGGGCACATACTGAATTCCCTGAACATTTTGCCTTTAGCAAAAACCATCATAGTGCAGGCGTGGTGATGAAGCAGTTTGCGGCTTTGGTCGCTGATGAAGCAGGTGAAGCGGTATCGATTCATCAATATACGGATGTTAATGCGGCATTACAGGCGCATCGTATCGGAGTACTTGCCTTAATTAAGAGCAAGCTTGGCGCAAAGAAAAAGCAGCTTACTAGTCAAGTTGACAGTATCTTTAAATTGGCTTTTGCACCACTTGGCGATATGGGTAAGCTTAAGACTATCATCATCGATGCAGCATTAGACGCGGCGCTTGAAGAGCATTATATATTATTTGATCACAGTACAGACTTGCCTGAAAATGCAGATGATACTGCGGTGGCGCTTGCTGAGGAGCTACCGTTTACCTCAGCTGAGTATGAGAAAACCTTAGAAGTCGTGGCTGGCAATTTTTTATTGACTGGTCAAAGCGTGATCAAAACGCTTAAAAACGTCTATACCCGATGGCAACGTATTCGCCAAGGATTATTGATGCTAGATCGGGAGATATTTGGTGAGTCTATCGAGGATATTGAAGATCAGCTAGAAGATTTACATTTGGCTGATTTTGTCTATCGTATGGATTATAGCCATTGGCAACAGTATCCACGTTATCTAGAAGCATTAGAGGTTCGTCTTGAACGCCTTGAGCACAATCTGGATGCGGATCTGGATGGCGTCTATGCATTAGATTTACATATGGAGCGACTAGCAGGGCGTGCGGACAAAGACGCCATTAGTGACTACCGCTGGATGGTGGAGGAGTATCGTATTCAGCTATTTGCCCAGCCAATGAAAACTCGTATGGCAGTATCACCCAAGCGTCTAAGTAAGATGTGGGATAAGGTGAGTTAGTCAGATAGTTATAGTGCTAAACAATCATAAGTTTTTTAAAACTTGGTAGTGTGACGAGTTTTAAACCACTGATTCAACAGTGACTATTTCACTAATGCTTTGTGCTTATCTTATGTAAGCTACCGTCAAAGTAAGAGATAATCTCAAACAAAAAGGATGATAAACATGTGGGACGAACGCTATAGCGGCACAGAATTTGCATTTGGTAAAGAGCCTAATGATTTTTTGAGAGAAACGTTTGAGCAGATTCCCACAGGTGGGCACGTATTATGTCTGGCAGAGGGCGAGGGTAGGAATGCCGTTTTCTTAGCGCAGCAAGGCTATAACGTTACTGCGATGGATATGTCCGAAGTGGGTCTGACAAAAGCGACACAGTTGGCAAAAGATAGAGGAGTGATAATCACAACTCAAGTGGCAGATTTGGCCGATTACCCCTTTGGTACCAATAAATGGGATGCTATTGTCTCTATCTGGGCACATGTACCTGACGCGTTACGTCAACATATACATGCGCAGATTGTCACTGCTCTAAAGCCAAATGGTGTGTTTATTGTTGAAGCCTATACCAAAGAGCAGCTAGAGACAGATGCTATCGGAGGACCGCCTGCGAGTCAAATAGAGCGCTTTGGGTCGCTACATCATTTTCAGAGTGAACTCACAGGGCTTACAGAAATCATGGGTGTCGAAAAGCTGCGTATGGTATCAGAGGGAAAACGTCATCAAGGACTTAGTGCTGTCGTGCAGTTTGTTGGAAAAAAAGAATCAATAGAATAATAAAAGTTAAGTAATTTATTTTTATAAAAATTATTAGATAATATTAAGAATTTTTTCTCGAGCCAAGCTATATATATCCTGAGTGAGTGAATATTTCATTTGAAAAATTAGACTAATGTTTGGCTGTGTTACATGACGAATCGTGAGTATTGATATATAATCAATACATCAGAGTTATGTGTAATTATACATTATTACTTTCTTACACATAAATTATGTGTATTTTTTTGCCAAATATAATACGGATATACTTATTTTGAATAAGTATGTTCATAAAAAAACTGTCTTAATGTAAGTTCATAGCTCAAATATAGCGTATTGTTAGAAAAACTCAGAAAAGTTACCCACAAATCATTGATGAATTAGGAATGAACCATGGAAAGAGTATTCAAGAATATGACAGCGGCTATCGTATTGCCAGCCCTTTTATTGAGTCTGTCAGCTTGCGCCATGACCGGTCACAGTAGTGTTGATAATGAAGGCGACAGCCGGCGAGTGGGTAACGTAACATGGAACAACCAAGTGGATACTGACTTCCAAAAAATCTTGGCTGCTAACGTTGATACTGATGAAACGAGACTGGTCTTTATCCGCAAAAATGATGATGATGTAGAACAAACCAGTGCCAATTTATCCATTAATAATAGATTCCAAGTCAGCTTGCATCCTGGTAACTATACCGTCGTCAATTCTTGTGTTGGTACCAATCAAGTTAGTGCACATGCTACTGTCTTTAAAGACAATGACTTACTAGCAGACAAAAAAGACTATCAGCTGGTAGGCGGTCAAACCTATTTCTTTTATGTAGATATGGACGACACAGGCAAAAGTAAGCTTGATCAGATAACCGCTGAAAGTGCCTTACCATTACTAGATGCTAAACGCTATCAAACGCATCAAATCAGCCGAGTGGTACCTAACTGCCCAGCGCCTGTCGTAACACCGCCACCTATTGTGCAACCGACTGTACCTGTACTCGCTGAAAAAGTAACCATTGAACTTGAAGTCTTGTTTGAGACAGACAAATCCATAGTACGCCCTGAATATTATTCTAAAGTATCTGAGTTGGCCGCGTTTATGGTGAAATATCCTAATACTGTCGTGACCATCGAAGGTCATACCGATAGCCGTGCCAGTGACAGCTACAACCAAGCTTTATCACAGCGCCGCGTAGATGCCGTCAAAGAAGTGTTGATAACACAGTTCTCGATTGCGCCTGAACGCTTAACTGCCATTGGCTATGGTGAGTCTCAGCCAAGAGCCAGTAACGATAACGCAGAAGGACGTCAGCTCAATCGTCGTGTGGTTGCAGTAGTTGAAGAGCGCACAAGCAGCTAATAAAAAATGATGCATAGGCAACCACACTTGCCTAATTAGAAATACTAAGCGGTATCACTGAATTAAAAAAAGAAGGTAATAACATGAATACTATAATCGTAAAAACGAACGATGTGCATAAGACCGTCAACCAAATAGAAGTGGTGACCCAAGATGGCGTGCCAACAGTCATCCAAGCGACAGATAAAGTCAATTACGAGTTTCATGATACCGCGATTAACCGTGCACCTAATCACATCATTACCAAACGCATTAAGAATGACTTACATGTCTCATTTGAAGAAAACGGTGAAGATAGCGATCTCATCATAGAAGGTTTTTATGACAATCCAGACAGTGCATTAGTCGGTATTGCTGAAGATGGAGAGTATTATTACTACATTCCAGATACTGGTGAAACGTATGACTATGTCACGCAGTTAGAAAATGGTGATGTAGAAGGACAAGCTTTGGGTGGAGAAGAATATATTGCTGCAGCCATACCTTGGTGGATTCCTGCAGCAGCAGGGCTCGGTTTGGTAGGTTTGATTGCTAGCTATAATAGTAATGATGATAATGACGAGAATAGCGCACCATCAGCAATAGGTGAAACCCAAAGCGGTACGGTGGGACAACCTGTAGTTATAGATGTTTTGGCTAACGACACCGACCCTGATGGCGACATAGACCCAACCAGCGTCAAGCTCATTGATCCGGCTGATGGCTCTGAAGTGACAACATTAACCGTACCAGGCGAAGGCGAATGGATTGTTGACCCAGACACAGGTGTGGTTACCTTTACGCCAGAAACAGGATTTACTGGCGATCCAACTCCCGTTAGCTATGTGGTTTCAGACAGTACTGGCTTGAAATCTAACCAAGCGACCATTACCGTTGACTATATACAATCAGCCCCCGTTGCAGTAGATGACGTAGGATCAGGCCCATTAAACCAGCCCGTATTGATTGACGTATTGGGTAACGACAC
>NZ_JBEOOW010000006.1:0-251024 GCF_040309505.1 Psychrobacter sp. TB55-MNA-CIBAN-0194 | reverse complement strand
ATCAGCGGTAAAACCTGACTCTGGTGTAAAGCTAACCTCTCCTGTCATAGGATCAACTTGCCAAGTACCTTCACCATCTACCACTAAGCTGGTGAATTCATTGCCTGTAACAGGGTCGATTAATTTGACGGTCGTTGGATCTAAGTCATTTTCAGAATCACTATCATTTGCCACGACATCGATGGTGATTGGTTGACCTGTTTCACCTAAGACAGTGTCATCTTCAGCAATAGGAGCAGTTTGTGGATAGTCAATAACGATGGTCGCTTGGTTCGACTGCAAGCCATTGGTGTCAGATACTACGTAGTCAATTGGTGTTGGATCAGCGGTAAAACCTGACTCTGGTGTAAAGCTAACCTCTCCTGTCATAGGATCAACTTGCCAAGTACCTTCACCATTTATCACTAAACTAGTGACTTCATTGCCTGTAACAGGATCGATTAATTTGACGGTCGTTGGATCTAAGTCATTTTCAGGATCACTATCATTTGCCACGACATCGATAGTGATTGGCTGACCTGTTTCACCCAATACAGTGTCATCTTCAGCAATAGGAGCATTATCGTTATCGTTATTATCATTATCATCACTAGCGAGACCAGCAATCAAACCAACCAGTCCCAATCCAGCCGCGGCAGGTATCCACCAAGGTATGGCCGCTGCAATATACTCTTCACCGCCAAGCGCCTGTCCTTCTACATCACCGACTTCTAGTTGAGTCACATAATCGTAGGTTTCGCCAGTATCAGGAATGTAGTAATAGTACTCGCCATCTTCAGCAATACCGACTAAAGCACTGTCTGGATTATCGTAGAAGCCTTCTATAATCAGATCGCTGTCTACCCCTTCTTCTTCGAATGAGACATGCAAGTCGTTTTTTAGGCGCTTAGTAATAATATGGTTAGGAGCATGGCCAATAGCTGTGTCAAAAAACTCATAGTTGACGTTGTCGGTGGCAGTAATAACTGTTGGTATACCATCTTTAGTAATAACAGATACTTGGCTGATAGTTTGAGCGGCGTCATTAATTTTAATAATAATAGTATTCATTTTTTTACCTTTAATTTTAAATATTTCAGCTAAATTGTTTTTATATCAGGCAACTTCAGTTACCAAAGGACAATAAAATTATCAATGACGCACACCTTCTTCTACAACTGCGACCACACGGCGGTTGAGCTGACGGCCCTCTACAGTATCGTTACTAGCTCTTGGCTGTGTCTCTCCATAACCAATAGCACTTAGACGCTCAGCGTCGATGTCAAATTTCGAAATCAAACTCTCTTTGACAGCATTTACTCGGTGCTGTGATAAAACTTGGTTATAGCTATCACTACCGCGACTGTCAGTATGACCCTCAATGGTCGCTATTGTATTTGGGTATTGCGCCATAAAGTCCGCTAGTTCAGCTATTTTTGTATAGTATTCGGGTCGTACGACCGCTTTATCAGTCTCAAACAATACTTCAAGATCAATTGTCACCTTTTCAGCCAATATGGCAGGTTGCTCCACGACTGGTGGCAGCGTTACTGACGGTGTAGTAGCAATTACGGGTGCAGGACAGTTAGGAACGACTCGACTGATTTGATGCGTTTGATAACGCTTATTTCTTAGCAATGGTAATGCGCTATCTGTCGTTATTTGATTTAGCAGACCTTGGCCATTTTCATCCATATCTACATAAAAAAAGTATGTTTGACCACCAACTAATTGGTAATCTTTCTGCTCCGCCAACAAATCATTATCTTTAAAACCAGTTGCATGAGCACTTAGTTGGTTTGTGCCCACACAAGAATTGACCGCTGTATAATTGCCTGCATGCAAACTGACTTGAAATCTATTATTGATCGCAATATTGGCACTGGTTTGCTCAGGATCATCATCATTTTTGCGCACAAATATCAGTCGAGCTTCATCACTCGCAACTTGTTTCGCTAATACAGCACTGATATCACTGTCAACTTGATTATTCCATACAACATTATCAACACGGCGAGTATCTCCATCATTACCGATACGGCTGTTAGCCGTTGTGGTCGCACAGGCAGTCACCCCCAATAGCGTGGTTACTAGTGCCACTTCAACGATGATTTTTTTGAATACTTTGCCCATGATAATTTCCTGAGTAACCGTTTATTAAGCTAATATTGGTTAAATATATTGAGTTTTTGAATTAATTTCTGTATAAAAGATATATCGTATACTACGAATATAGTCCTTGATAACTTTTTGATAGCCTTTAACTTGGCAGAGCAACCTTCAAATGCTGCAAAAAACTAGGTGTTTGACGGATCACCCAATAGAAATACCATATAAATAACAACCAACTTCTGTTCCATCAGGCTCTATAAAAATTATACAGTTGTAGATATAACCTATATGGTTTACCCCTGTCAAAAAAATCAAATCCAAACACGATAAACGGCATATATTTTATGACCAGTTACCATTAAGTATGAATGTCTGCTGTCAATTTCGTAGTCATTAATTTAGAAGAACATATCCAATAATCTAACGACAAAAATCAAGCTAAATCTATTGTACGCTCTTATCTTTTAAGAGTTCCTAAGACTTTATCTCACCACACTCTTAGCGCTCATCTTACCTTAACATCAATACAAGATAGTCCATCGTCTTATTTTCTTCACTTAATAGCTTTTGTTCTTCTTTAAGGGTTTTAATTACCCTTTGAACAGTATACTTACTTTAATTTTTCTCATGATCTCATATTTATATCACTCTGTACCGATCGGCTTATCTTGATTCGATTTTTTGCTGGTTAAATAAAACTAACCCGATCATATAGTCGATTCAATTTAAAAGTAGTACAAGGCAACCAAGTGTATATGTGATACTTCAAGCGAGGTTAACGCAGCAATACCTTTATAGTGGAATGACTATCCCTAGCTGTCGAGCGGTCTTTAATATATTACATTGTTATCTACTATCTTTTTGACCACTGCTACCTTGGATTTCATACTACCGTTTTACCTATTCTTAACCATCATAAATTCCTATCGATACGATGAAATCAATCGAGCTTGTGTTCTATCATTTTCTCCGTATCATTTGAAACTGGGTAATACATTATTCGGCACTCCCTCTTACGGTCACAAACACGTTGACACATATACAGATTGACGTCACAATATTGTAAATATTAATGGTTATCAATAACATCTAAAGTTCATCTGACTTGTCTTGCCTACCTTCTTCTATTCCACGCATATCTATATATCTTCTGCTGTCTTGATAAGATACCGCCGAATATCATTCATAAAGGTATGGTAAGTAATGTCAGCAACCCTCAAGTTATAAGCCGCACTGATTGAGCCCTACTTATACAAAAATCAGGCTTTGCCTAACAATCTTTTTCTGCCATCACACATACGACTATTATCATAACGAGCCATTATGTCTTCACGCACTACCACTTCTTTGTATAATATGATTTGGGCGCATTATCGCCTGCCTTTTCTCAAAGTTATTCTGCTTAATTTGGTAAATGCGGCTGTCAGTGTGGGCATCATTGCTTATATAAATCATACCTTTATCAGTCAACCTGTCTTTGATACTTTATCATTGCTCAGCTTAGGCTATTTTGCTGCCTTGATTGCACTACTATTAGTCACTACTTTTTTATCACAGTACGCGTTGACACGTCTGGGCCATCAGTTTGTGTACGAGCTCAGAACAAAACTGGTCAAACAAATTATAGATACCAAAGTGCCGCAGATAGATCACTTGGGTAGTGCGCGCTTAATTGCCAGCTTATCTTCAGATATCCAGTCTATTACGACTGCATTTGTACGCATGCCAGAGTTGGTTCAAGGCGTCATTTTATCTGCGGGGGTTGCCCTTTATTTAGGATGGCTGTCATTACCGCTATTGTTTATCATCATGTTTTGGATTGTCATGACAATCTGGATAAGCACCATTTTAGTCAAGCACGTCTATACTCATTTGATAAAACTCAGAGCGATTAATGATTTTTTATACCAAGATTATCAATCTATTATAGAAGGCCGTAAGGAGCTTGCACTCAATCAGTACCGTGCTGAAAAGTTATATTCAGACGACTTTTTGTCTCATGCCAAGTCGTACCAACAGACCGTCATAAAATCTGACACCTTTCACTTATCTGCTGTGAACTGGTCCAATATCATGATGTTTGCCTCGATTGGCGTGGTGTTCGCGGTATCGAATTATCTGAATATACCGATGGGTGTCGCCACCACATTCTCCCTAACAATTCTATTTATGCAGTCACCCATTCTGCATGCGGTTGGTGCGTATCCAACCCTACAGACTGCTCAAGTGGCACTAGACAAAATACAGTCTCTAGAGCTGGCTGACTATCAAGCAGCATTTATGACTGACCACGTGGCAAAAGACTGGCAATCGATATCACTGACTGACGTTGGTTATCGCTACGGCGGCATCAATACGCAGACACAAGAGCTAGCTGGTGACGTAAATAACCCTGATGATATCTTGAAATCGGTCAACCTTACCGTGAGACGTGGCGATGTAGTGTTCTTAATCGGCGCCAATGGTAGCGGCAAGTCTACCCTCGCCAAAATCATCACGGGGATTTTCACCCCTACCACAGGCTCTGTACACGTAGATCAAGACAACATTGATTCAGAGAATAATGCCGATTATAGACAGCTGTTTTCTGCTATCTTTAGTGATCAGCATCTGTTTAAACAGCTAATTGGCAATCAGGGCAATCAACCTGATGAGGCACTGATATCTGACTGGCTGCAGAAGCTCAATCTACAAGACAAAGTGAGCGTGTCTGATCATCAACTCTCTACAGATAAACTATCTCAAGGTCAACGTAAACGATTGGCCATGCTACTCTCAGTCGCCGAACAGAAAGATATTTTATTACTTGATGAATGGGCCGCTGACCAAGACCCTGCTTTTCGCCGTGTGTTCTATCAAACGCTAATACCTGAACTAAAAGCACTGGGCAAAACGCTGTTTATTATCAGTCATGACGACAGCTATTTTGAACATGCTGACCGCTTGCTATTGATGAAAGAAGGTAAGTTGATTGAATTGAATGCCGAAGAACGACAGCGCGCCAGTACAGATGCGATCGCCATGTTGCAATAAATATGACTTGTTATAAATGAAAACTGTCATGCAAAAAAATGGGGCGACTTATGATAAGTCGTCCCATTACGGTAGAAAGAACCACGCGATAGCTATAGTCGGTGAAATACTAAACCGCTACGGCGTTACCCTCCTTACCCTCCTTAGATGTACTACTTGTACAATCTGCAGTCGGCTGCCTTGTATCCATTTTAGAGTTCTTTGACTATATATAAATCAAAAGTATCTAGACACTCGAAAACTCGTCTAAGCCGTTTGCTTACTTTAATAATTTCTGCAAAAAAGCACTACGAGATATCACTAAGAAATCCAATAATGCGATAACAACGATTGCGATAATGGCTGTCGGAAATATAACCGCGACAACCAATAAAGGCAGCGCAAATGGCCACCAGATAACGGGGTTTAAACCACGTGCTGGCGGGTTCAGCCCAGTGCTTTCATCGGCATTATTAGGGCGACGTTGCCACCACATGATATAGCCGCTCACACTAATCATAATAACAAACAGACAAAACAAGACATTGGCCAACACACTCCACCATCCCAGCGTACCCATGTGAATAGCAATACCTGCCGCCATAAACTTACCAAAAGCATTGTAATCATCGAAATGAATATCAGCTAAGACATTTCCTGAATAGCGGTCGATATGTACCGTGCGATCTGCTGTCGGACTTTTCATATCGTAGCTCATTGAATCTTGGCTAATGGTCCAGACGCCTGTACTGCCTTGTGGCAAGTTCAACTGATAACGCTCTACAAACCCAATTTCTCGAGCGTATCGGTCTACCGTATCAATCATGATAGGTATATTGGGTGCGATACCATCCTTACCCATAGTCGTGCCTGATACTGGCATCGGCGTCAGCTCAAGCACCCAAGGAACTTCCTTGGTTTTCCCCGAGTTTAAGACACTGCCGTGCGTGGGCGCTGCTTCAGTAAGAGCTTCAGGCGTTGCCGCACCATGGACATGAGGTGCAGCCATTGACTCATGCATCGCAGTGCTGTGTTGGCTATGATCAATCGACATTGGCATAGGAGCAACGCCCCACTTACCCGCAGGAAACTGACTCCATGCCTGCACAACTCTTTCGCCCCACACGCCTGCCCACGCCATACCTGATATACAGAAAAACAGCAGCAGAATCGATACCCAACTGCCCAATGTCGCATGAATCGTACGGATAAAAGGTCGTTTTTTCTTATTGGTTACCCTCTCGTTAGGTATCAGCATGGCTTTAACTGATTTGCGTTTTTGCCACCAGAGATACCAACCCGTCAAAATCATCAAGATGGTCAACGATGCAGCCGTTTCTAGCAGATAATCCCCTGCTTTACCGATGAGCAAATCACTGTGAATATTATTAAACGTATCATAAAGACCGCTGCTAGCAGGTGCGCTATTGACGACATCAGCCGTATAAGGATTCACTGCCACCATACTGGTCTGGCCTTCTGACTGCACCTGAAACAAAGCGACGGTATCTGCGTCACGGGGCGCAATATATTTAATCAGTGCGCTATCGGGTAAAGTACCGAGCGCGTTTTTGGCTTGTATAGACACTGGTGCTTGGACAGTCGACTCTGGAATGGTGATGGTCAAGCGGTCATTGTCCCGACCTACGGTGTTCGACATGAACAGCATGCCGAGTGCTGTGACCGCCAACACAATCAAAAAAGGCGCGACAAACATGCCAGCATAAAAATGCCAGCGCCATACCGTAAAATAACGCTGCGTGTCAGCTGACCGACTGCTGTCTCTACTCATAAATACGACCTTTGATAATCTCTGGCTGCCCAAGTAACAACATAAATCTATTCATAATGTAATATCGGCTGCATCATACGAGAAAACCCTTGAAAAAACCACTACCCCTCTAGTCATATATCAATAATATTAATGTAAAGAAGCCGCACTAAACCATTCAGAACCGCGTCCAATATTTCTATAAAGCGTTAACTGTAACTTTTTAATGATAACAATAATCATTAGTGTTATTATTATTTCCGTTATTTATCTCCCTAAATTTAAATCCAACATATTCAACGAATATTATTGAACAGGAAATATGATGCGGCTTCCTTTAACCTCTGAATCTATCCGAAAAAAACATCTGGCCATAGCAGTACAAGTTGGCTTAGCCATGAGCATCAGTCATATTGCTTATGCTGAATCAGCTGATACTGAGGGCACGCTAAGCAATACCCAGACAGAAAATTCTGAGACAGCGACACCATCAACGACCTTAGATACGATAACTGTCTATGCTAATAGTTACCGAAGTACAGGGACAAAAACTGCATTAGACCCTGATGATGCGCCGATGAGCTATACCAGAATCGATCAAGACCTATTGCAAAAACGCCAAGCTGACAGTGTCAACGCTGCCCTACGCTATGAGCCCGGTGTTAGCTCTGAGAGTCGCGGCACGGTATCTATCTTTGATGAGTACAGAGTTCGTGGCTTTAAGACCTTATCGAATTTTTATGATGGTTTAAGACTGCCTTACGATGGTGCTTGGAATCTCATGCCGCAAGTAGACATCTATGCAACCGAAGCCGTAGAAGTCATCAAAGGGCCAGCTTCTTCCCTGTATGGTTATACGGC
This sequence comes from Psychrobacter sp. TB55-MNA-CIBAN-0194, assembly GCF_040309505.1. Taxonomy (NCBI): domain Bacteria; kingdom Pseudomonadati; phylum Pseudomonadota; class Gammaproteobacteria; order Moraxellales; family Moraxellaceae; genus Psychrobacter; species Psychrobacter sp. TB55-MNA-CIBAN-0194. The sequence goes on along the minus strand of NZ_JBEOOW010000006.1, from coordinate 243,289 downwards.
ACCCGGCGGTATGGTCAATCAAATAGCCAAAACACCCAAAAGCACCCAAGAGACTGAGGTACAGCTACGACTAGGCAATCAAAACCTAAAAGAAGTGGCAATTGATACAACAGGGGCGCTTACAGACAGCTTGAACTATCGTTTTGTGGCATTAAAACGTAAAAAAGATGGCCAGATGCAGACCACAGAAGAAGAACGCACCCTACTCAATCCATCACTTGAATGGCAAGCGACAGACAATGTGTCCGTACTTGCTAATCTATTTTATCAAGACGATCCAGACATGGTGCCCTCTACCCCGCTCCCTGCTGTCGGTACGGTCTACAATGCCAGCTATGGCAAACTAGACAGCGATGCCTATGCGGGTGACGACTGGAATAAATTTAGCAAAGAAGTATTCATGCCGAGTGTCACCGTAAACTGGGACATCAATGACCAGCTAACCTTTAAGCACATACTGCGCTATACCGATGCCGAAGCAGAGCAGCGTAATATGTATAATAGTGGAGGGTTTGTCAGCGGTAGTGATACGATATTGAACCGTGTGGCCTATACCACCGATGAAACCATGAAAAACTGGACCACAGACAATCAGCTGGCTTATCAATTCGATACGGCCAACACCTCTCATAACCTTCTGTTTGGTGTCGAGTATCAAGAGACAGATAGCACTGCGGCCTACTATGATGCTGGCGCGGATGGTACACCCAACCTTGATTTGTCGGATCCAGACTTTTCACAAATTGATGCCGACACTTTACCTTTAGATGTCTATAGTCAATATGAGGATATCGCACAAAGCCAACTTGGTTTTTATGTGCAAGATGAGATGAAATGGCAAGACTGGACTGTGGTTGCAGGCTTACGACATGATAAATTCAAGAGCATCACTGATCAAACGAAAGCCTCTCAAGGTGCGATATATAGTGACCAAAAAATCGACAATAGCGCATCAGAGACCAGTGGTCGTCTTGCTGCTATTTATGATTTCGATAACGGTCTATCGCCTTATGCGAGCTACTCACAATCGTTCCAGCCAGTCGTTGGTAGCAACTTCGTGACCGATGAGCCATTTGAACCTACAACGGCTGACCAGCTAGAAGCCGGTATTAAATATCAATCCACAGATGGCGGCACTAAAGGAACATTGGCGGTATTTGATATCACCCAAAAAAATGTTGTTGTATCAGATTACGTCAACTATAGAAGTCAAACCCAAACGGGTGAAATTGCGTCTAAAGGATTTGAAGTATCAGCCAGTCATATGCTCAACGACTGGGTAGATGTCGCGGCGAGCTACAGCTATACCGACGCTGAGATTACAGAAGATGAGTTCAACCCTGATGTGGTCGGTAACACGCCAGCGCAAACAGCAAAACATAAAGCCACGCTATGGACAGACTATTACGCCACAGATAAGCTGACGCTCAATGCCGGCGTTCGCTATGAAAGTGGCATGCAGATAGATAAACAAAATTCAGACGAGCTACCAAGCGTGACATTGGTAGATATTGGCGGCAGTTATCAAGTCAACCCGACGCTCACTGTCGGTGCTAGTGTGAATAATCTGTTTGATAAAACCTATGTCAGTTCTTGTTACGACAGCAATAACTGCTGGATGGGACCCGAGCGTCAAATGACAGTCAGTGTAAAAGCCAATTTCTAATCATAAAAAACTGGCTATGGTCATAATAGCCAGTTTTTATCAAATGATAGATGATAGATGATAGATGAGAGTATAGGGTGCACATTTACAACATCAAGGCAGAAAATAAGTCAGAAAATTCAGGTGGCTTGGTCAGTTGCCAATCATAGACCAATCACTTGTATTAGATGTCCAGTCTTAATATATACCGTGGCGCCCTCCAATCCTGCTTTTATTTGCGACTGCTCCCCTACTGGCAAACGTATCCAACTATCTCGTTGATACACCTGATCACCATCTACTAGGCTACCCTCTACAACCAGTAATTCTGCACCGCCTGCACCTACACCACTAATGACATCTTCATCGAATAATACGTCGCCTGCTGTGAGACGTTGCAAACTCACTTGCTCACCATCATCAGAAAATAGAGTACAGACATCACGTTTGCCTTGGCGTGTCCAATTGGCATCATCATGAGTATCGATAGCGACATAGCGGTCTTCATCAGATAGCATCTGTCTGAGCTTAACGAAGATCACTGCACCTTCGTCACTATAAGGGGTATGACCTGATGACGGTGGATTACGCAAATACCAACCTGCGGGATAATGCTTATCATCTGCAGAAAACGTACCTGACAATACCAAAATCTCTTCACCACCTGGATGCAGGTGATGCGGAAAATAAGAATTAGGCGCGTAACGCACCAGACTGGTGGCTCGAGCTTTTTCTTCGCCAACGCGATCTAGCATGATACGTTCTACACCACTCTGCGGTGAGTTTACCCACTGTTGGTCTTCAACTGCAAGTGCGGCGCGACTAGAAAAATCTGCATTAATAAGCATAAGATTATGTCCAAAAATAGTAAGGTGTAACTCAATACTCTCTTATAAAGTATCTGGCATCATTTATTGAGCCTTATTCATAATTATCAATCATTTTTTAAGAATCATTAGAGATAGATAATAACTACACCAGTTTTATAAGACGCCCCAACTTTTAATGCACTTATCGCACTAAAATGACTGGCGACAATGTACTGGCAATAATTTCTGTCGTCGTACTACCGAGAAACAGTTGCTGTAGTTTAGAGTGACCATAAGCACCCACCACCATAATATCGATGCTATTTTCCGTTTGAAAAGCCAACAAGCCATTGACCGCATCCGCCGCTGATAAATGATGAGCCGCCACAATAAACCCAGCCGCTTCTAATTGTGCTGCTGCAGCACTTAAGCTCTGCTTAGCAGCATCATTGTGGCTCCCTATCATAACGATATGACCTTGCAGCCCTTCTAGCACTGGGCTTCTTGCGACCATCCATGCTGCCTTAATAGCAGTTTTACTACCATCGAAAGCGATCATGTATGAGCTTGGCGCTTTAAATGTCTCCGAGCAAATCAAGATAGGAACATCGGATGCACGGGCGACTGTTTCGATTTGACTACCGATATTGATACGACTGTTTTTGTGATCTTCTCCGCGTCGACCCATGACAATGGCACGATTTTCTGTTTTAAAATGCTCAATGGCAGGTAGCAGCTTGCCGCGACGTTGATAGATGCGGATAGCGACATCCTCAAAGTCACTTTGGATGTGGCTTTTTGCATCTTGAACCAAGGCATTACTATAACTATTGACCACCTTTGCTCTTTGCTCATCCATCTGGGTCAGTTCCTCTAACAAAAACTGACGGCTGTTCACCCCTATCGCGCCCGACAGATCGCGTCTGGTCGATGCAGGAACCTCACTGACATGCAACAAGCCAACAGGTAAATTCAACTTACTGGCATACCATGCTGCATAGTCACAAACCGATTCAGTCACTGCTGAACCATCAATACAAGCTAAAACGTGCTGTGATGTTGTCATAATATGTCCTTAATTTTAATTATTTAGGGCGTGTCCTCATTTTAAAAATGGTGATAAAAATGAGATAAATTGCCGTCAAACAAGGAAAATAGCGCAGATAATATCGAGATATTAGTCAGCTATTTGACGCCGTTTGGCAAGATTTAGCCATTTTTATCCCATTTAGATTACTATCGATTGAATTGAGGATACGCCCTAGTTCCATATAGCGTCCAATGCTCATTCCAAATGCTCTGGGAGAATCCTTCCCATTACTTTGATAGTAACCAATTTGGCTGACTTCATCCAGTGATGTGTGCCTGCCTCTACAATAATCTTTATTCTGCTATCTTTAGCATTGCGCAAGATTTAAAAATGCATGGCTTTACCGCATCAACAAAGTCTTGTCATCGTCTAACAACATGCCCTAACAAATTTTGCTACAATGTATTTTTTAGCATTTATGATTTAAATATCGTTATTTAGGTGATGGAACTATGGCAAAAAATGCCCTACAGGCTCAACTACTCAAAGCGGGATTGGTAGATAGCAAAAAAGCCAATAAAATCAGCAAGCAAAATCAGCATGCCAAGCGTACTGGTGACTCAGAAAGTCTAGAAGCAAAAAAAGCATTGGCAGATGCACAAGCAAAAAAACTAGAAAAAGATCAGCAGCTCAATCAAGAAAAACAACGCGCTTTAGAAGAAAAGGCACGCAAGGCCAATATTATCCAAATGATTAAGCAGCATCAAATCACTGATATCAGTGGTGATGTCAGCTATCAGTTTGTCGATGGCTCTAAAGTCAAAAAAATCTCTATTACCCAAAAACTATATGACCAAATTGTCGCCGGTCATGTCGTCATTGCGCGGTTAGAAGAAGGCTATGCATTACTTCCCCGTCCGTTAGCAGATCGTATAGACTCAAAAATGGAAGGCTTCATGGTCGTATCAAACGATACATCAGAAGACGTACTGGCAGAAGATGACCCTTATGCCGCCTATGTGATTCCAGATGATTTGATGTGGTAAACACTTGGTATTTATAATACTTGCTTTGTTAACTTAGACACCCTTTGTAGAATACTTGCTTCTACAAAGGGTTTTTTATTGTATAGAAAATAATCACCTTTAAGCTAGCGTTACAGGTTTTATTGAAAAAGGTAACAAATCGCCATAACCCTGCCATACATGGCGATGCGAACTTGAACAGCCATTCAATAACAACTACAATGCGATTTCTTGACCTATTTAGCGCTAAGGCTTGCTCGAAATTGAGCAATCACTCAAGAATTGAACACATTTTGACTTTTACTAATCATATAACAAAAGCCAATATCGGCACCCTAATCAAGAAGTTTTGAAAAGGCTTTCAAAATTTCTCAAAAAGAGATTTCTCATGCCAAAACATCTGCCACTTTCACTCTTATTGCTTCGACTTGGTATCTTCACAGTCTTTTTATTTTGGACGCTTGATAAATTTATCAATCCTGACCATGCCGCAGGCGTTATGTCTAAGTTTTATGGAATGGAAAATATGGGTGATTCCATATTCTATGTTATGGGCGCTGTTCAGTTGATACTCATCATACTGTTTGTCGTCGGGTTATTTAAAACCTGGACTTATGGTATTTTGCTGCTGGCTCATGCAGGCTCAACTTTTTCAACCTTTGCTTTATATCTAGAACCATTTGATAACCTATTGTTTTTTGCCGCATGGCCAATGCTGGCAGCATGTATTGCTCTCTTCTTGATGAGAGACTGGGATACGTTGACACTGGGCAAACGCACCGTGGGCAAAACTGTTCCTTTGACATAGATATAAACAGAGTCTATCGTTTGACTATGGTCAAATCTAAATAAATTCAGTACCAGCAATCCAAGCGTAGACCGTACAGGTGGTACGTCAAATGCAGGTGTTGCCGTAGCAAAGCTATAGAGGTTAATTGGTGCAATAATATAAATGCTAGCTAAAATGGCTTAAGCTATATATTATTAAAACTAACAACTTAGCTGTTTTATTGCAGGTAAACGAATAGATTATTCAACAATTCAATGTAATTGCCACCATCACTAAAACAGCAAAAGTTTTTTGATCATAGTTTTAATTATAGAAAGATGACTATGAATTAAACCTTTGCTTTACTATCAGGCCGAATCTTTCATGATTAAGAGAATATTTCTAATACTGTTAATAGTGCTATTAGCAGTGGGGTTTTTCTACTTTGACCTCAACCAACTGTTGACGCTTGAGGGCTTAAAGGGCTCGATGGCGCAGTTCAACGACTATAAAGCAGAGTCACCGTTACTTATTATCGGTGGGTTCTTTTTACTATACGTCGTTGTTACTGCCCTCTCGCTACCTGGCGCTGCTATACTGACATTGGCATCTGGTGCTTTATTTGGTCTGTTTCAGGGCTTAGTCATTGCCTCGTTTGCCTCAAGTATTGGCGCGACACTTTCGTTTTTAGCATCACGTTATTTACTACGCGATACCATCAAACAGCGCTTTCCTGAACGCCTTGCCGCTATCGATGCTGGCGTCGAAAAAGAAGGTGGCTTTTACTTATTCACATTACGTTTAGTCCCTGTATTTCCCTTCTTTTTAATCAACTTACTCATGGGTGTGACCGCCATTAAGTCATGGACCTACTACTGGGTAAGCCAAGTAGGTATGTTGGCAGGTACTTTTGTATTCGTTAATGCAGGTACGCAACTTGCGCAAATAGAAAGCTTGTCAGGTATTTTATCGCTCAATTTAATTTTATCGTTCGCTTTATTGGGCATATTCCCGCTTATTGCTAAAGGAATCTTAAACGTGTTTAAAAAACGTCGCGTCTATAAAAACTACTCAAAGCCCAAACAATTCGACCGCAACATGATTGTTATTGGTGCGGGTGCTGGCGGCTTGGTAACGAGCTATATTGCTGCTGCTGTTAAAGCAAAAGTAACGTTAATCGAAGCAGGTGAAATGGGCGGTGATTGCTTAAACTATGGTTGTGTCCCAAGTAAAGCCGTGATTAAAAGTGCAAAAATCGCAGATCAAATTCGTCATGGTGAAAACTACGGCCTTGAAAATGCGTCTCCGCAGTTCTCGTTCAAAAAAGTCATGGCACGTGTACATGATGTCGTGGCTGAGATTGCACCGCATGACAGTGTTGAGCGTTATACCGATTTGGGCGTCGATGTGGTAAAAGGCTATGCCAAACTCATCGATCCATGGACGGTAGAAATCGCCCTAAATGATGGTGGCACACAAAAACTAACTGCCCGTACTATCGTTATTGCAACTGGTGCACGCCCATTTGTACCACCATTACCTGGTATTGAAGAAACGGGCTACGTGACCAGTGATACCATATGGAACAAGTTTGCAGAACTAGACGAAGCGCCTAAAAAGCTGGTCGTACTGGGCGGTGGCCCTATCGGTAGTGAATTGGCGCAGAGTTTTGCACGCTTAGGCTCAAATGTGACTCAAATTGAGATGAGTGAGCGCATCATGATCAAAGAAGATCTTGAAGTGTCTACCTTTGCACATCAAGCGCTGGTCGAGAGCGGCGTAAACATTTTGACCTCACATCAAGCACTACGCTGCGAAGCTCGTGATGGCAAAAAGTACATTGTTGTTAAACACAATGACACTGAAATCGACATAGAGTACGATGAGCTATTATGTGCCGTTGGTCGAAGCGCTCGCCTTACTGGTTATGGCCTTGAAGATTTGGGTATCGAAACCAACCGTACCATCATCACCAACGAATACTTAGAAACGCTTTATCCTAATATTTTTGCAGCAGGCGATATCGTAGGCCCATATCAGTTTACTCATGTCGCAGCCCATCAGGGTTGGTACGCAGCAGTGAACGGCTTATTTGGTAACCTGAAAAAGTTCAAAGTAGATTACCGTGTGATTCCGTGGACCACGTTTATCGACCCAGAAGTCGCTCGTGTGGGCTTAAATGAGCAAGACGCGATAGATAAAGGTATTGAGTACGAGATTACCCGCTTTGAGTTTAAAGAGCTGGACCGTGCCATTACTGACAGCGCTGCTAAAGGATTTATCAAAGTCATTACGCCTAAAGGGAAAGATAAAATACTGGGTGTGACCATCGTATCTGAACATGCTGGCGACTTGATTGCTGAGTTTGTATTAGCGATGAAACACGGCCTAGGATTGAACAAAATACTTGGTACTATTCATAGCTACCCGACTTGGGCGGAAGGCAACAAATATGTGGCCGGTGAATGGAAACGTGACCATGCCCCTCAGCGCGTATTAAGCTGGCTAGAAAAATACCATACTTGGCGTCGAGGTTAGCCCATCAATGCACGTTCTTAAATCCTTGCCAGCACTAAAAAACGTCGTGCGCTATAGCTCTTATGCTATGGCGCTAAGCGTTTGTATCGGTATCTCTGCAAGCACTGCCTCCCCTAATATAGGCAGCAGTGATGGCAAGGATTCACCTTGGCAGCAGGTTGAATCTCAGGGTAAAAATCAAGATGTTTACTTCTACGCGTGGGGCGGCGACCCTCAAATTAATGCCTATTTACAATGGGCGGCCAAACAAGTTGATGATAAATACAACATCAACTTGGTCCATGTAAAACTCACAGATACCAGCGAAGCGGTCAGTCGAGTATTGGCAGAAAAATCAGCCAATAACAATGACCAAGGTAGCGTAGATCTGATTTGGATTAATGGCGCAAACTTTGCCACCATGAGTGAGAATTCACTATTGCTTAAACAGTGGGCAAACAAGCTGCCTAATTTTGCCCTCACTGATCCTGATAACAACCCCGCTGTTACCTTTGACTTTGGTGTACCGACCAATGGTATGGAAGCACCATGGGGACAAGCGTCACTGACTTTTTATTACGATAATCTATCCGTCAAAAAGCCACCTACTACCTTAAACGACCTAACGACTTGGACAAAACAAAACCCTGGTCGCTTTAGCTATCCAAAACCCCCTGACTTTTTAGGCATGAGCTTTTTGAAATATGCATTGGTCATGCTGCATGAGCAACACGACACCGATACTGGCGAGAATACCAGCGCTCAGCTAAACATGCCTGTCACTGAACAAAATAAAGCGATGGTCCTCGACCCATTATGGGAATTCTTGGATGACTTGCATCCGACGCTTTGGCGCAAGGGTGAGCAGTTTGTACAAACGGGTGCGCAAATGCGTCGGTTGGTCGATGATACCGAGCTCAGTTTAGCCTTTAGCTTTTCGGCCCCTGAAGTTCCAGCAGCCGTGCAACGTTATGACTTACCTGAAAGTATTCGTAGCTATGCGATGAGCGATGGTAGCTTGAGTAATACTCACTTTGTGGCCATTCCTTATAATGCCAGCCATCCACAAGCAGCACAGCTCGTCGCTAACTTTTTGATGAGTCCAGAGGCACAAGCCAAAAAGCAAACACCCTCTGTCTGGGGAGACAAAACCGTACTCGTCCAGTCTACCCTCACCTCTGAGCAGCAAGCCTTATTCAAAACCAACAAACCCCATCCCAGTGCATTGCCGTTTGATAGTATTAAACGCACAGTGAGCGAGCCACACCCAAGTTGGGTTGAAGCAATTATGGAAGGCTGGCAAGCACGCTACGGGGTTCGCCCATGAATAAAGATTTGAATGACAAGGCCGCTCAAGGCAATGTCAATAAAAATGATATAAATAAAGGCAGCGTCAATAATTGTACGGCAATTGCCACTCCTTATAAAAAAGACCTATTTACGCGCATTGCTATATCTAGTCCAAAGCTTTTATTGCTGATACTGGTGCTACCGGTACTCGGCGGACTGATTAGTGTGCTATTGCCTGCGTTTAGTTGGGTGCCCGCACTTGACCAGACCACCATCAGTCTACAAGGGTTTAAAGACCTTTGGATGACGCCAGGTCTGACCCAAATGGTGGCGCTTAGCTTGGCAACGGGACTCATCAGTACTCTGCTCGCTTTTGTTATGACACTCATGATACTGGCAGCGTTTTTCAACAGTGTTTGGCTCACGCGTATCGAGCATTTGCTAAGCCCCATTTTAGTGATTCCTCATGCCGCAGCGGCGATTGCCGTTGGCTTTCTCATTGCGCCTTCTGGTATGTTTTCACGATTAATTTCACCATGGTTAAGCGGTTGGGAAATGTCACCAGAGGGGATATTTCCTCATGACCCCTACGGCATCAGTATCATTCTGGGCTTGACGTTAAAAGAGCTGCCTTTCTTATTACTCATCGCATTAGGTGCTTTGGCACAACCAGAGCTTGGTAAAAAACTGCGCCAACAGTATAAAGTCGCGTTAAATTTGGGTTATTACCCGATTGCTGCTTTTTTTAAATCGGTATTTCCTCTGCTGTACCCATTGCTACGGTTGCCGATTTTGGCGGTGCTTGCCTATGCCAGTGCCAGCGTAGAGATGCCATTGATATTGGGCCCGAACACACCGCCCACACTTGCGGTCACTATCATGCAGTGGTTCAATGATGTGGATCTGAATTTACGTATAAAAGCATCAGCAGGGGCATTATTACAGCTGGCATTGACGGGTGGCTTGATCGCTTTATGGCTTGGCGGTGAGCAAATAGTAAAAATACTATTCTGTAGCTCACTAACCAATGGTAAACGCAATTATGGAGATGCTGTCTGTCAGAGAATCACGGCCACTATGACCACTGTGGTCATTGGCTTTATGTTCATGTCACTCATTGGCCTTGCCATGTGGTCAGTAGCTGGGTTTTGGCGTTTTCCGGACGCTTTGCCAGAACAGTTTGTATTGCTACATTTCCAAAGCGCCTTTATGCAAATAGGTACGCCACTCTTTAATACTATTGCTATCGGCCTAGTGAGCACCCTATTTGCTATTGTGCTCACATTATTATGTTTAGAAGCCGAGCAATTAAGTGCAAAGCGACTTTCAAACTTTACTAGCTTAATCATTTACTTGCCGCTGCTGGTACCTAGCATCGCTTTCTTGTTTGGCTTGGTTTGGCTACAGCAATTAATCAATAACCAAGCGGCGTTTTTTAATGTGGCATTTACGCACTTGTTATTTGTACTACCCTATGTGTTTTTATCGCTGGCGAGCAGCTATCGACGCTTAGACCCACGTTTTGCGAATGTGGCAGCAAGCTTAGGTTCGACACCCATAAAAGTATTTTTTCAGGTCAAACTACCACAACTATTTACGCCTATTTTGATTGCCGTTGCACTGGGTCTAGCGATTAGCTTCGGCCAATATTTGCCGACGTTATTGGCAGGCGGTGGACGTATTGCTACTATCACTACAGAAGCCGTGACACTCGCGAATGGGGCCAGTAGACGCACTAGTGCGGTCTATGCCATCATCCAAATGGCACTACCGCTGATTGGTTTTATACTGGCAAGTCTGCTCCCTAAATATATTTTTAGAAGTGGCAAAAACAGCACTCATTAACACGCCCTACATAAGCCAATAATGACAATACGAATAAAGGGATTTTGATGTCACCATCTTTAGAGATAAGAAACTTAGAGCTGTATCGAGAAGACACACGTCTACTAGGCATAGATGAGCAAATTTTTGGCGGTGATATACTCACTGTTATGGGGCCATCTGGTAGTGGTAAATCGAGCTTTTTGAACTGGCTAACAGGCACATTGCCCAGCGGTTTCCATGCCACGGGCGAAGCGTGGTTAAATGATGAAAACGTGTGCCAACTTCCGCCGCATTTACGCCATATTGGGGTGCTGTATCAAGACCCTTTACTATTTTCACATTTATCCGTTGCCGGAAATATCGCCTTTGCTATGCCCAAAGGTAATAAAAAACAGCGCTTAGAAAAAATCGAACAAGCACTAGAGCAAGTTGGATTGGCAGGCATGGGTAGTCGACATCCTGATAACTTATCAGGGGGTCAGCAAGCACGAATCGCCCTACTACGAACCTTGATGAGTGAGCCAAAAGCCATATTACTCGATGAGCCATTTAGTAAATTGGACACGCAGCTTAGAGTCGATACACGTCAGTTAGTATTTGAGCAAATTCGCACGTTCAAACTGCCTGCGATTATGGTGACACATGACCACAGTGATGCCGAGGCAGCAGGCGGCAAAGTCATTCATTTAACCTGATTGTCTTAGAGCATATCATCACTTTCGATGAATGATGACACGCACTAGACATCAACGCGACTTACAAAAGGCCATTCGCATGCTCGACAAATTTATCACGCCCATCATCAAGCCAATACTGACTTCTGTGGTTGTCGTACTGCACAAGCGCGGTGTCACAGCGGATCAACTTACGATGGTGGGGTTTTTGATTGGCATGCTAGCCTTACCATTACTCGCGTTTGAGTTTTGGTATGGGGCGCTTGCAGCTATCGCAGTGAATCGCGTTTTTGATGGTCTGGATGGTGCACTGGCTCGTCATGCCAACCAAAGCTCGAGCGCTGGTGGCTATTTGGACATTACCTTAGATTTTTTATTTTATGCAGCCATACCGCTTGGCTTTATTTTGGCAAATCCTGAACAAAACGCCATTGCAGGCTCGATATTATTAGCCACTTTCATTGGTACTGGCTCAAGCTTTTTGGCATTTGCCATTGCAGCAGAAAAGTTCAATCTGGACAAGCCGCAGTTTAAGTACAAGAGTTTCTACTATCTAAACGGCCTGACTGAAGGAACCGAAACCATCGCGCTGTTTGTGGCGTTTTGTCTTTGGCCGCAGCACTTCTCACTCCTTGCTGGTATCTTTGCGACTGCTTGTGCCGTCACAATATTCACCCGCATCCATGGGGGCTACCATACACTCAAACAGCTAGAGACTGACGTTCATCAAAAACCATATCCATAAAAACAGTGAAGAGTTAACCAATGACAAATGAAGTATGGTGGAGACTTGGCGTTTTTTTTAGCGTCTTAGTCATCATGATGATGCTTGAATGGCGTATGCCTGCACGTAAATCCCCAATCAAAAGTAGTAAACGCTGGTTTGCTAACTTTAGCTTGGTGGTTGCAGCTTCTATTGTCACACGGTTGGCCGTACCTATTGGTCTGACAGCTGTAGCGCTATACAACCAACAGCATGGTATCGGCTTATTTAATATCATTGAATTGCCCAGTATTGTAGTCATCATACTGAGCTTGCTATTGCTTGACATCGTTATCTATTGGCAGCATCGACTGTTTCATCGCGTCCCTATTCTATGGCGCTTACATAGAGTACATCATGCCGATGCGCACATTGATACCAGTACGGGGCTGAGATTTCATCCTATAGAAATCTTATTGAGCATTGTAGTGAAGCTTATTGCTGTCACCTTGTTGGGGGTGCCTGCAATCGCCGTGCTGATTTTTGAGATTGCCCTAAATGGACTGGCGATGTTCAATCACGCCAATATTCGCCTAGCACCTGCGATCGAAAAGCCCTTGCGCTTAATATTGATGACCCAGATTTTGCATCGTATCCACCACAGTAAACGTGTGAGCGAGACCAATTCAAACTACGGTTTTAGCGTTATTTGGTGGGACAAGCTGTTTGGCAGCTATAAGAGTGAAGCAAAGAAATCTGACAGCCAGTTAGATATTGGTCTAAAAGAGTATCCATTACCCGAGCAAAATGCATCGTTATGGAATTTGCTCATCATGCCATTCAAAGATAAACCTCCCAAAGGTAAGCCTTCTAAAAGCAAGTAAACTTATCGGTCAATCGTAAAATGACCAAACTCACCTGTGACCTTATCTAAAATTCACTTTTAGGTAGGGTAAATTTTTTAATATCTATTGTGTTTGTAAACCCTTATCTATCAAAGCCTTCACAATCATTACTTTATTAACCCGTTCTAAATGTAAACGAAATTTACAAATAACTTGAGCAATCGTTCAAATAATATTTGAACGATTGCTCAAAATGGATTATAGTGGTTGCAGTTGTTAAGCGACTCACGAAAATATCATTTATTAATATGAGTGTTCGCTCAAATAAATGTTTGTTTCTTTAGTCACTTGCACACTTACTTTACAACAATTTATTAATAATGAATAAAAGGTTTTAATATGACTGATTTTACTCTACACGACAAAGACACAGCCCCAGCAGAAAGCAAAGACTTACTTGATTCTTCTATCAAAGCATTTGGTATGGTGCCTAACCTACACGCTGTAATGGCTGAAGCACCTGGCTTGCTCGAAGGCTATCAACGTCTACATCAACTGTTTTTAGACAGCAGCTTTGATGATGAAGAAACCACTGTGGTATGGCAAACTATCAACGTTGAACATGCTTGCCATTACTGTGTACCTGCACATACTGGTATTGCTAAGAGCATGAAAGTAGATGACGCTATCACTGATGCATTACGTGATGAAACGCCACTACCAACTGAAAAATTGGAAGCATTGCGTACCTTCACACTATCTGTAGTCCGTAATCGTGGTAACGTTGATGACAGCGCTGTTCAAGCGTTTTTAGATGCAGGTTACACTAAGCGCCAAATTCTTGAAGTTATCCTTGGTGCTGCTCAAAAAGTAATGAGCAACTACACGAACCACCTAGCTAATACACCAATCGACAAACCATTCCAGAAGTTTGAATGGCACAAAGCTGACTAATACGTTTTTCAGCTAACGCTGACACAGTCCATTTGATGTTTTCATACTGTTGTTCGAAACATCTTCGGGCAGCAGTTTTTCATTTTAATTTATCGCTAATGAGAGATCCTATGGAACAGGCAAAAAAACCTTTACGAATAGACATTGTGTCAGACGTTGTGTGTCCTTGGTGCGCTATCGGCTATAGTCAACTAGCCGAGGCATTAAAACAAACCAACACGCCGCACGAGATTCACTGGCATCCATTTGAGTTAAACCCTAATACGCCGCACGAAGGACGAAACTATCGTGAGCATATTATGGAGAAGTACGGTACGACTGCTGAGGACATTAAAGAGAGCCGAGCTAGAATGACAGCAGCAGGTGCAGAAGCTGGATTTGATTTTCAGTTTACCGATGAGTTTCGTACTTACAATACTTTCAATACGCATCAGTTGCTGTATTGGGCCGATCAGCAAGGACGTATGCACGACCTAAAACAAGCATTGTTCGTCGCACACTTCGTCGATAATAAAAATGTAGCTGACAGTACCGTACTTGCAGATGTTGCAGCAGATATCGGACTAGATCGTAGCGAAGCACTAGCAGTCTTAGAAGACCAACGATTTGCGGCAGCAGTAGAAAAAGAAAAACAGCATTGGCAACAGCAAGGTATTCAAAGTGTGCCTTCTATGGTTTTCAATGAGCGCCATTTAATTAGCGGCGCACAAGGTATTGAAAATTATAAAAGCATTTTGCAGCAGTTGGCTGACATGCCAGACTAAACCATTAAGTCATGGTTTGGTCTTCAAAGCTGAGAGTTTTAGAAAAGCTAAGGGTTTTAGAGGAACGGTATAGCCCGAGACTATACCGTTCCTCTAAAACCCTTTTTTCATGATATCAATTTTTCATAATATCAATTTTTAGTGGCATTGATTTTTAGTGGCATTGATTTTTAAGGACATTGATTTTTAGTGGCAGAAAGATTAAACGGTATCAGACTCATCGATACGCAGTGCTTCTATAGAAAGTGCCATGTCTTCAGCCAATGCATGTACTGCCGCACTATCTACATCACGCTGTGCAAAAGCTCGCAGCCCCATCACTTCGGCCTGTAAACGGCGTGCTAGTCTTAGCGGATCCAGCTCGCTATCCATCTCACCCACCCGCTGCGCTTCGATAAAGTAACCGGCAAAACGTGTCTCCATACCTGCCAGCAGCATCTCTACTTTTTGTAGTGCCGCTTGCTCACGAGCACCCAGTTCTAACAAGCTTTTGACTAGCATACAGGCTCGACTCGGTAGCTCTTTGTCACGAATACCGCCCATCTGACGCAAATAAGCTGCCAACCCCAACAAGGGAGATGGCTGCTGACTCAATATACGTTCTAGCTCCGTCAGTCCAGAGCGGGCGTAATAATCTAGGGCTTCTTGGAACAAGCCATCTTTGCTACCAAACGCGGCATAAATACTGCCCGGACGCATATCGAGCGCTAATTCTATGTCTTTTAAGGAAGTCGCATGAAAACCCTTTTGCCAAAAAAGCTTTAAAGCTCGTTCTAAGGAGTCATGACGATTATAAAGTGCAGTACGTGACATATTTTTTCCATTGCAATAGCCATGGCTTCATATAAGTATGAGCACAGCAATAAATTTGAATGATTGCTCAATTTTATATCGAATGGTGACTATAGTCTAGTAAAGTTACTTTACGCAATAAAAATTAGGCTAACGATTAATCGTTAGCCTGAAAAATTCCACTTGTTTAATCAAGCAATGCTAATAAGGCAATAACACATGCTTGCTTTTCTGATAAGCAGACAAACCATCTACGCCTAGCTCACGTCCGATACCACTTTGTTTAAACCCACCCCACCCAGTTTCAGGCAGCACGATTTGTTGCTCATTAATCCAGATATGACCTGCTTGAATTTGTAATGCCATCTCCAATGCTTGAGTTTCATCAGCACTGACAATAGAAGCTGCCAAGGCAAATTTACTATCATTGGCTAAGGCGACCGCTTCTGCCTTCTCTGTAAAGGTTTTACACACCAATACTGGTCCAAATATTTCTTCTATCCATAACTGACTGGTTACTGGTACGTCTGTATAAATCGTTGGGGTTGCAAAATATCCTGACCCCTCTACTATCTCCCCACCCGTCAAACATTCAAGGTTTTCACTCACTGCAATATCAAAGTATTTTTTGACCTGATTTAACTGTTGCTCGCTAACCATTGGCCCCATTTGTGTATCCACAGCAAAGCCATCACCAATTTTTAGGCTTTCTGTCTTGACCTTCAACGTTTCAAATAATGATTGAGCAATGTCTTTATGAACGAGCAACCTTGAAGTCGCTGAACATATTTGACCGGCATTGGTAAATATACCACCGATGATTAAATCACAAGCGTAGTCGATATCTACATCAGCACATATGACAATGGCCGACTTACCACCAAGCTCTAGGCTGATATCTTTGATACCTTTTGCCGCTTGGCTCATGACCTTTTCTCCAATTACGTTGCTGCCTGTAAAAGATACTTTATCAATGAGCGGATGACTGGTCATGGCAGCGCCAACTTCAGCCGCACCTGGCAAGATGTTAACCACCCCTTTTGGCAGCTTAATAGCAGACAATATATTGCCCAGCATCAGCTCTGGCAATAGTGTCACTTCAGATGGTTTTAATAAGACGGTACAACCTGCCGCTATGGCTGGCGCTACTTTCCAAGCAGTCGTGACCATTGGAAAATTCCAAGGTACGATGAGTGCGCAAACACCAACAGGCGCATAGGTTTTTAGCAAGCGTATGCTCGACTCACTGGTAATCACCTCAGACAAAGTCGCTTGTTTTAGGATGAGATTGGCATAATAACGATAGCAGGCAATAGCATCGCTCACATCTATTTTTGCTTCTTCCGTCGGCTTACCATTATTTAATACAGACAATCCAACTAACGTATCGAACTGCTGCTCCATCGTATCTGCAATGGCATTGAGATAACCCGCGCGTTCGTCTACCGTGGTTTGTGACCAAGACGGATATGCTTGGCTAGCAGCGTTGACTGCCATATCTACATGAGCTTGGGTACACAAACGAGTGGTGGTGATGATTTCGCCAGAGTTTGAATTATACAAGGCATGGTTGTTTGTTACATCAAGGCTAATTTTATCAGAGCTGGTTTCATCAGATCTGGCTTTATTAGGGCTGGCTTGGTCAGAATCAGCCGCAGGCGCTTCAATCGTAATCCAGTCACCATTGATATAAGCGGCGTTCAATACCACCTCATCTTGAACCGTTTGTATGGCGCTTTGTCTGGTTATACCCTTAGAGTTTATGGTTTCCATCATGGTTAATTGCCTTTTATTTTTTATAAAATTGTCTGCATCTGCTGTTATATAGATATTTTTTTATTAATATAAGATTTTTATGTCTGGCGCTCGTAATATGCTTAGCAAAATAACCGGCTTATCTGACTACAGAAAAACCGATTATTTGCTTAGGCTAGATACTTTATCAATATTAGATGTGTTACTAATACAGCAGATGTGCCACAGAAGTAATCACCACCAAGCTAATAATGGTGCGAAGCATAAAGATCAAGAATAGCTCTAAGACATTCAGCTTAATGTTAGATTTTAAAATCAGCGCGCCCACTTCAGACATATAAATAATCTGCGTAATAGAACAGGCGCCAACGATAAATCGTGTCATCTCACTCTCGATACTTTTACCCACCAAGGCTGGCAAGTACATATCCGCAAAGCCCATAATCATGGCAGGTGCCGCCTTTGCTGCTTCTGGAATCTGTAACCATTCAAGCAAAGGTACTAGTGGTGTCGCTAACCAGTTAAAGACAGGCGTGTACTCTGCTAGACCAAGCCCAATCGTACCGATAGCAAAAACCACAGGAATTAGACCAAAATAGATGTCGAACAAATTGTTTACACTGCGTTTGAACACCTGACCTAATCTAGGCATAGAGTGTGCACGAGTCACCGCACGGTTCACTGCCCATTGATAAGTTGAATACTCAGCAGGGATCCCTTCATCTAGCATACTTTTGCCCGAATGATAGGTATCAGGCTTGCGTGATAGTGGCGGTATGCGCGGCATGATGATCGCAGCGATAAAGCCAGTCAAAGCAATGGTCAGATAAAAGTAGACGAAATTATTATCTACGCCGATGGTTTTTGCGACTACATAGGTAAAAGCAATAGACGTGACCGAAAAGGTCGTGGCAATGACGGCTGCTTCGCGCTGGCTATAGAAACTCTTGTCATACTCTTGCATGGTGACCAGCAAGCCAATAGAGGCTGCGCCAAACCAAGAAGACATCGCATCGACAGCAGAACGACCTGGCAGTTTGAAAAGCTTGATAAATACTTTACTGGCAAGCGTTCCCAAAAACTCCATCAAACCAAAATCTGTCAAAAACGGCAGCGATAAAATAGCAAAGAAAAATAAAGGAATCAGAATAGGAATTAAGTCTTCAAAAATGACACCACCGGTATTACGATTGATAATAAACTCGGGGCCGACTTGTAAAAAAATCATCCAAACAAACAACATGCCCAAGAAGCGAGTGGCTAACCAAAACCAATCTACATCAAAGAGCTTTTTTACCGGTGACTCTTCATGCAAAGTGGGTTTTAATATTTTGACCGCCAAAGCCCCTATGAAGGAAATCGATACGATCGCCATTGCGATATAGACCACGAATCCGCCTAACGCGGCTTGTAGCGTATCGGTCAACACACCCAATAAAATCGTGACCTTACCATCCCACTGAAACGGTATGATAAATAGCGCAATACCTAGTGCTGAAAACAATAAAAACTTCCACATAGCCGCACGCCACTGCCCTGCTTTTGGCGTTTCTGGATCGACAGTATTATTCCCTAAAATCGGCTGCTGCGACTTATCCATATAGTTTGTCATTTCACTTCTCCTTAATGGGCGATGATTGCCAGTTTTTCCATTTTGCTGTCTGACCAATACCTGGGTTAAGCGAATTGGTTGGATCTAGTTTTTTATAAAAAGAATGTAATGCAGGTTTGGCAATATATACATGGCCCACATTGTGCTCAGCAGGATACTCGATATGACGCTGATCATAAAACGCCAGTATGTCGTCCTTGAATTTTTTTGAATCTACTTCAGGATGTAGCAGGTAGTCTTGATGCATGACATGGCAGAAAAAATGCCCTAAATAAAAGGTCTTGCTTACCTGTTCTTGCAAGTGGTTAGGCAAAGACTCATCCCAATCTACGGCATTTCGTGGCAAGGCAATATCGGTAGACAACAGCTCACCAAACTCTGTGTGATTGAGATTGTGATAACGGAACATAGCGGCCGTGGCTGCACTACGAAACACCAATAATGCTTGCCCTTCTTGTTCAGTACAAAGATGCAATGCGCCCTCATGCTGCTGCATATGCAACTGTAAAAATGCTTGCGCTGCGGCAATATGTTGATGACTGGCGCTATCGTTGCCGTCATCATTACCTTTCCCATTGTCACAACCATTTGCCACTTTGATAATCAAATGATAGCGGTATGATTGCGACTGTTCAGCCAAAGGCGCTGGCAACGATGGTGGCATAAAAACGCTAGCCAGCTGTAGCACACGATCTGGCAAAGTCTGTGGCAATCGCCATTTATCCAAATAATAACCAATCTTCGTTTGTAACCGATATAACCCGCCTATCTTACTAGCAGGGAGCTTCCGCATACTTAAGCATGTATCGCGACCATAACGCATGGTGATGTCGTTATAGTCTTTGTGCATATACTCTGCCAATACAGGCAATTTCAAATCGCTTTTTAACCATTGTTGCCTGAGCGTGGTCAAGGTATCTGCGTCATTGGTCGAGATGTAGAATGTTTGCTCTTGTGTCGGTTTGGCAAAGGTCGCCACCCGCACAGCAAATATGATGACCTTGCCTGCTGAACCAGACGCTTCATACAGCCCATTGGGGTCATTGTTAAATCTAGCAGGTGTGTCCGCTTCGCAATCACGTACTTTGTGTTGATACTGATGGTTGGTACAGGCTTTTCTATTGCTTAGGCTATCTGAGTCTCTTTCGAACCTGCCAGCCTCTAGATTTTCAAGCATCTCCTCTGGATGTGTACCTAAATCAACCCCTAAATGGTTGATTAACTCAAACTGTCCTGAGGCATTGCGTCGGGCAAACAGCGACATCTCGGTATACGCAGGACCACGTTGCACCAGCATTCCACCAGAGCTGTTACAGATACCACCTATCACCGAAGCGCCAACACAGCTAGAGCCCAACACTGAATGCGGCTCACGCCCTAAAGGCGCAAGGGTAGACTCTAATTGCTGCAAGGTCGCCGCTGGCAAGGCAATGAGTTCTGTCGCCTCATTGAGCAAGTGGACACCGCTCAATGACTGCATCGAAATAACCACTAGCGGTCTATCGTACTCACCGTAAGGTGTTGAGCCACCCGTCAGGCCAGTATTGGCCGCTTGGGCGATAATAATCGTATCTGCTGCTGCACAAAGGTTAATGACACGCCATAGAGTCACTAAACTGTCTGGGGTTACGACAGCCAATACCTTATCCGTATTCGCTTCTATGGCACCTTGTATATAAGACTGCTGTTGGCTTGGCTTTGTCATTACATTGAGCGCGCCAGCAACGGTCACTAAGTCTGCTAACAAGCTCGCCTGCGATGCATTCAAACTATTAGACGAGTGGTGAGCATTTAACATTACAGACGTTGTTCCTTGAGTAACTAGCCTTTCGTACATTTAAATCATTATCGTCAACTTAAGTCATTATCGTCCGCTTAAGCCATTACCATCAACTAAAGCAGGTAAAGCTCTTCCCCATCTCAGTGACAAACGCATCGGTTTCATCAATCTCATAGATAATAGGCTGCTTACCGTTGATGTCTTGTTGCAAAGCTTCTAGCAATTGCTGTTTGTCAGTAATTCTGCGATATCCGGCACCAAATCCTGCTGCTAAAGGTTCAAAGTTCGGTGTCTTAATATTGACGCCAATCAATGGTAAACCACCCTCTTCCATATAGCGGCGAATTTCACCATAACCTTGGTTGTTCCATAGTAGGACAATCAACGGTAGCTCAAGCTCGGCGGCGCAGATCAGTTCTGCAATAGTAAACTGAATTCCACCATCACCCATTAGGCTGACCACTGGCGAGTTTGAGCCAATCATCGCGCCAATAGCAGCGGGCAAGCCATAACCTAACGTGCCAAACCCTGTCGATGAGTTAAACCACCTGCGGGTCGCCAACGCTTCAAAGCCAAGATTGCCGCTATAGACAGTTTGTGTCGAGTCACCAACAAAGATTACGTCTTTCACTTCATCGCGAATAAGTTGAAGCAGTGCATTTTGACCTGCGAATTCTGGCGTCATATCTGCTAACAATGCCTGTTTTGCCTCAGCGACTCGCACTGCTGCTTGATTATTCAATTCCTGACTTTCTAAACGTGTGCAGAGTCCGCTAACAGCCATTTGCGCATCGGACAATACCGCGATATCGGCTCTAAAAGGACGATGCAGTTGCTGAGCATCGCAATCGATACGAATCAACGTGCCATTGATTTTAAACTCCCCATTAAAGAAGACATCATAGTCCGTCTCGCCAAGCTCAGTGCCAATGGCCAATACTAAGTCAGCCTCGGTGATAACGGCTCGACCTGCCGCTAATGACTGGTTGCTGCCTAAACTCAACGGATGAGCAGGTGGTAATAGACCTTTAGCATTAATCGTCAAAAACGTTGGTGCATCGATCAGCTCTGCCAGTTTTTGTGCGGCACTATCGACATCAACGCAGCCGCCACCATAAAGTAACACTGGATTCTTTGCTGCTTTTAATGTCTCAACGATTAAATCAAGCTGCGCAGGATTGGGAAGCGGTCTCATGACTTGCGGTAACGTTAAAGCAACATGATTAGCTTGGCTAGCTTTAGAGTCGTTTATGCTAGGCGGCTTGGATACGTGACTAGCATCGGCAGTGATAACATCAATTGGCAACTGAATGTGAACTGGTCCCGGACGCGCACCATTAAATAGAGCGAAGGCTTCTGCGATGACTTTCGGTAGTGCTTCTGGTTGCCAGATGGTCTTGCTCGTGAGTGCAACTTTACTGACCATGCCCTGCTGGTCATGCAGCTCATGTAAGTGCCCTTCCTCACTACCGGTATCTTTTACTTTATTCACACTAGATATCACTAGCATCGGTATAGAGTCAGCGAGTGCCTGTGCCATTGCCGTCATGATATTGGTCATACCAGGGCCAGTAATAATGAAACAAACCCCAATCTTTCCAGAAGCACGGTAGTAGCCATCCGCCATAAACCCAGCGCCTTGCTCATGACGCGGTGTCACGTGACGAATATCAGTATTAGGCAGGCCGCGATACAGCTCTACTGTGTGCACGCCTGGGATGCCAAATACAGTCTCTACTCCATAATATTCTAGCCATTGTACTAGCAGCTCGCCGCAGGTTAGAGATGGGACTGTAGATACGTCAGAAGGCATTTGTGTCAATTGGGTCATGAGTTTTTCATCCTGAAAAATATAATAAGTATTAAAGTTAAGATTTTTATATTGGTTAGCTGTTTTTTTAAATATGTCTTAAATGCTATCAATCACAAACCATGGTGACGTAACCAATCATCAATCATGATATTTAAACGTTTGCCTGAGAAGCTAGGGAAATGACCACCGTGGACAACTCGTACAGGCAATGCATTTAAGCGGCGCATACTCTTGGCATAATCAGACATATTACTGTGCCATGTATCTTCGATTAATGGACCGTCATAGATAAGATCACCAGAAATCAAAGTTTCGCTAGCAGCTTCCCACAAGGCGATACCACCTGGGGAGTGGCCAGGCGTATGAATTACTTCAAATTGACGATTGCCCAAGTCAATCACATCCCCATCCTCAAGTTGCATAATTTTCGCTGGGGCAGCGATTTTATAGCCACAATGAGCATAAGGCTCAGGAGGTAGCGCATCAAACATCTCATCATTGACAAACATATCAGCCAAGGTGCGAGCGTTGTCTGGCTCAGCGAGAATGTGGGCTTCAGCAGAATGTACATGACAGCATTCAAACTCATTTGCCGCGCCAATATGGTCAAAATGCGTATGACTGGCAACACCAACAATATCGCGATCAGCGAGCAAAGCAACGTGGCGGCGCAATGGTACAGCACCTAAGCCAAAATCTACTAATAAATCTCGCTGACTGCCTCGCACGTGCCACAGATTACAGCGAAAAAACGGCTTGATCCACGGCTCATCGATGAGCGTAATACCATCACTGAGGGTGGTTGTTCGATACCAGTTTTCTGGTTTGATACGTGGTAATGATTGCTCACTCATGAGTCCGCTCCATTAACGACATGAGTATCTTTAAGAACACGCAGGTCCTTAAGATAGTTTTGGTGCGTGCGACTCTCATCGATGCAGGCGAGATCGACATCTACTATCATGGTGCCAGCTGCTAAACCAAGTCTACCGAGCACCTCACCATCAGGACCAGCGACGATGCTATTGCCACAGTAATGAAGCGTTTCTTCTACACCTGAGCGGTTGATACAAGCAACAAAGCACTGATTGTCCATTGCCCGAGCTCGGATTTGTAGCACCTGACGCTCTGCATTTGGCAACATATTTGCCGTAGGTGACAATATGATTTGCGCCCCTGCTTGCGCCAGCTCTCTTGCTACTTCTGGAAACTCATTGTCATAGCAAATCATCAATCCTAATTTACCAAATCGAGTATCCACCACACAAGATTGCTTGCCTGCAACAAAAAACTCGTTTTCGCGATCCCATAAATGCCGCTTATGATAAGTCGCAAGGTGCTGACCGTTGTCATCTAACAATACGGCAGCATTACTAAACTCACCATTAGCACCCTGCTCAGCCAAACCAAACAGCAAATGCACGTTGTATTTATCAGCAAGCTTGGCAGCTTCGGTGACGATTGGGCCGCCGATCGCTTCAGCGAGATCATCAAGGCGCTCAAAGATGTTGTAGCCTGTGAATGCCAGCTCTGGCAGAGCCAATAAATCCACTTTAGCTTCTGCTGCTAGGCGACAGAATGACTCCAATGCTTCTAAATTAACAGTAGGCTCAGCCCATAAAGGGTCCATTTGAGCAATCATCAATCTCATAACGACGGCTCCTTTTGAGCAGAGGTGATAGCACTATTAGGACGAGTGAATAAAGTAGCACCTAACCAGTAGAGTCCACCAGTGATGATAAAGACGGGTAACGAGGCCCCAAAAGATGGCGGTGCTATCAAGGTCCAGTAAGCGGCAAGCGCTGCACCCATTATGTAAGCCACGATAGCAATTTTTGCAGTAGGACGGCCCAATTGCTTAGTAGAATTAAGCAGCTTTTCCGTATAGCCTTCTTGACCAACTAGATAGTAATCAACAATCATGACTGAGAATGCTGGGATGAACAATGCACCGACGATTAACAAGAAGTTTTGGAATTGATCTAAAATACCGGGAATTAGTGCACCAAAAATAGTGACTAAACCGATGATAAGTGCAGGTTTCCAAAAGCTCATATTAGGCGCTATGTTCATGCATGATAGTGTTGCGCTATACACGGCCATCACATTGGTTGTCATGACTGAGAAGAAAATAACCAATGCTGCTGGTAGACCAAAACCAAACTCAGCGAGCAAGCGTGTCGGATCGTAAGTCTGCTCCATGCCGTTTAGGATAGAGAGCCCTGAGATTGTCGCACCCAAGCCCATAGCAACGATGGCCGCTATGATATAACCAAAGTAAGTACCCCAGACTGCAATTTTAGATGTCTTACAATTGCGATTGTAGTCAGCTGCCGAAGACATCCAAGAAAATGCAGTGGCGATGACAATATCAAAAGCGATACCTAACGTAATACCATTACGCGACTCAACGGGCATCTCAAATAGTGTAGAAACGTCATAGTGCTGATTTAACTGATATAGCACCACAACGGTAAGACCTGCCATTGCTAGTGCTGCCCAGCGTTCAACAAGCTCGATACCAAGATGACCACGTAATACAATCAACACCACGACTGTCTCGCACAGAATGACAAATAGCGGCAGATTACTATAGCCTGTTGTGGCTTCAACGGCATAGTTCAGGCTCATACCGGCGAGCAAAGCCTGAATACAGCTCCACGCGATGAGCACGCCCATGTTGACCAGTGAAATCAACTGACTACCCAGTGGCCCATAAGCTCTACGCGTTAGCGCCATCGATGGCAGACCGGTACGCTGACCCATCAGACCAACTAGGAGTAAAGGAATGGCACCGATTAATGATCCAATGAGTACTGTCGTTATAGCAGTGGTAAACCGTAAATCAGGTACTAACAACATTCCAGTTAAAATAGTCGTGACCACTATATTTGCACCGAACCACAGCGCAAACGTACCAATCGAACCTAAACTGTGTCCAGCCTCATTTGGAGAGAGTGTATCTTGACCAAAAAATGAAGAAGGTTTACTCATGAGCGTCTTCCTTAACCGAGTTGTATTAATACCAGCAAGCCAATTGCACTGGTGACGATGCAGCTATCCGGTCATATACCATATTTGGATAGCTACCCTATGCTCCCAATTTAACCAATAAGAGAGAGCTACTACCCCATCCCTTTGTGGTTATCATTGCGAGATACTCCTATTAGCAAACAACTTAGACCTTATCGTCGTAACGCACACCCGGTAGAATACATAGCATCTCAAACAATAAGTTTGCAGCCAGTACAGAGGTGTTACCAAATGGATCATAAGGTGGTGATACTTCGACCAAATCACCGCCAACTACGTCTAGACCGCGCATACCACGAATGATTTCGATACCTTGAGTTGATGTCAAACCACCGATTTCCGCAGTACCAGTACCAGGTGCAAATGCAGGGTCAATACCATCAATATCAAAGCTTAGATAAACAGGACCATCGCCTAGCTTTTCGCGTACTTCTGCCATCAATGGAGCCAATGACTTGTACCAGCACTCCTCAGCAGGCACAACGCGAAAGCCCTGCTCGGTCGACCAGTCAAACTCTTCAGCACTATAACCTGTACCGCGCAGACCAATCTGAACCACACGGTTGCCATCGATTAGGTTTTCTTCGACAGCACGTCGAAACGGTGTGCCGTGGGCGATTTTTTCGCCAAACATATCATCATTGATATCCGCATGAGCATCGATATGCACCATACCAACAGGGCCATGTTTTTTGGCAAGTGCGCGTAGGATAGGAAGTGCGATGGTATGATCGCCACCCAACGTCAGTGGAATCGCGCCGTGTTTAACGATTTTATCGGTATAGAATTTTTCGATGATATCGACGCTTTTTAGGAGGTTAAAAGTATTGATGGGTACATCACCAATATCAGCGACTTGTAATGACTCAAAAGGAGCAGCGCGAGTGGCTACGTTGTAAGGACGAATCATGCGTGACTCATCACGAATCTGTCTTGGGCCTAGTCTCGCACCGCTACGGTTCGATGCACCGATATCCAAAGGCACGCCAACGAACGCCACATCTAGCCCTTCGGCATCGGCTTGAGTTGGCAGGCGCATCATAGTGGCGAAACCGCCAAATCTTGGCATCTCGTTACCGCTTAGTGGCTGATTGAAGCTCATAAATTACGTCCTTATTATCTGTTAATTAAAATACACAATTTGCTACATACCCTTGACAATACCTAAATATAAGATGGCAAACCATGGTAAAATTCAGAAGTAAACTTCTAAATTTTCGTAGTAAAACAGACTTATACGTTATTAGCAGAAGTTTGTTGAAGAGAGTATTTATCGGAGGATGGTTCTTGATATTAGATGAGTTGATAAAAATAGACGTAAAAACCCTACGTAGCTTTATGGCCATCGTAGACTGTCAGGGGGTAACGGCAGCTCAGACGCGCCTAAATGTCACCCCTTCGGTGATTAGCGGTCATTTAACACATCTAGAAGACCGTCTAGGTATGACATTATGCCATCGTGGTCGTGCAGGGTTTAAGCTGACAGAGGATGGCGCGGCGGTTTATGAGGCTTGTGTCGCCTTTACGGAATCAGTCGCCAACTTTCAACATCAGCTGCATTATATTCAGCAGCTAGACTCCGTTCATGGCGGGCACATTAGACTGTGCCTAACTGATCAAATGCCCAAGTTTTTTTATGACGTACTCAGACAACGGCTGGCTAACAGCTACCGTAATAACCCATTGATACACTTTTCTATCGACGTGCAAAGCCCTGAAAGCATGTTGGAGAAACTGCTCAGTAACGAAAGCGATATTGGGGTTGGTTATTTTGGTAGCTTTCCACCATTACTGACATTCAAGCCGGCATTTGTAGAGAGACAGGTCGTATGCTGCGGACGCGAGCACCGGTTATTTTATAATTCAGAAGGTTTGACATTAGAGGACTTAGAACAAAACCATCCGTGGATAAAAAGAGGCTATATTACTGATGTCAGCATCCATCATGTACGCCCCAAAACATTAAGCGCCACGACATATCATATGGAGGCTACTGCCCAGCTGATTCTGGCCGGTCACCATGTTGGCTACTTGCCGCGTGACCTAGCCATGCGCTACGAAAGAGAAGGTTTGATGAAAATATTACTGCGAGAAGAAGCCAGTTATGCCGTCGAGCACCATTGGGCATATCGGCAGAACCAGCACAAACATATTGCTGACTTTTTGAATAAAATGATGAATTTATTATAAAAAATCACTGCACACAACTAAACTGCTGTTGGTAGCTCTCGATGTTTTAAGCCAATGGTTCTCAGCCTGCCTTTGTCATCGACTTCTTTGATGACCAGTGACCACTCGTCGCTTATGACGACAGTGTCACCAGAGACTGGTGCAGTATCCAAACGTTGCTTAACATACTCAGCGACTGTCTGGTCCCACATGCTTTTTGAGCCATCTTTAGGTTTTGGTTTTAGGTTGTCCACTAGAGATTCGGACGTCATCGCGCCAGTAAAAAATGGCAAATCGCCGAGCTTGACACTGGGTGATAGCAGCCAATCTCCATAAAAGTCATCAATCGCTTTATGATTCAAAGTCGTGTCATTAAAGATTTTGGCAATCTTGCTGGCGTGATTGCCTCGCATTGCATACCAAACGCTATCACCAAATTTGAGCTTCGTCTCTTCATCCGTAACGACAATCTGCTGTCCACGTACCAGTGCAAAAATACGAATCTCATCAGGGTTGACACGCTTAGAGATCTCCAAGGGATGTCGACCGATAGCAAAAGCACCGGATTGAACTTCGAACTCATACAGAGTAATACTGGCTTTATCAGACACCCAAACTTCGTGTTCTTCTTTTGGGTCTTTGTTCGTTGGAATACGCACTTTAAACAAATTCGCCATGATAGGAATGGTTGTTCCTTGCAAAATCAAAGACACAACGACCACGCCAAAAGCAATATCGAACAGCATAAAGGCATTGTCTATGCCTGCCATCACCGGTAAGAGAGCCAATGTAATAGGTACCGCACCACGCAGTCCAACCCAAGAAATAAAGCCAATTTCTCTGTCTTTAAATTTAAATGGTTTTACGCTGGTATATACGGCAATAGGACGAGCAACGAAGATCATAAAGGCCGCTATCGCTACTGAATAGTGCCAGACATTGAGAACATTCGATGGCGTGACCAATAGTCCTAATACAACAAAAAGCACCGCTTGTGATAACCATGCAAAGCTATCCATGACTCGCATCACATGCTCAGTCGAGCGCACTTTGTGATTGCCAATCATGACACCCGTGAGATACACCGCCAAAAACCCACTACCGCCCAACATATTGGTAGCCGCAAAAACGGCCAAGCCAGCAGACAGAATCAAAATAGCATACATACCCTCTGCCAAATGCACCTTGGGCAATAGCCGCGATAACAAATAACCAAAGAGCAAACCCATGCCTAAACCAACGCCCAACTGCTGCAACAGCAAACCTAAAAATCCAAGTACGCTCTGACCATCCGGATCCACATTTAGGGCAATCAAACCAGTGACCAATAAAATAGCCAATGGATCGTTGCCACCGGACTCCAGCTCAAGCGTGGCTTGGACACGATCGTTAAGCTTGACACCGCCATTACGTAATAGAGAAAATACTGCTGCCGCATCGGTCGAACCAACGATTGCCGCCATCAATAGACCAAAGCGCCAATCGACATCGAGCAACCAAGTGACGAATACCCCGAGCACCATGACCGTGGCTAGCACGCCCCATGTGGCTAGCGTAATCGCGGGCTTGAGTCCGACTCGGAATGACTTAAAAGAAGTACGTAGACCACCATCTAGCAAGATACAAGCTAAAGCTGCCTGCCCGACGAAATTGGCCAACGCGTATTGAGAAAACTCAATCCCTAAGATACCTTGTTCGCCAGCCAACATGCCTACTATCAAAAACAATAGTAACAAGGGAACACCCAAGCGTGCTGACAATGTACTGGCCATAATACTGGCGAAAATTAACAATGCTCCTACGAGGTATAGGATATTTAAGGTATCCATCTTTTTTTAAGCCCTATTTTTATCAATGGTGATGAATTAAGTTGGTGCGAAAATATTACAATTTAAAAGAGAGTCAAGGTAACCGAGTGTAGCTGTAACTGTGATACTTCAAGCGAGGTTGACGCTATAACTCTTTTATATAGGATTAACTGTACTAAAAATATCATTAAGAATAACATCTACTATCATGTCTATAAAAACTATCTATAAATATTTTTACTAGCATTTTCTTTCACTTTGATCATGATTATATAAGTGAGTGTGATGACACGTCTTAAGCCCTATAAATACAGTTGGAACTATTTCTCATACTATTTTAGAGACTCTCTTCAATACTGACTACGCTTGTATATATTGCCACGTAAGCACTAAGATAGCGGCAGCAATCATCCAAGCGACAACTCCCAGCATCAATGCTTTATATAAGCTGACATAGCCAATGCTAAAAAACACCACAAAAGTATAGATAAGATGAGGTATGACGCCGAGCATGCTAAATATCAAGGCGACTTTTAAATCAGCAGGGCTACGCTCGGTACCAACAATGAAATGGCTGATCAAAGTAAACGTGGGGAAAAGTGGCGCAAGTGCTGCCAAATAGAAAAATCGAGTTTGTGCAAATAATTGAATCGCCAATACCATCAATGCACCAATAAGCATTTTTAGCCAAATCATGATGCGTTCTCTCCTGTCGCATATCAATCGCTTAATTTATCACGATAATGAACGCACAGAACAAAATAGCTGATAATAAATAATGAGAATCCTAAAATACAAAAAAAGCCCTACTTAGCATTGTGCCAAATAGAGCTTTCACTGTCTAAAAACTAAAAAAATTGATATAAAAACTAATTTCCTTTATGCACTGCTATTCATTTAAGAAGGCTTTAGTGCCGCGCTGATGTCTGCTAATAATGGCGGGATATCATGTTTGTCTGCGATGACTTCTAGCATCACCAACTTATCCGTGGTTACTGCTGCTTTTTCGAGTGCTGCTTTCAACTCGCCAGCGGTCTCTACTTTGATCATCAAGCTGTTTTCTTCAGTCGCACCAAAGGCTTGTGGCATCAACTGCCAATTACATTTAGGAATATCATTGTAAGCTTGATTTTCACCATGAATTGCACGCTCTACCGTGTAGCCATCATTATTAATCAACACAATGACTGGATTGGTACGCTCTTGGATCATCACCGCGATTTCTTGAATAGTGAGTAAGGCAGAACCATCACCAATCAGCAATACACTACGCTTGTCTGGCGACGCAATGGCAGCACCCAAACTTGCGGGCAGCGTGTAACCAATCGAACCCCACATTGGTTGCCCATAAGACGTAACACCCTGTGGCAAACGCACATCACTAATACCAAAGTAAGCCGTACCTTGTTCAGAAAAAACCAAGTTATTATGATCTAAATGGTCTGCAATAATATGCCACAGATCATCTTGGCGGATGGCTTCATCGTCTTTGCCGTTTTGCTCATGAGGATTGACAGGCTCACAGAAAGGTTTTGGCACGATTTTGATACCAGAGGTCATGACTTCATGCAAGACTTGCAATGCATCTTTTAGCGCAATCGGTGCAAAATTCTGACCACTAATTGACGCACGCTCATAATGCAAGTCTACTACTACATCTTCGTTGATATCTTGGCTGAACCCTGCCGTAGTTGTATCCGTATATTGCACCCCTATTTTGATCAGGCACTCGCAGTTTTCTACTACGTCCTTGACCACAGGACGTGACGCGACGCCTGCATAAGTTCCTGCCCAGCGGTTACTGTTTTCATCAAGTAGCGTTTTACCCCAAGACAGCGTGGTATAAGGAATATCCGTATCAGCAATCAGTGCTTTGAGCTGATTTTGCAACCCCAAACGATGCACCATTAAATCTGCCATGAGCGTCGTGGTTTTGTTCGGTAAGAACTCTATAAGCGCTTGCTTGAAATCTGCCAATGCCGCTTGGCTAGTGATATCTTCTTGGCTGTCAATCAGCTTCGTGGTTGGTGGGTAAATGGGCATTTTTGCCACATCAGGTGATAACAGCAGATAACCAGGACGATGTTTCTTAAGAATCAAGCGAATGACACGATCAATCTCTGAGGCCGCGTTTTCTGGTGTGATTTGCGCCCTTGCCACGGTTACTGGCTCTACCATTTTAATAAAGTGATTGAATACGCCGTCACCAAGCGAGTGATGAATACGGCGCTTTGAGTCTTGTAGAGCGGTACTTGGCGCTCCCACAACATGCAATACAGGCGCGTACTCAGCAAAAGAGCCTGCAGTCGCATTAATCGCTGACAACTCACCCACACCAAAAGTCGTGACCATCGCTGCAAACCCACGCTCACGGGCGTATCCATCTGCAGCATAACCAGCATTTAGCTCATTAGTATTACCCACCCAACGCAATTTATCAGAGGCAAGAATGTTATCCAAAAAAGTTAAATTAAAATCACCAGGGACACCAAATATCTCCGATGCACCCGCTTCTGCGATGCGATCAAACAAATAATCAGCGATGGTATATTGTTGACTCATTTTATATCCTTATGATTTATCATTATAGTCAGTCGACTATATAAGTATTGACGATTGTTTATATGATTGAGGTAAATTATAAATCGTATTCCAACCTATTTATTCAATGCAAAGCTTTTGGAATAGTTATTATAAGAAACTGTTATAACATATCTATGCCGTTGGATGACATGCCTGTTTTACTAACTTTACTTTTTTTTAACGTAAGTGTTGACAGGTAAAAAAAACTGCGTATAATACGCCTTCATCAACTGACGATAGTTAATTGATAATTAGCGGGAATAGCTCAGTGGTAGAGCATAACCTTGCCAAGGTTGGGGTCGAGAGTTCGAATCTCTTTTCCCGCTCCAAATATGGCTTGAAAGAGCACTAAAATCCTCATTCTTTATATAAAGAATGAGGATTTTTTTTGTTTGTTTTTTGAGAGTTGTAGTGATTTTCAGTATCAGATTAGTTATCTGCTAAATTTATATACACTATCAAAAGCACAGAAATCAGCACCGTGACCGTCTCATGTTTACCTTCCAAAACTAAAATCTCGTGGCAACTGTCAAAGTTATAGTACTATTAAAGGCGATATCACTACAGCCCACGCTAGTTAATGACACATTGAGCCATTCATGAACTTTGTAGACGTTGATCCCACACTAGAAAACTACTGGCGAGCTATTATTTTGTTTGGTAGAAATACTGCTTCTTATAAATTCGCGCTTGCCAAAACTTTAATCGACGTCAGCTTAGAAAGAGATTCTGATTTAATTTCGCTAGAAGATTTAGCTCTTCCCTATGCCATGCATTTATGTGAACATTTAAAGCATAGCCCTAAACAGAGCACTTTTAGCAGTAGTAAATTTATCAACGCTTGCATTCAATTCAACCAGCAACAGATTAGTGAAGATGAACTCATTCATATCACGAATAAAGAAGGATTTAAATACGTTTTGGACGCATTTCATGTGGTCAATACTAAAGCAATAAAAGAGCGTTTTTATGATGTTATTGATCAAGAGTTTTTTGTTGACGAGCGTAAACACAATAAAGGAATCCGTCTAACAGAAAATTTATTCAAGCTATTTCATATATTTGATAATTCGGCTGAAAATCTGAATTTTGAGACAGAGTCACGTTGGAATTTGGTAGAAAAATCTTGGGAGCTCAATATTGGGAAAGGTTTAATTGCGGTCGAATTTGATCAAAATACTAAATAACTATTTACTAAAGACACCCAACACCGCCGTATTGATATCACCAGTTCAAGAGGCGCACTGAACGGGTATCAAAAGAGCAGGTGCTTTTACTGCTTTACAGAAATCAGGGTTGCTCCTAGTCACATATTGCTAGCAGATGTTGACCACTTCTTTCCGCACACTTTAAAATCTCAAGTAGCAACTGCTAGTTGCTGTCGGCCCATTAACATCGATGGAGTTTGGAACTTAGTACTTGCTTGCTCTGATTGCAACCGCGGTGTTGACGGTAAAGCGGCTCAGGTAACTAATGTTGATTTATTAAAGAGATTGCATACACGCAATGAATATTTGATTGGTAGTCACCATCCATTGCGTGAAACTTTAATCAATCAAACGGGTAAAAGTGAGAAGATACGTCAGCAATTTTTGCAAAAGTCTTTTAACTTTTCAAAAGAGCATTTGATTCATATATGGCAGCCTAAACAACAAGGAAGCAGTCTCTTCTAATAATCATCAGCGATATGTAGCCCATGATAAATCAAACAAATACCCTAGCCTTTTATAATAGTAACGCAAGCTCATTCATTGACCAAACCATGAGTGTGGATATGCATCAGCTATATCAACCCTTTATAGAGAATCTGCCTGTTAGACCATCAGACCAGCAGCATATACTAGACTTAGGCTGCGGCTCAGGTCGTGACAGCATTTACTTTGCCAACTTAGGCTTCAATGTTACTGCTATGGATGGCAGTCGAGAGCTGATTAAGCGGGCAAAAATTCATCACAATGATATCATTGATTGGCGATGCACAACTTTTGAACAAATTCCATTTCAGGTTTGGTATAAACGATTCACAAGTATTTGGGCATGCGCTTCGCTGCTTCATATACCTTATAAAGAGCTTCCTGAATTATTAGATAATTTGCTCACTATGCTGACAGATGAAGGTGTTTTTTACGCATCCTTCAAGTACGGCGATAATGAGCGAGTTGATAATGGACGTTTTTTTTGCGATATGAATGAAGAACGTTGGGAAGCCCTAAAGCAAAAAATTACTTGTGAATTCAAAGAAGAAACTTGGCTCACGATTGACCAAAGAGAAGATAGAAATAAAGAGTGGTTTAATATTATATTTAAGAGGTGTTAAATGAGTGAACCTCTACTACAACGAGTTTGCCAAGTTTTCTTGTATACCTTTTTTAATATATAACGACATAGGTTGCGCAATATTTATATCGTTAGTATCATTTCAGTTTTGAAATGACTCAATTACAATTAGGAAAAATATTATGGCAAAATTAGAATCAAACATTGAATTAGAAGCCGCTGCATTTCGTCGCTTACTAGCTCATTTAGACGAACGTAAAGATGTACAAAATATCGAACTGATGAACCTTGCCGACTTTTGTCGTAACTGTTTATCCAAATGGTATAAAGCTGCTGGTGAAGAGCGTGGTATTGAAATCGAATACGAGGATGCGCGCGAGCTTGTGTATGGCATGCCTTATGCTGAGTGGAAAGAGAAGCATCAACAGAAAGCCACACCAGAGCAGTTAGCACGTTTTAACGAAATTGAAGCAGCTAAGAACAAAACAAATTAAAACTGACCGTGATGGCTCAAATAAAATAAGCCATCACTAGATAATTATATCAAAAAAGCCAATACTGCCGCTAGATTAGCGGCTTTCTATAGATTTGAGTATACTGCTAAACCCTATGGTTCCTTGCTTCTGCATTTGACGGTCAAATAGGCGACCGACTAATGGCAATGGTACAGTCAATCGACCCTCAGATACCCAAGTCACGTGTGTGGTGCCATCGCCCAAGTCTTTTAAATCAATGACGCCTTTATCATGTTGCATTTTTATAGGTCTAGATTTTTCGATTTGGTATTGCATGTGAGTAGGACGCTCGAACGCCGTGATGCGCTCCCAAAACTTAACAGGTCCCGATTGAATGGTACGTAAAGCCCCAACGCCATTGCGCTCCTCGTCACCTTCATTCACCAACTTAGCTACCCCTACGGCTTTAAATGAGCCATAACTGGCATGGTCGCTCAGTGCTTCAAATACCTCATCAATCGGTTTTTTGACAATGCGTTCTACTTTTATTTTAAACATAATATTATCCTGTTAAGGTCAAAGTTAAAATTATTTAGCTTACTGACATTTAAAAATGAATAAAGCAGTCGCACGTTAAAAACTTATGATCGAGAAACTACTACCGCTTAGACCCTCTACCTTTCGAAGGACGCCTACCATTGGTAGCAGGTTTGCCATTGCCTCCAGACTTACCATTACCCCCTGACGGCTTACCACGACCAGCAGGACGTCCATCTCTACCTTTAGAACCTGCTGGTTTTCTAGCATCATCCTTGGCGTATTTATTACGCCCTTTTGCTGCACCTGCCGATTTTGAAGATGGTTTTGACTTTGATGAGGTATCAGTACGAGGTTTTTTTCGTGGCGCATTACTAGATTTCTTAGGTGATTTACTGTCTTGCGAAGAAGAGTCTTCTACAGATTTAAGTAAAACAGACAACTCTTTTGGTGTCAAATCTCGCCAGTCTCCAACAGGCGTACCCTTGAGACTTACATTCATAATCCGTGTACGCTCAAGTTTTACGACTTCATAGCCAAAATGCTCACACATACGGCGAATTTGACGGTTTAGACCTTGAACTAGCGTAATGTTAAACACATTGGGCGCTACTTTAGTCACTGGGCATTTTTTCGTCATCTTGCCAAGCATTGGCACACCGCCCGCCAAACCTTCAATAACACTATCGGTTAACGGCTTATTGACCGTGACCAGATACTCTTTTTCATGGTTATTACCAGCACGTAGCACCTTGTTGACCAAATCGCCATTATTGGTCAAAAAGATTAACCCTTGGGAATCTTTATCCAAACGTCCAATCGGGAAAATACGTAAACTATGTCTCACAAAATCGACAATGTTATTTTTCTCAGAGCTTTCTGTGGTGCTCACAATGCCCACTGGCTTATTCAAGACAATAAACACAAAATCATCGGGCTCTCGTGGCTCAATAAGCTGCCCATTAACCTTTACCGCATCTCCAGCAGCCACTTGGTCACCCACCGAAGCGCGCTTGCCATTAATGTACACATTACCTTGTTCAATAAAGCGATCAGCATCTCGCCTGGAGCAGATACCGCTTTCGCTGATGTATTTATTCAAACGAGTCGAGGAAGCGTTAAACATAGAGCACCGTTTTACCTGAGGAAAAGCTTTTTTGCTCAAAAAGCCTAAATTGAATGGATTATCAATAACGAAATAGCTCTCATTATATAGGAAATTCAGCGTCCCTTTGAGGAGAGATGAGCGAAGAGTTAGAAATATATCCAGAGTTGTGTCAATCAGAATAGCGTCAAAATCACTTGTTCATCATATCAAAGGTTTAAAAAACAGATGAGCATTGAAAAACATGGAACGGATTGAGCTTGTCTCTTCATTTTCTGAACTTAATGCACTTTGACCTATGCGATTCATTCCGTGCTGCGTTTTTCTAACTAAGCTAACAGTTTATCCGCACTTGAGACTCAAGCAATGAGAATAGAATAAAAAACGCAGAGCACCACTTGATGCCCTGCGTTTGTTAGATTGAACGGTATCTACAGAATACTGCGTCTAAATTGTAGATATGCCTCTGTGATTGCCGCCGCATCCTCTATCTGCGGATAATGACCTAACATAGGCATATTGGTTATATCAGCATCGGGTATCAACTGACGATAACGATCAATCATATGCTGTCCTGAGATGGGATCTTTGGCACCAGCAATCAGTTTAACTGGTACAGTACTATTGATAATGGCGCCTACCCATCGCTCGCGGTACTGTTGGCGTTGAGGTATGTAATTAATCAACTTATGCATCACACCCAACCCATCATTGTGACTTAACAGCTGCCATAGCGTGTCTATCACCTCTGACGTAGGCGGCGTGTTGGGGCCAAATATCCCCTGTAAACTGCCCGCAAATTTCTGCTTATTAATTAACTTTGATACCAAAGAACCTAATGGCGATAACAGTAGCTTCTGCACCAAAATAGGTTTGTGCGTCTCAGGAAATAGACCACCGTTTAAGAAGCATACGCTAGCAATGTGTCGCTCAGCACTCCTTTCGACTTGTCTTGCTAGCAACTCCTGAGCCACCGTATCACCATAGTCATGCGCTAAGATATGATAATCACTGACACCCAGCTTTTGTAAAACTGCTTGATAAATATCGGCCTGCTCGCTGATTAGATAGCGCGCGTTTTTGGGTTTGTCTGACAACCCAAACCCCAGCATATCAAGGGTGATGACATAATAATGCTCGGTTAGCGTATCCCACATACCCTCCCAGTCCCAACTGGCACTAGGATAACCGTGAATCAATAGCAATGCAGGCGCACTTTTATCTCCCGCATACCGAGTAAAGATTTGGTGCCCATGAATGGACTCATATTGCCCCTGCCGTTGCCACTCATCAAGAGTTATCATTAGAGACTTACTCCTCAAATGATGGGTCAGTGCGGCGCAGTTTTCTTAGTAACGCAGGCCATGCGATATCGCCATTCGCACCTCGGGTCACTTGCTCTGATGCAGCTTGGATACCTGCCAGGATTTGTGCTGGTATCGGAGTCAATATACCACCCCCGCTCTGAGCTTTGATCTGAATTTCACAAGCTCTTTGCATGATATACATGTACAAAAATGCGTTGGCAACCGTATCAGCACAAGTGAGCAGACCATGGTTACGCAAAATCATAAAGTGAGCATCACCTAAATCAGCAACCAAACGGACTTTTTCTTCAGGGTTTAATGCAACACCTTCATAATCGTGGTATGCCAAGTTAGATAGCGGAAATAATGACTGTTGCGAGATTGGCAGTAAGCCTTTTTCTTGCGCTGAGACAGCAACCCCATCATTTGTGTGCAGATGAATGACGCAGTGCGCATCGTCGCGAGCTTCGTGCACAGCACTATGAATGATAAATCCAGCTGGATTTACGTCAAACTCTGATGGTGATACTTTTTCACCTGCTTTGTTGACCTTAACCAGACTGGATGCTGTAATCTCTTCAAATAACATGCCGTATGGATTGATTAAAAACTCATCCTCAGTACCCGGTACGCGTGCAGAGATATGAGTGAATACCAAATCGTCCCAGCCATAAGAGGCAATCATTCGATAACAAGCGGCAAGATTTACTCGCATCTGCCACTCTTGTTCGCTCATATTATGGTGTACACTCGATGATGAATCCATTGATGTAGTGGTTTGCATAGCTGTTTGCATAGCTGTTTGCATGGTGTATTCCTTTACTGTTTTAGATATCCCGAATGATTACCTTACACCATTTTATAAAACCAAATCTGTCAAAAACATTACACTTATGAATATTAATCATTATTTAAATAACGACCCATGGTTTAGTCAACTACCAGCCATTGTGCAGCCGCTACTGGCAGGCGATGCTGTGCTAAAGATATACCAAAAAGATCACATGATTCATGCCATCGGTGATGGCGACGATGCCGCTCTACACTTTGTTGTGTCGGGTACGATTAGAGTGTGTAATGTGAGCGCTAGTGGCCATGCCATGACATTGGCGCACCTATCTAGTGGCGAGTGGTTTGGTGAGATATCTATCATAGATGACAATCCACGCACCCATGATGCGTGGACGATTAACAAAGTGACTCTAATCTCTATCCCTAGAAACTCAGTGATTCAGACAGCGCAATTGCATCCGATTTTATACAAGCATCTCGCCCTTATTACTTGCCAGCGAATTCGCCGAGCATTTGATTGGATTGATGATGCTACCTCACTCAACACCTCAGCGCGACTGGCTAGTATGCTGATTGGACTGATCGATACTTATGGCAAGCAGACGGGAGATGATATCAAAATAGATCTGCGCTTATCGCAAGAAGAGCTTGGTTTTATGCTTGGCACTACCAGACAAACCATCAATAAAATCATCCAATCGTGGCAAAAGCAGAATCTTATCGAGATGCACTATGGCTTTATTACTATAAAAAACAAAACTCAATTAATGGTAATGATGAATCCTGCATAGTTTGAATATGTATTACATCTCAGCGAGCTAAACAATACCTAGCTTATTATAATTAACTATGTAGCCGATATTAAATAAAATGAATACACGACATCACAATGCGTGACAGGTACAAATTGTTCTTTCTTGCTGTGCCTACGCAGACAGATGATACAAAAAATTTATATTAGTCATTCTGTGTCTTTTTTATATTGACCTAACTATACTCCCCACATTTTATAAACTTACCCCATATACATAAAAAAAGCATATAAACCTCCAGCAGTTTGAAGTATACCTAAGTGCTCATAAGTACCATCTATATAAGTGATGTACTGCTTCGCAGCAGAAAAATCTATCTCAATGGATTTTAAGTTTTTTATAAAGTAATCAGAGCGCTGCATAGAGACGTTAGAAACTCTTTTCGAAAAGTCGATATCATCTTCCTGTACAATATTTATCGACGATAAATACTCATTTACGTCTTCTTCAAAAGTGTCTTCATGATAAAAATTATTTACAATCCAGTCCTTTAAACATGATAGGAAAAAATCATCGATATAAATACAATTAATAAGGGATTCACCATAATTCTCTTCAAGCCGAATAACTGGCAATGCTGCATTAATTTTTTTAAAATTCTCATAATTAAGATTATGCTTATTCATCGAAGTTACTCCCTATTTAGGTTGTTTATCAAAATCACTATGTAAAAAGACAAAGGCGTGTTAAACATTCAATAATAGCCCTGACATCAGCTATCTGTGAATGCTCAACACGCCTTAGACACAGCTCATATGGAGTGTGCCGCGACAGCCTAGTTTATAGGCTTACCTTTTATGCTACTCGGCATCATCTAATAACTTGTTCAGCGCCTCTACCATGGCATCATCTATGATGTTGTCTTCTACATAGTTAACTATCCCATCTATAGTCGACAGATCCATTTCACGAATACCTAAGCTGGCTAACTGCTCATTGATAGATTCTAAGCTTTCATTATCTTCAGCGTCATCCAACAGATGCTCTTCGAATCTACCTCTGACGAACCAATACATTTTTTCTAACAAGCTTTCCTTTTTGGTTAACGTAGAATAGCCATCACCATAAATAAACAAATTGAAATGATAAGGTATCTCTACATCATTGATGAAAAAAGCACGTTTACATTCTAATGTGTAAGCTTGAATGTCTTCGTTTTCAATACCTTCGTCATTTTTATTGTCTTCATCATACTCAATCGCTTCTTCTATCAACCCACCTAGTATTTGATAGTCACCTACTTTGATTTTGTGATTGTAAATGATACTAGATTCCGCGATGGCCTCAAAAATAATAGCACTGACGTCTAACGTATTATTATCAATGTCATAAAATCTTTTTAGTGCTGGCAAAAACTCAGTCAGCTGCTCTTCAGGCACTTGAATGAGAAACTGCTGCTCGTATATCTTAATCATGTCTTCAGGAGCATAGGCATTAGCACTATTAGTCTCATTCCTGCCGATAGGCTGCAAGGGTAAAAAGTTAAACGGGTTATCATTGGTCATTCAGAACTGCCTTTTTTATTTGGATTAACGTTGTTAAGTGTGAGCCATTACTTATTTGTAATAGCTTATAAGTGCACGACTGTTTGCAATGTCACAACGACTTAAAACCTATGGGCGTATTGTCTCTTATTCAGACACTTTTAGATATATATGCAGCTCAAAATAGAGGTGATTTTAGTATGCTAAAAGTCTACCTTACCTCGCAGTGCCTTGGTTTTACCTCGCTGGGTTTTCTTATCTACACGTTTACGCTTGGCGTTTCTGCTAGGTTTAGTAGGCTTTCGGTTTTTGCTGATAGAAGTGGCCTGTATGATAAATTGTTGCAGGCGTTCAATAGCATCTGCTTTATTTCTTTCTTGCGTGCGAAATTGCTGCGCTTTCAGTACAAACACACCTTCTTTATTAATACGGTTATCATTACTGGCCAATAAACGCTCTTTTTGCGGAGCGCTGAGACTTGATGTCGTTATATCAAAACGCAGATGAATGGCAGAAGAGACTTTATTGACGTTTTGCCCGCCAGCACCTTGCGCACGTATGGCGCTAATCTCTACTTCGTGGTCATTGAGTCTGATAGTGTTGCTAATGAAAATCATGATTTGCTTTTATATAAATAATCCATAATGTCTGTTCATCATAAATCATTATCGATAAAGCAGCTACTTTATAGTCAATCCTCTATAAAAGAGTGACAGCATTAACCTCGCTTGCAGTATCACAGTTACATCTGCAGTCGGTTACCTTATTTCTCTTTTAGACTGAATCAACTATGCAATATTAATAATGACAGCAAGCGTTAAAGAGTGACGTTTTAAAGCTCGCTGGCATTAAGTATTGCTTAGAATTTTGAGATTATATTGACCTAAAGATTAACAAGACCCATTAAAATAAGATAGGACTCTACAGTCAAATAGATTGCCAGCTTTTTAAAAAGTAGTTACAATCGGTTAATAATCCCGCCATATTTACGACAAGGAAGTCGATATGTCTCATCATACACCTCGTGCTGTTATTAAACGCCCTACCCTAAAAACCCTTACTCAGAGCATCTTAGCCATTACACTATGTACGGCCGGACTCGCCCATGCTAATGATTATAGTAGCGTCACCTTTTTTGGTGACAGTTTAACGGATGGTGGATACTTCAGCCCACTTACCCAAGGCACTTTTGGACTTGAGGAATCA
Source organism: Psychrobacter sp. TB55-MNA-CIBAN-0194 (assembly GCF_040309505.1). Lineage (NCBI taxonomy): Bacteria > Pseudomonadati > Pseudomonadota > Gammaproteobacteria > Moraxellales > Moraxellaceae > Psychrobacter > Psychrobacter sp. TB55-MNA-CIBAN-0194. Next base: position 201,117 of record NZ_JBEOOW010000006.1, on the reverse strand, counting down.
GGTCAATTCACTACTAACCCTGACAATACATGGGCAACCTCATTCGCTGAACAACTGGGTACAACCGCTGTCTCCAATACCTACGATGGTAGTCAAACGGGTAATAACTATGCCATTGGCGGTGCAAGAGCAGGCGTAGATGTCACTGCTTTTGGCATTCCAGTGGCTTCTGCCAATAGCCAAGTCGATAGCTATGTCGCCAATAACAAAGTAGATCCTAATGGACTATATGTTGTTTGGGCAGGTGCAAACGACCTACTTGCTGCGGCTACAGATCCTGATAATGCCCAAACCACAATACTTGGCGCAGTGGCTAGTCAGGTCGACACCATCAATACACTAAAAGACAATGGTGCAAATTATATTTTAGTACCCAATATTCCTGATATCGGTCTAACACCTAGAGCTATCGAGCAAGGAGCTGTAGCACAAGCGCAAAGTACTGGTGTAACCAGTCTATATAATCAATTTATGCTCAGTGGTGTGGCAAATACTGGGGCTAATATCATACCGTTAGATATGTTTAGCTTATTGCAAGAAGTCGCAGACAACCCTACCGCCTACGGCTTTACTAATATCACGACACCTGCTTGTAATACAGACAGCTCCCTCACTTGTGGATCAAGCGACTTAGTCACTCCAGATGCCAACGAAACCTACTTTTTTGCGGATGGCATACATCCGACCGGTAGTGCGCATCAAATGATTGCTGACTATGCAAATGCTGTTGTCACTGCGCCTAGCCTAATCGGTGTCCTGCCACATATTGCAACTACTATAGGACTGGCAACCAATGAGCGCTTACAATCTCACGTCAACCAAATCCAAAGCAGTGAGCAAAAGCCTGACCGTACGTTATGGGCTGTAGGTGAGTTTGAAGATCAAGACATCGCAGGGTTTAATAGTGATAACAATACACAAGTACTATTCGGCGTAGACTTTGCTCATCCCAATTCAGCCAACGCAGTCACTGGCTTATATGGCAATATTACTCAAAAAGAATTTGATAACTCAGGTGTCGCCACGGGTTTAAGCAATATTGAATTAGATGAAGTAGGTTTTGGTGTCTATCATAGCAATACGCTAGACAATTTTGGCGGCGTACAAATTAACGGTGCTGTTGGTTTTGGCAATATGGATGTGGATGTCACACGCGCCGTCACGCTCGGCAGCTATAAACAAGAATTTAAATCAAATGCTGATGGCAAACGTTTTTATGCCAACGTACAAGCCGGCTACCCAATGCAAGTAAGCAGCGTTGCTATCACCCCATATATCGGTGCAACTGCTAGCCGTGTAAAGATTAGTGAGCTTGAAGAACAAGAAAACTCTGGCATCGCCATGCAGTTCGATGAGCAAAAATATACCACGACTTATGGCAAGCTTGGGGTCAAAGCCAATCATAATGTCATGGAAAAATTGAACGTGTTCGGTGATATCCATTATCAAAAGCAGCTAAGCGACAATCGTGAAGCCGTAACAGCACGCCTAAACACGTTGTCTAATATTAGCTTTAGCACACCAATGGCACAAACTGACGACGACAACTTTGCAATGACACTTGGACTATCTAGGGACTTTGGTCAGCTGAGTGCCAATGCAGGTGTTACGCATTCACAAGGTGATGATGATAAATCAACGAGTTTATTTGTTGGACTTAGCGGCGCATTTTAAATAGCTCTGTTATTAAAGCCTAAAATGTAAAGTGTAGAGTGTAAAATCACTACATTGAAAATCTTATAAAACCGTCTAATGCAAAGAGCATCAGACGGTTTTTCTTTGTGTGTCTGAGACTATTTTCAATAGCTACTCTCTTCCATTAGGGCGTGTCCTCAACTCAATCGATAGTTATCTAAATGGGTTAAAAATGGCTAAATCTTGTCAAATGGCGTCAAATAGCTGACTAATATCTCGATATTATCTGCGCCATTTTCCTTGTTTGACTGCGATTTATCTCATTTTTATCACCATTTTTAAAATGAGGACACGCCCTAGTTACATATTCATCATACTCGTCATCTTCTAAGACATATTCGGTCAGCTTTATTTACCAAACCATAACCTATAGACATACTTAGATGATAAAGGTATCATTAACAATTATCATTTACACTACGGTTCCATCATTATGTCTAAGCGCCATACTTTATCTCGTACTTTGCCCTACTCTCGTTTGTATAGCGCCATTCTAACCACCCTACAGACTTCTAAAAAAGCGCCTATGGTTCTAGCTGTAGGAACGCTATTGCAGTTCAGTCCAGCATTTGCTGACACAACGATTGATACCGACCAAAGTGCTCAGCCAAGTGTCACGCTTGATCCTATCGTGGTGGTTGCCAACCAAACACCAAAAGCAATCTCTGATATTCCGGCGACTGTCTGGTATATCGATGAGTACAAAGTCGATGAAGCGGCACGTACGGGTAAGCGTTTAGGCGACTTTATCGCTCAAGAAGTACCCTCCCTCGATTTGGGTAGTGGCGGTCGTACGAGCGCAGGTCAAAACTTGCGTGGGCGTAGTATGCAAGTAATGATTGATGGAGTATCACTCAATTCATCACGGGCTATCAGTCGTTATCTAGACTCGATCAGCATGGAAAATATCGAAAGTATCGAAGTATTGTCTGGTGCATCGGCAGTCTATGGTGGTGGTGCGACCGGTGGTATTATCAATATTAAGACCAAAAAAGCACAAGCTGGTGAGCCACAAATCACCACCTCTATACAAGCAACATCAGGTTTCCAAGATGAGGATGACATCTCTTACAAAGGTCACGCCTCAATCGGTGGTGGTACAGAAAATATCAAAAGTAAGCTAGCCGTCACTTATGAACAGACCGGTTCTTTCTTTGATGGCAGCGGTAAAATGCTGGTTCCTGATACCACTCAGGGTTCGTTGCAAGACAATGAGACCATTGATATCTTGGCCAGTACACAACTACAGATTGATGAGAAGCAAACCTTAGACTTGTCAGCACAGTACTATAATAGTGAGCAAGACACAGATTACGGTATTCAGTATGATCTAACCACCCGTCCATTCGGTGCCGAGATTAGTGACGGTTTTGAGAGTGATCGACAAGCCAGCACGGAACGTCAGCAATACAATGCCAATTACCACAATACTGAGCTATTCGGTCATGAAGTATATGCTCAGCTATCACATCGTACCGAAGAGCTGAGCTTTATCCCATTCATCTATGGTACTTATTTCGCCGCTTCAGAGCAGTCAACTGACGTGACTTCAGCACGTGTCGCACTAAGCAAGGATTGGACTGACAAGCTCAAATTAACCTATGGTATCGACGGCTATCAAGACAAACTTGACAGTAATAAAATGATATTTAATCAGGGTACGAGCATTGCTACTGGTGGTCTGGTCAATGATGAGTTTGCCACCGTTGGACGCTACCCTGGCACTGAGGTAAATTCTATCGCTGGTTTCATTCAAGGTGATTATGAGCTAACCAATAAGCTAAGCGCGACAGCTGGTATGCGCTACCAACACCTAAACAATAAAATCGATGATTTTGTCTCTAGCACAGTACAGACTGATATTGCTTTAGGCAATGCCACGGGTGGTGACGCGATCCCTGGCGGTAGCACTGACTATAATGTCAACTTATTTAATCTGGGACTTAACTATAAACCTACCAGTAACCTACGCTACTTCGCAAACTTCTCACAAGGTTTTGAGTTGCCTGATCCTGCTAAGTTTTATGGTCAAGGCATCTATGCAAAAAATGCAGCAAACTATTATGAGCTTGTTAATGGCTCTAATGTCTCTGGTACCGAACTTGATGGCATCAAAACTGATAGCTACGAGTTAGGCACGTCGTTCAATCACAACAATTTGACGGGTCAGCTGACTGGTTACTATAGCGTATCGGATGGCAGTATCGATTATGATCGCAGCACACTGCTGATCACTCAAAGTGATAATAAAAAGCGTGTGTATGGTGTTGAAGCAAAGGGCGACTATGCGATTAATGACAATGTGAGCATCGGCGCACTGGCACATTGGGTCAAAAGCGAGACGCAGGTTGATGGTAGCTACGAAGATACTGTCGTGACTGACACCAGCCCAGCCAAATACGCTCTGTGGACACGCTGGGAAGATGACAACCAAGCGCTTAAGCTACAAGCAAATATGATGCGTGACGTCTCAGGTTATGATTCAAGTAGCGACTCTACTCAAGAGCTAGATGGCTATACTACGGTTGACCTTGATTACACTTACTTCTTACCTTCAGGTGAGTTTAGTCTAGGTGTTCAAAACTTATTGGACAAAGATTACACCACCGTTTGGGGGCAACAAGCGCAGATATATTATGGTAGCTACGCACCTGCATCAGCATTTGATTACAAAGGTCTAGGACGTACTTATACGGTTGGCTATACCCATCGTTTTTAAGTGATAGGTCAGTTTATATCATATAGATAATGTAGACCAAAAAAAGTCCCTATTCATGTGAATAGGGACTTTTTTGTTTTACAACATCTAATACTTGCTAATCGTTAAGATGTTAAATCATTAATTCTATAGAAGCTTTTGTATTCAGACATTGCTAGATTTTGGCAATCCATATGCTATGGTCTCAACCACTTCATTGTTCTGCTCAGCAATTAGTTGATAACCCTTGATCACACCATCATAGGGCAAACCGCTCACATACTGCTGATAATGATCATAGATAGCATCTTTTATGATCGATGTGCGTTTTGCTTTATTCATTTCAGCAAAATCATTAGGTAGACGTATATGAGCCAAACGCGATACTCCGCAACGAACCATCCAATTCGCATTCACAAACTCAAAATCTATCTCTGCTCGTAAACTATATGTACATAAAGACTTTGGAGGATTAACTAAATCGTGTTTGATCTGAGCAATATCTTCTGCGAATGGCTGATAAGGTATATCGAGCACTGAAAATAGCGTCGCTAAAAATTCGTCAGCGGTGAAATATTTATCAATATAGCTGCCATCAAGCCCAAGGAACTTGCTCGACAATACATGACGCAGGCGCTCACACGCAGGAATGGTATGCTTTAGCGGATAACCCATCTTTTTGATAATATCTTGCGAACGCAGCTCAAGCGTGTCTATTTGATTGATCACGTATTGCGCTAAAAGATGATGTGGGTGATAACGACGGGTATATTTGGATTGGTTGGCAACGTGGCTCATGAGATTAAACACCTTAGACTCCTGTAACTCCGACAAAAAAGTATGATATAAGCCCATATGGGCAAATAAAATCAGGCACAAATGAGGATGTCGGAGTACAGGCTCATGCGCTTTACCAGAGTTCTTTTATATCGTGCTGGAAGTTGCAAGGTTTGCACACCACTGCTATTACAAGAATAGTCGGTGATGACAAAACTGTTAAACCCACGATAGACAACGCAATAATGATAGCATATTAAATGATAAAAAATAAATACCGATATGTGTGCCCGTTTGTGAATAATTGTTTTTCACTTTAAGCACTCAATCTTCGATATTTCTATATATCATTTGTTCATATGCTAGTAAGAAGCTAAATCTTTAAACGTTAGTATTAAAAAATTAGTATGGAAACGCTAGTGTTAAAGCACTAAAGATATTACTTATACCTTAACGATTTACATCAACGACTATTCGACCACGAATTTTGCCATCTAACAACTCACTTGCTGTTGGAATGACTTCGCTCAGGCCAATCTCTCTTGTGATTGCATCCAATTGTGTCATATCCAGACTCGTACTCAAGCGCTTCCAAGCTTCTATACGCTCATCATAAGGTCGCGTCACGCTATTGATACCAAGCAAACTAACACCGCGCAAAATAAATGGCGCAACAGTAGCAGGGAAATCCATACCTTGAGCCAGTCCACAAGTAGCGACTAAACCATCTTCACATATACTGGCACAAACATTGGCAAGCGTGTGACTGCCGACAGAATCGATTGCAGCGGCCCATCTTTCTTTACCAAGCGCGCGTCCCGGACTGCTTAATTCCGCTCGGTCGATGATCGTCGTTGCACCAAGGCTTTTTAGGTAATCTACTTCCTCTAGGCGACCCGTAGAAGCCGTGACAGAATAGCCTTGGTTTGCCAAAAGTGCGATGGCAAAACTACCAACGCCGCCGTTAGCACCAGTCACAAGTACTTCACCGCTATCTAGTGTCAGTCCATGACGCTCCAATGCAATTAGACAAAGCATCGCGGTATATCCTGCTGTGCCAATTGCCATCGCTTGACGTTCAGTCATCGACTCAGGGAGCGGGATCAGCCAGTCACCGTTCAATCTGGCTTTCTGTGATAGACCACCCCAATACTTCTCGCCCACGCTCCAACCATTCAACAGCACCTTGTCGCCAGCTTTGTAGCGATGATGGTTGCTCGTTTCGACAGTGCCTGCTAAATCAATTCCTGGAACCATAGGAAATGTGCGTACCACAGGGCTACGACCAGTAATGGCTAATCCATCCTTATAATTGAGCGTGCTAAATGCCACACGAACCGTGACATCTCCTTCTGGTAATTGCGTGTCCTGTATCTCAGTCAGACTAGACCGATAAACATCATCATTTTTTTCAATTAATATTGCTTTAAACATAACAGCTCCTATTTAGACCAATCGTCTATAAATAAGTAAAAAATAATTTAGACCGGTCGTCTAAAAATATAGATAAAAAATTACTTCTGTAGCCCTGCCACAAACCCTCGGAAAAAAGTATCCAACGGATGGACATCTTGCACCAACTTAGCACGCAAAACAGCACCTTCCCAACCAATCCAAAAGTAAGCAGCAAGCTCATCACAATCACTATTAGAATGTATTTGTTCTTGTTGTACTGCAAGACGCAAGCAAGCCGCTAAACGCTCCTGCCAATCAAGCAATATGTTTTCTAACTCACAACGGAAACTGTCAGGCAATACGACAATCTCTTGACCTAAGTTGCCTACTAAGCAGCCGCGTCGAAATTCATGCTTAATCATGCCCGACTTAGCATCCTCAACAAAGTCACTAATACGCTGCATAGGAGACACGTGCTCATTCAAAAAACAATGATCTAGCTTACGAGCGAAATATAACGCGTATTGCCGTAATACTTCCTGTCCAAATGCTTCTTTGTTTTTGAAGTAATTGTAGAAGGAACCTTTAGGCACATTGATACGTTTGAGTATGGCATCGATACCAGTGGTCGCAAAACCTTGCTCTGTCAGCATTTCCATCCCAGATCTCAAAAGAGCCTCACGGGTATCCGTAAACTCTCGTTCAATATTGGGTGGACGCCCTCGACGGGCTTTTGGCTTAGTCATTGTCATGCATAGATATTATGACCGATCGTCTTTAATGTCAATAAATTATTTGTGAGACAGACATGCCTATTATTTTTTGATTTAAGCTTTCCTATCAACTAATTAACAATCCTTATCAAAAAAGCCCTTTAACTAATGCCGTTGACTTGGTATCTTGCCTCGCCACGCTTGTATTATCAAAATTGCTTACTCTACTATTGGCTAATCATTTTGCATTAGCACCTTCTTTGTATTGGATCTTATGAAACATACCATTGAGGCGAGCTCTGATGCTCGCCGGACTCAGTATTTTCAAGTATTCTTGATGGGCGTCAGTGCCTTTATTATGAATACCACCGAATTCGTCCCTGTCGCCTTGCTGAGCGATATTGCCCAAGACTTCTCTATCACTACAGCAGAGACTGGCTGGATGCTGACACTTTATGCTTGGATTGTCGCGGCCATGTCATTGCCACTGATGCTGCTCACCAGTCGTTTTGAGCGTAAACGTTTGCTCTTGGGACTTTTTGCGGTATTCATTGTCAGTCATGTGCTTTCCGTATTTGCGTGGAGTTTCGATGTTCTTCTCATTAGCCGAGTCGGCATTGCGCTATCGCATGCGATATTTTGGTCCATCACAGCGGCAATCGCTATACGTGTGGCACCTGAAGGCAAAAAGGCCCTGGCGCTTAGCGTGCTTGCGACTGGTACTTCATTGGCGATGGTATTAGGGGTGCCTTTAGGGCGCTTGGTCGGTCAATGGTTTGGCTGGCGAGCGACATTTGGCGGTATTGGCGTGATTGGTTTTATCGTATTTGTACTACAAGCGAGACTCTTACCGACGCTGCCTAGCATGTTTGAAGGGTCTTTTAGAAAGATTCCAGAGCTGCTCAAAAACCCATTGTTGGTCTGCTTATACTTGCTCATATTGCTTGTTTTCACCGCGCACTATACGGCTTATTCGTATATCGAACCCTTCATGCGCCACGTTGGCTCAATCAGTGAAAACTCCGCAACGCTTGTATTACTGCTATTCGGTATCGCAGGGATTATCGGCAGCGTGATATTTAGTCGCTGGGGCGATAGGTTCAATACCAGATTGATGCTGATATCGACGATACTGATGCTCGTGTCTATGCTCACACTATTGCTAGCAGTAACATCCGTATGGGCGCTCAGCTTTATTGCCTTACTTTGGGGCGCGGCGCTCATGCTGCTTATTATTTCGATGCAAGCCAAAGTCATTATGGTCGATGTCAATGCGCAAGACATGCTGATGTCGATGTTTTCCGGCATTATCAATTTGGGTATTGGTACTGGTGCGCTATTCGGTGGTTATGCTGTGACTCATATTTCACTATCAAGCGTTGGATATGTCGGTGCAGCTATCGCTGTTGTAGCGCTGCTACTGATGCTATTTATGATTAAGCGCTTTCCTGAGCTGAGTAAAAGACTCGGCTAGCTAAGCAGACGATGTCAAAAAATAGCAGTCAAAATGCCAGCCACATAAGTGAGCTGGCATTTTCTTTAATGTTGCCTACAAAATCATTTTAGCTATTTGCTTAAACACCCATTGAACGAACGTTCAGGTAAGGCTATACTGATTTTTATTGGACATAAGTATGCTTAGACTATCAATATGGTTAGGCCATAAACATAGTCGATGAAATACTGACAGGGATTAAGCACAAAAGGATGCGTGTGAAATGGATAATATTCAAAACAAGGAAGTCGTCTTCGGTCTAAATACAGCTACGATGGCTATCAAGAATTTTAGACTTGTTGGAGGTTCATGATGGCTGATGAAATGATTCAACAAGACAATGAAGATCGAGAAAATCAGGATAGCACCGCACCTCTCAAGCTAGGCAAGTTACATTATGCTTGGATAGTCGCTGCGACAGGTTCTGTGGCAATGTTCTGTGGACTTGGGTTGGGAAGATTCGCATTTGGTATGCTACTGCCGTCTATGTCATCTTCTTTGGGATTAAATTACACTCAAAGTGGCATATTGGGATTCACTAACCTAATAGGCTATCTCGTTGCGGTGCTTTTAAGTCCATTCATTCTACCTAGGTTTGGTACTCGAGCTACGGCGACAGGCAGTCTTCTCTTGATCGCTGTCTCGATGCTCGGTATGGCTTTTACCACCAGTTTTCCCATACTCTGCACACTCTATGTGCTAACGGGTATCGGTAGCGGTGGCGTGGTCTTACCGATGATGAGCGTCATGTCGCACTGGTTTTTCCCTTCGCATCGTGGACTTGCTTTAGGACTGGTCATGGCGGGGCCTGGGTTTGGCATTATTCTATCGGGCTTTGTCGTACCCAAACTTTTACCCATGTCCACTCTACTGTCTTGGCAAACAGGTTGGTTAATTTTTGCTGTGATTAACATCGTGGTGGCTTGTCTTACTTTTACGTTGATTCGAAATCATCCAGACGATGTCAGTCAAAACCCTTTTGGGCGCGCACCTACTCTGCCTGTCAAAAACAAGAAAAAGCTAGAACGCAGCAACATTAAATTACTCGTGCATTTAGGTATCATATTCGCCATTTATGGTGCTACTTACATGGTTTACGTCACCTTTATTGTCACCAGCATGGTTGGCTCATATCAATTGAGTGAAGCGACTGCGGGTGGTATTTGGGCATGGATTGGACTGCTTAGCGTCTTCTCAGGCATGTTGTTTGGCTGGATTTCTGATCACATTGGCAGACGTCTTGGTCTTGCTTTGGCCTTTGTTTTCCTTGCTATTGCTTATCTCTTAGTCGGATTGACTGATTGGCATTCAGGACTGTATTTGTCCATTATCTTGTTTGGCTTAGTGGTCTGGAGTGTGCCTGTCATTATGGCTGCCTCAGCGGGCGATTATTTCGGGCCTGCAGCAGCAGCAAGTGCACTCGCGGCGCTGACTTTTGCCTTTTCAGGTGGACAGGCTCTCGGGCCAGTGGCAGCAGGCTATCTCGCAGAAATAACTGGAGACTTTAGCATCAGTTATATGGTATCTGGCATCGCCGCTTTTGTCGCGCTTGGACTTTCCTTATTATTACGTCCACAAAAATCAGCTTAATGAAGACCCTTTTGCTCTTACTCTAAGCCGTGAGATAACGAACGACTACAAATAAACTTGAACGGTCGTTCATTTTTGTTTATAGTGGCTCTAACAAAACGATATTTATATAATCTAAACCCGTTCAGATCTACGACCCATACTTCAATATCATAAGGATAAGATAATGCTTAAGTTCTATTTTCACCAGACCCCCAACCCTCTGAAAGTCGCTCTATATCTTATGGAGACAGGCTTACCATACGAGTTAGTACCAGTAGATACGCTAAAAGGTGAACAGCATACGCCTGAATACCGCGCTATCAATCCTAATGGTAAAGCCCCTGCTCTCGAAGATGATGGCAAACGTGTCTTTGATTCAACGGCTATATTGATGTACTTGGCCGAAAAAACAGGTCAGCTAGCAGGCGCGCCAGAAGATCGCGGTGAGATGTTGTCATGGCTCATGTTTGTAGCGACAGGTTTAGGTCCTTTCTCTGGTCAATCAGTACACTTTAGTCATAAAGCGCCAGAAAAAATTCCTTATGCCATCAATCGCTATCTTCGCGAAGCAGAGCGTCATTACGAAGTGCTAGATAAACACATGGAAGGTCGTGAGTATTTGGTTGGTGACGACTACTCTATCGCTGATATTTCAGCATGGGGCTGGGTTGATAAGGCCGCGTTTATATTAGGCGAACCAGGTTTAGATAACTATCCTAACCTGAAGCGTTGGTTTGCTAGCATCAACGCTCGCCCTGCCGTAGAAAAAGCACGAAATATTGCTAATGGCGTTGAGTTCAAGTCTGACTTTGATGAAGTCGCTGCACGTGCACTATATCCACAAAACTTCGCAAAAGACGCATAATTGCGCTAGGAGTTATAAAAATGACAGACCAATACGTACCACCAAAAGTTTGGACACATGACGCAGAAAGTGGCGGCAAATGGGCCAGTGTCAATCGTCCCGTTTCAGGCGCTACTCATGAGCAAGCGCTACCAGTAGGCGAGCATGAGCTACAACTGTATTCTATCGCCACCCCTAATGGTCAGAAAGTAACGATTATGTTAGAAGAGTTACTGGCACTGGGCAAAGCGGCAGAGTATGATGCCCATATGATTCAGATTGGTGAAGGCGACCAGTTCGGATCGGGGTTTGTAGACGTAAACCCTAACTCGAAAATTCCAGCCCTAGTTGATCAAAGTGGTGAAGATTCTGAAGCTGTATTTGAATCTGCGTCTATTTTAGTATATCTTGCTGAAAAATTTGGTGTACTACTGCCTGAGAAAGGTAGCGATCGTACCAAAGTTTTTAACTGGTTATTTTGGTTACATGGTTCTGCACCATATTTGGGTGGTGGTTTCGGTCACTTTTATGCTTATGCACCTGAAAAATTCGAATATGCGATCAATCGCTTTACGATGGAAACCAAGCGCCAATTGGATGTACTAGATAAGCAATTGGCAAAAAATGAGTTTATCGCTGGTGATGAATACAGCATTGCTGATATTGCCACTTGGCCTTGGTATGGCAATCTAGTCGTGGGTACTCAGTACGATGCGCAAGAATTTTTGCAGGTTGATGACTATCCTCATGTTCAGCGCTGGGCAAATGCGATATTAGCGAGACCAGCCGTACAACGTGGCCGTATCGTCAACCGCACTTGGGGCGAAGCATGGGAACAACTAGAGAATCGTCACAGCGCCCAAGATATTGATGATGTATTAGCATTAAAACCAGAGTAGATTTTCTTACTAAATCTATTCTAACCATAGTCAATTCACTCCAAAATAGTAAATTGACTATAAATATTTGTTTTGACAACCATCTGTTCTGACTGACAAATCCGTTTGAATACAGATAACACATAAAAACCAAGTGACATCATTATCAATGCAAACGATAATAGTGTTACTTGGTTTTCTGATTAATAAAGCTATAGTTCTAAGACAACCGCTTTTAAGGTGAAAATTATGAGTGCACATGCGAAGTTTAATCGTGATGACGTAATCGAAAAAGCCAAAGACCTCTATTGGGAAAAAGGCTATCACGCTACGTCGATGAGAAATCTACAAGATGTGGTTGATATGCGTCCTGGCAGTATTTATGCTGCTTTTGGTAATAAAGACAGCCTGTTTAAAGAGGCGTTAAATCGCTATGCTGAACAAGGTGCGACAAACCTTGCCAACAGTATTGCCCAAGAAAAAACCAAGCTTGATGGCCTGAAACGCTTCATTCATAGCGTGACTGTTTGCAATAAAAGCACTACCCCGAGTGGCATGTGTATGATTGTCAAAACCATCAGTGAGCTGACGCAGAATGACAGTCCAGATTTGCTGACTCATGCGACCAATATTCTAGAAAATGTCGAAGCGTCTTTTGTTAAAGTTTTTCAGCAAGCCATTGATGATGGTGAGATCAACACAGATGAAAGTGCGGCTGAACTCGCCCGCTATTTTCAAATTCAAATGATCGGCTTGAGAACGTATTCGCAAGTAACGAATGATACGGATGCAGTAGAAAAGTATATTGATAATATATTCGCAAGGTTTTTGTAGCGTTACTTTGAGATATTAGGATTCAGCTCTATTAACATTTAGCAAATCGCTTTCGATAAGACCGTCTACCAGATTGATAGTCCGATCACAGGATGCGGATAAACGTGGATCATGGGTAACCAATAACACACCGCAATCACGCTCACGGTTGACTTTTCGAAACAGCTCGAACACTTCGGCAGCCGTTACCGTATCTAGATTACCTGTGGGTTCATCAGCTAATAATAATGCAGGCTCTGTGATGAGCGCACGTGCGATAGCTACTCGTTGCTGTTGACCACCTGAAAGCTCATTCGGCTTGGTATTCGCGAACTTCTCCAGACCCACCGAAGCCAGTAGCTCACGCGCTTTTTGTATGGCAGATTGATTCGGGCGACCCTTAGTCAGCATCAATGGCATTAACACGTTATCTAACGCAGTAAATGCCTGAATAAGGTGATGAAACTGAAAGACAAAGCCAATACTGCCACCTCGCAGTGCCGTGCGACCAGCATCATCCATATTACTCGTCGCCTGCCCGAGCAGATACAACTCACCACTAGTGGGTTTGTCTAGCAGACCAAGCACATTCAACAAGGTGCTCTTACCAGAGCCCGAAGGCCCGATGAGCGCAGCAAAATCATTATTATCGATGCGTAAATCGATACCATGCAGCACCTCAATCTCATTGGGCTGGCCAATATTATAAGATTTTTTTAGTGCCTCTAAACGCAGCACTTCATGAGAGTTATTATTAGACATAACGAATAGCCACCACGGGATCCAATGCGGCAGCTCGGCGCGCTGGTATAGCAGCAGCCAATACACCGGTTAGCGTCGCTAGCAACATCGCTAGTAAGATAAGCTCTATAGACACTGGAATATAAAATAAACTTGGGCCAAAAGTGTTAAATGCCCACACTAGCATATAACTCACCGCACTACCCAAAACAGAACCTAGCAAGCCAAACACAGCGCCCTGAATCAGAAATATCCATAAGATCTGCTGACGAGTCGCACCAGTGGCACGTAAAATTCCAATTTCTCGAGTACGCTGTACAACACTGACCGATAGTACGCTCGCAATACCAAAGGCGACTGAGATACCCACAAACACAATAATCATATTAGTAGACAAGCTCTGCGCTGATAGTCCACTCATTAACTGTGCATTGGTCTCGATCCAACTCTCTGCCTGCAAAGAGGTCAGACGTCCTACTTGCTCAGCAATATTGTCCGCCTCAAAGATATCGGCAACCGTGAGGTCAATCACGGTGACGCCTCCTGGCAAACTGAGCAATGACTGTGCTTGCTTTAAGTCTAGATAGACGTAACGTGCATCCAGCTCACGGACACCCAACTCAAATATCCCAGCGACATTTACCACGGTATTGTCCTGCTCACCAGTGTCTAATCGCAGCTTGCTACCCACTTGAACACCGAGATTGTTGGCAAGCTCACTACCGATGAGTACATTATCAGCACCGACTCGCAGATCGCCACTAACTAGATACTCATCAAGCGGTATGATTTTCTGGTATCGTTCGAGTTCTGTTCCGACTAATACGACCGACTCTAAAGCTTCTCCGCGCCGAACAAACGCAGGTCCTGATACCACAGGTGATACTGCTGTCAGTAATGGTAGTTTATCTAAGGTAGCGGTAATCTGTTGCCAGTTATTGATAGATCGTAGCCGTTGAGGACGCTTGTCTTCTTGTATCAGCTGTGCGGTTCCTGCTGCTACTGGTGCCACTAGATTAACTTCATCTGGTGATACCAATTGAATATGAGATTGGCTACCAAGCGTTTTATCAATTAAATTGGTTTGTAAACCTTGAATCAAGGCCGTGATAAATACGATAACAGCCACACCAATAGCCACACCTAATGTAATCATCAGCGACTGTACCCGTCCCTCGCGTAAAAAACTGATCGCAATGACTGCATCGATCCATAAGCGCCCGAACAAATTTTTCACTTGGATGTTACCGCTGGTTCATTACGGGTTGTTGACTCATCAGTACGCACTCGCTCACCATCGACCAATGGCGAAGTCGCATCAACCAGCACTTGATCTCCGTTATCCAGCCCTGCAATGACTTCCGACATCGCCAGACCACGAAGCCCTAGCATTATTTTTTGACGCTGTACTTTACCATCACGTAGCAACCATACTTGAGCCGTATCCTTTTGGATATTAGCTAAAGCATCATTGGGAAGCACTAAAGCCTGCTCACGGCGACCTGTTTCGATATTTACTGAAACAGTCATGTCTTGTCGTAGAAACTCAGGTACTGGATCAACCGATAGCCGAACCTCCACAGTACCTCGCTGCGAATCGATACTCGGTGCTATGAAGTCAATACGAGTAGGAAAAGGCTGATCTGGATACGCATCAGCGATAGCAAGTGCTTCTTGTTGCAAGGCCAATCGTGATAAATTGCGCTCATCAAGCGGTACATGTACCTCTGTATTACCAGCAAGTGCAATGGTAAATAAAGTTTTACCTGGCTGTACCAGATCGCCCGGCTCCACGTCACGAGTCAGTACCGTGCCGGCAACCTTGCTGCGTACTTCTGTCTTGGCCAATTGAGCCTGCAATGCCGCAATGCGCTCACGTAGTAGGGCCTCTTCAACACCACCAGACGCCAATGCCTTTGCTCTTAAACGCTCAGCTTCCAAATCATTGCGCGCTTGGCTCTGGGACTGCTCCGCTTGCTCCATCTCTTCATTGGATATCGCTGAAATTGCTGCCAATTCACGTCGACGTGCTACATTACGAGTCGCCTGTGCAAGCTGCACTTCAGCTTTTGATAGGTCAACCTTTGCTTGTGGGCGTCTGCTGGTCACAAGCTCAGCTAACTCGGCCTCTGCTTGACGTACTTGTGCAGCCACATCGTCCGAGCTGAGTACCAATAATAAATCACCTTTTGCCACTTGGTCGCCTTCTTGTACCAAGCGCTCAAGCACGACCCCCGTCACCTCACTACCAATTTGAGTACGTGATGTCGTCACGACACGTCCGGTCGCCACCACCGTTTGTACTAATGGCATAGATGACACTGTATAGCTAGGCAACAGCGGTCCTCGCCACCAACGAAAGATAGCAAAGCCCACTGCAAGCCCTAGCAGAACAATCACAATCAAATACTTATAGTTGACAGCTCGCAATGAGTTTCTCCGATTTTGAGTAAGAGCGTCTGATACTGACGGGCAATATGGTCTATGTATAGTCAATCCTCTATAAATTGGTACGGTGTCAGGCTTGCTTAGTCTACGAGTTGTAGTACTTTCACTCGCCTTCCTTGTATCCAAATTATATTGAACCGACTATAGAAATATTTTATGCACAATAATATCGAGTGAGAGAATCATTATATCAATAATAATAGTGTTGATTTAACAAACTTTACCTACTTATCTAACAGTTGACGACTGCGCTCAATCACTGGTGCATCGACCATCTCGCCATCTATCTTGAATACTGCCTGTCCACTGCGCTCATACTCCTCGACCACACGCTGAGCAAATGACAATGCTTCGTCTGTTGGTTGTAATGCTTGCTGGACGACAGCCACTTGCTTAGGATGAATACAAAGCATTCCAGACATACCCATCTGTGACCATAAATTTACTCGCGTGCTTAATCCTATCTCATCATTGAAGTCAGGATAGACCGTATCAATCGGTGGCGATAACTGGTGCACTTTTGACGTCAGGATTAATTGGTAGCGGATTTGGTTGGCGATGATATCGGCGGCAAGTGTGCCTACTTGTACTCGCAAATCATTGCACAAATCCAAAAATCCATAACTAAACGCGGCCAACCCGACTGCTTTTGCCATACTGTCGATTTGATACAATCCAATGGCACTCTCAATCAATGCAATCACAGGTAAGTTGGTGAGCTGATATACGCTCTCTATATCAGCGACTTGCTCGGCTTTGGCCAGTAACACGCCGGCTAAATTTGGCATTTTCTGACAGAGCACTATGTCTTTGAAAAATTCTTCGCTGCCTGCTTTATTAATACGTAGCCAAATCGGCTGATAGTCTGCACTATCATGATATTGTTGTAATGCTTTTCGGGCATCTGCTTTATCCTCTGGTGCCACAGCATCTTCTAAATCGACAATAACCGCATCTGCACCACTAGCAAAAGCTTTCGCTACTCTGTCGATGCGAGTCGCTGGCACGAATAGCCATGTTGTATTTTGAGAAATCGTTTTTATTTTATGATTGGTCACTGAATTCATGCTTAATTCCTATATTATTCAAGTAGCGGTTAGCAGCTTTATTATGCCACTATACAGATGGTGCTCATTTAAAATTAGCAATTTATTCGATAGCGCAAAACCAAAATTACTTAGACATTCCATTAAAAAACCAAATCAAAAAAAACCGCATGAAAATTAATCTC
Organism: Psychrobacter sp. TB55-MNA-CIBAN-0194; assembly: GCF_040309505.1. NCBI lineage: Bacteria > Pseudomonadati > Pseudomonadota > Gammaproteobacteria > Moraxellales > Moraxellaceae > Psychrobacter > Psychrobacter sp. TB55-MNA-CIBAN-0194. The sequence goes on along the minus strand of NZ_JBEOOW010000006.1, from coordinate 183,817 downwards.
ATGCGGTTCTTAAGTAACTTTTCTTAAATTTGTATTCTAAGTTTTCTGATCGGCTAATTAAGCCAGCATACCACCATCAACAACGATCGTTGCGCCTGTGGTATAACTTGAGGCATCAGACACCAGATACAACACGGTGCCAGCCATTTCATCAGGATTCGCAACACGTCCTAGTGGAATAGCATGTAGTGCCATTTTTAAGACTTTATCATTGGTCGTCAGGGCAGAGGCAAACTTGGTATCGGTTAAACCTGGTAATAGCGCATTGACACGGATATTTAATGGGCCACATTCTTTAGCAAACGCTTTGGTCATGCTAATGACTGCCGCTTTGGTGATTGAGTAGATACCTTGTTTGTCTCCCGCTACTAAACCGTTGACCGATGCAGTATTCAAGATGACACCACCGCCCTGCTCTTTCATCATTTTGCCAGCAGCTGTCGACATAAAGAAGTAACCACGGATATTAACTTCAACGGTCTTATCAAAAGCTGCTAAATCTGTATCTAAGATATGGCCATAGTAAGGATTAGCTGCTGCGTTATTGACTAAGATATCGATTTGGCCAAATTCACTTTTGATATGCTCAAAAATTGCGTCAATCTGCGCCATCTCACCCACGTGACAAGCAAAAGCACTGGCTTTGTGACCATCAGCGACGATGCTATCAGCGACTGCTTGGCAGGCATCAATCTTACGGCTAGAGACGATCACATGCGCACCTCTTGATGCCAATAAACGAGCAATAGATTCGCCAATACCGCGGCTAGCGCCAGTGACCAAAGCAACTTTACCGGTTAAATCAAATAAGTCTTTCATCATTATTCCTTATATTTTTATAAACTGTCTATTCTCAAACAATCATTCTTTAACACTGAATTCATGTATCTAAAATTGGATAACTAAACGCAGATAATCGCTGTCATACCTAACAGCGATTATCGAGCACTAATAAATTGAATAATGAGCGCTCAATTACCACAGTTACGCTAGCATACCACCATCGAGTGTAAAGGCATGACCATTCATAAAGGTACTCTCATCACTAGCTAGCCATGCAATCGCACTAGAGATTTCATTCACATCTCCTAGACGGCGCAGTGGACTGGCCTTAATCGTTGCTTGCTGCGTACGCTCATCCATCGTTGCCATCGTATTGCGTACCATAGGCGTATCAATGAAGCTTGGGCATACCGCGTTAAAACGAATATTGGCGCGGGCATATTCATGGGCAGCAGACTTGGTCAGACCCATAACGCCATGTTTAGCAGCGCTATAAGCTGATATCATTGGCGCTGAACGCAGACCAGCAATAGACGCCACGTTAATCACATGACCACCGCCATTAGGGATCATACAATTGACAGCGGCACGCATACAGTGCCAAACACCTTTTAAATTCACTGCGATATTACGATCAAAATCATCGTCGCTTAGCTCATGCATTGGTGAAGGCTTGTGGTCGATACCAGCATTGTTTACCACCACATCTAAGCCGCCAAGCGTTTCTACTGCAAAGTCGAACAACGCACGCACTTCATCACCGCTAGTCACGTCTACTTTTTTGAAGACGATACTGTTACCAGCATCTTGACCTTGCTTGGCAACCGCAGCACCCATCTCTTCTGCCATATCACCAATCACAACTTTTGCGCCACGACTGGCTAGCAATAACGCACTTGCTGCTCCGATGCCTGACGCACCGCCCGTGATCAAAATTCGTTTACCCGTTACATCTGATGCAATTCCGTTTGTATTCAGTGTCATGATCTATCCCTCTACCTTAAGTACTAGTTTGCCGAAGTTTTCACCGTTAAAGAGCATCATCAAGGTATCTGGGAACGTCTCGATACCTTCAACGACATGGTCTTTCACTTTCATATCACCTGACTGAATCCAGCCAGCGATATCTTTCATAGCGACTGGATATTCTTTGAGATTATCGAATACCACGATACCTTCCATGCGGGCACGATTGACCAACAATGATAAATAGTTCGATGGGCCTTTGACTTCTGTGGTGTTGTTATACTGACTGATAGCCCCGCAAATGACGATACGCGCATGCAGGTTTATTTGTGTGAGCACATCATTTAAAATATCACCGCCTACGTTGTCAAAGTACACGTCGACGCCGTCTGGGCAGGTTTTCTTCAGTGCTTTTTTCACATCTTCATTTTTGTAATCAATCGTCGCATCGAACCCAAGCTCATCAACTAAGAACTTGCATTTCTCAGCGCCGCCCGCGATACCGACAACGCGGCAGCCTTTGATTTTGGCAATTTGACCAACTAAGCTACCAACAGCACCGGCAGCACCAGAGACGACAACGGTCTCACCAGCTTTTGGCTGACCTGTTTTTAGCAACCCAAAATATCCTGTCATACCTGGCATACCGAGCACGCCCAAGTAATAAGACAATGGTGCCAATTTTGGATCAACCTTGTACAGATTAGCACCATCACTAACGGCATAAGACTGCACGCCATCGTGACCTGCGACATAGTCACCAACGGCAAATTTCTCATGCTTACTTTCAATCACTTCGCCTACCGTACCAGCGCGCATGACTTCACCAATCTGTACCGGTGCAATATAAGATTTGGCATCGTTCAGCCAACCACGCATTGCCGGATCGATAGAGATGTATTCAACCTTAATCAGTAGCTGACCATCGGTGATAGTTGGTATTTCTGTCTCGGTATAATCCCAAGTCTCGGCACTAGGCTCGCCTACCGGTCTTGCTTTTAGTCGCCACTGTTTATTAATTTTTGTCATGTCTCTTTCCTTAGAGTTGTCCTTAGAACCATTCTGTTTGCATATCAGTGCAAACCGAGTTGGTGTTGGTTAATAATTCGATGTCGCGTTTAACTAATGGTAATTCCCAATCGATGAAGTATTTTGCTGCTTGTATCTTGCCTTTGTAAAAGTTCTGCTGCTCAGCATCTTGCGTCGTGCTTAATAGCTGCTCAGCTTTACTGGCTTGACGAATCCAAACCCAGCTCAGCACAATTGAGGCAAAGATATTCATCAGTGCTTGCGCGTTGCCCGTCAATGTCACGGCTTCTTCGGTTTGTAAAACTTTGCTGAGATGCACCAATACTTCATGCAAGTGACCCATGTAAGGCATCAGCTTACCTGCAAGTTGCGCGCTCTCAGGTGTAGTGATGCTTTCCAAATCTTTTGTTATTTCACGTTTTAGGATTTGAATGCCCAGACCACCTTTTTGCCACAACTTACGAAATGACAAATCCAATGCCTGCACACCATTTGTGCCTTCATGGATAGGGTTAAGACGATTGTCACGCCAAAACTGCTCAGCCTGATACTCACGCGTATAGCCTGCACCGCCCAATACTTGAATACCCAAATCATTGGCTTTTGGCCCATATTCAGATGGCCATGCTTTTAATACTGGGGTGAGAAGATCTAACAGTTCTGTTAGCTCATTTTTTAGCGTTTCGTCTTCACAGGTATTGATACGGTCAATCAGATTTGAGCCATATAGACATAAGGAGATACCGCCTTCAGAGTAGGCTTTTTGCGCGAGTAACATACGCTTTACGTCACCATGATTGATGATGGCAGTTGCCGCATCTTCAGGTTTGTTGTTCGGTGCGATTCTGCCTTGCGTTCTGTCTTTGGCATAATCAAGTGAATACTGATATCCGCGATAACCCACCATTGACGCGCCAAAACCGACAGCGATGCGTGCTTCATTCATCATTTTGAACATATAGCGCAGGCCGAAATGCTCTTCACCGATGAGATAACCATAACATTCACCTTCGTCACCAAAGCTCAGTGCCGTCGACGTCGTGCCTCTATAACCTAGCTTATGAATGAGTCCTGTTAGATGTACATCGTTGCGCTCGCCGACCGATGCATCCTCGTTTAAGCGATACTTGGGCACGGCAAATAAAGAGATGCCTTTCACACCACCTGGACCACCTGGCACTTTGGCCAATACGAGATGTACGATATTGTCAGACAGTTCGTGATCACCGCCCGAGATATAAATCTTGCTGCCTTTGACGCGGTATGAGCCATCGTCTTGTTTTACCGCAGTGGTTTTGATATCAGCAAGTGACGAACCTGCATGCGGCTCGGTTAATGCCATGGTTCCAGTAAACTCACCTGTCAGCATACGCGGCATAAAGGCGGCTTTAATCTCATCACTGGCAAAATGCGAGATGACGTTGATTGCAGCAGTGGTCAAAAATGGATAGGCAGTCGTTGATGGATTGGCAGCCATAAAATAACCTGCCACGGCTGTCATCACTGTTTCAGGTAACTGCATACCGCCGTCTTCAAAACTATAACGGCCTGCGATAAACCCTGACTCACGAAATGCATCAAAAGCGACTTTTACATCACTTATCATGCTGACCTTTTTGCCATCAAACTGTGGCTCATTCTTGTCCGCTACATGGTTATGCGGCAAAAACAATTGGGTCGCAATTTTATTGGCCGTGTCCAATACGGCATCAAATGTTTCGCGGCTATGCTCTGCAAACTTAGCATGCTCGGTTAAATTTTCAGTGCCCAATACATCATATAATTGGAACGGTAATTCAAAGTCATTGATAAGCGTATCTGCTGCCATAGTATTCTCGTTAACTGATTAAATTTGGTTATCAATCGATATTAATCTAATTTAACGCCTTACCGTATTGTCATTTATGACATAATTATGGTCAAATAAGACATAAATAGTACTTATAATTAGAAAATTCAGATAGAAAATTGATATTTTTAGTCAATGAAGTAAAAGGAGAATAGATACCCATGCCCTATTTCAAACCATTTAAAGTCATTATTATTGGATTCGATGGTGTGCTCGGCAGTGCATTGACAGGTGCATTAGATTTATTCTCATTCACTGGTGTCAGTTGGCAACGATTTTTAGATGAGCCAGTAGAGCCACGATTTAATGTGCAGATAGCAAGCGTTGGTGGCGTGGATATTAGATGTAGCAACCGCTTAATCATGCAAGCGCATTGCGATATTCAGGAAGTGGCAGAATGCGACTTGCTATTAATTCCGACTATTGGTGATTCAATCGATAAAGTACTGAGCCGAAATGCAGAATTAATACCACATTTAAAACGGTTGGCAGATACTAAGTCAGATATAGCCAGTAACTGTAGCGGCGCTTTTTTTCTGGCAAAAGCAGGACTGTTAGATCATAAGATAGCCACCACACACTGGGGCTATGCCAATAAGTTTAAGGCAGACTTTCCACTCGTTGACTTACAAGAAAACCAGTTTGTTACTCATTCAAAGAGTAAATCAGACAGTCAGTCAGGTAATATATTTTGTGCAGCTGGCGGCAGTGCCTTTTATGATTTGGGGCTATTATTGATTGAGCGGTACTGCGGACGTGAGATTTCTACGCAAGTGGCAAAAACCCAAATCATCGATAGCAAAAGAGGCAGTCAGAATAGCTATACCAACGTGACCTTGCACAAGCCGCATTCTGATCATTTGATTAAACAGGTCCAAGAATATATCGAAGAAAACTTTCAGCATTCTTTGCAGGTCAGTAGTTTAGCCGCTATGGTAAATATCACCCCGCGCACTTTAAACAGGCGCTTCCAGTCTGCTGTTGCTATGCGTCCGATTGAGTATATTCAAGCCGTCAGAATTGAGCAGGCAAAGCGCCTGCTTGAATTGGGAGATGTAACGATTAAATCGCTTGCCGAGCAAGTCGGCTATGATGATATCTCTTCGTTCACGCGCTTATTTAAACGTGCGACCGAGCTAACACCGAAAGAATATCAGGATAAATTTTCACGGTTAGCGATTTAGCACGGTTCTTTAATGGCTATTTTTTATAAGGTTTTACGAATGGCTAAACCGCTTGCCACAATCCTTCAGCATGGATGGTTTCAGACTTGATGGTTGGATAATTGGCAAATGCCAACTGATAACCACCAACGGTATCGGCGCTAATTTGACAGGTCGCCCCCAATGGAAAGCTGTATTTTTGTCCGATATGACCAAAACGCATGCCACTATAAATGGGTAATCCAGTCAATTCGTGCAGCTGACGAATGACTGTGGCAACATCATAACGCTTGTCATAGCTGTCCTCACCTGCACCAGATAATGCACCAAACACAATTGCTTGTTGATTCTTAAACACACCTGCGAGATACAAATCATATAACATGCGCTCAATACGATACGCCTGCTCGCCTACATCTTCTAAAAACACAATACCGCCATTAATACGCGGTAAATACTCACTGCCTGCCAGCGACGATACGACACTTAAGTTGCCACCCCAAATCGTACCAATTATAGTTTTTGGCTCAGCACTGGTCAAAATACTGGGTAAGCTAGAACTAGTTAAAGAAGCGTCTGATATATCAATAGTTAGATTGGGATTGGTGAGCGCTTCAACAAACTGTCGACAGCTGACCTCATCAGGTTTAGTCTTGCCAAATTCACTATGGAGCATCGGTGCGGCAAGCGAACTCATATCACCCTTTGCCAGCAATGCGCACTGAATAGCGGTCACATCGCTAAAACCTGCGAGTATCGTGCCGCGCTCCTTCATAATACGTCCCAGCGTCGACCAGTCAACCATCGGTAACAAACGCATGGCACCGTAACCACCGCGCACACCCAGCAGTAACTTGGGCGCTGCGATAGCACCTGTAGCAATATTTTGCAGGTCACTCGCTCGCTGCGAGTCTGTACCAGCAAAGCGTAAATACTGCCGGTTGGTAATCGCAGGATTGTTTACTTTAAAACCTGCACACGCCACACGATCTAATGCCAATTGGGTGCGGTCGTCACTACCTCCAACGTTGGAGCTGGCAAAAAGTCGTGTTTCAATCGTGGGCGTGATACAAGTGGTCTGCGTTAATGACGCCTGTGACGTTTGTGGTAATGAGCCTTCATCCATCAGCGCAGACGGCAGATCATCTTTAGTCAGTTGCCTGCTACTTGAATACATAGCATTAGAGGCCAGTGCTTGAGTGATACTGTGAGTCGCTAGTGCCGCAGTGCCTGCACCAACACCTATTCGACATAGAAACTGGCGACGATTCAATCCAGATGTCGTTTCAATCGCTTTATGACCATTTTTATTTTTATCATCTGTTAAAGCCTGTATTTTGGCACTCATATCTCGCTGCTACCTTATCGTTTTTATTTTAATATACTTTTGCATCATTTTTATCTTTGCAGTCTACTTGCTCAAACCGCACAGCAGCATATTGTAGACGTTTTTTTGGCGATGATAGTTGCCCAACCCTTGCCCATATTTACTTTTTCGCTACCGTATTAGCTGAACATTTAACTCGCCACTACTACTCAATATTGGCACACACACCTTACTTTGTTATATAGTTAATCCTCTACAAAAGAGTGACAACGTTAACCTCGCTCGAAGTATCACAGTTACATCTTCACTTGGTTGACTCTCTTTTAAACTGAATCAACTACAGTATGAAAATACTGACTATGCTCAAATAAGGATAATAATGGCTAATAAAGCAACCAATAAACAGAAAAAAGAAGATATCTTAGATGCCGATCTTAAGTATCTCATCCATGAAGAAGACAAACTTCAAGAAAAGCTAAAAGACAGCAGTCACCTTGAGCGCTTTGCTAAAGACTTAATGCTATTCATGAGTCTGCTTAAAGACTACTACAAAGGCAACTATCGCAAGGTTCCGTACAAAACCATTTCAGCAGGCGTAGTCGGTCTACTTTACACTCTCAACCCCATTGATATCATTCCAGACTTCATACCTTTCATCGGTCATATCGATGATGCGTTAGTGCTGGGCTTTTGCTTAAAGCTGATCGAAAAAGACCTAAAAAAATATCAGGTTTGGAAAAACAGCCAGTCAGCCACTACTAAAAAAACGGATGTAAAGAAACAAGCTTAACGCCCTACATCAAACATCGTAAACAGTAAAAAGCCACGACTGACATATTGATTATCAGTCGTGGCTTTTTACTGTCAGTCATTTATGCTATCTCATTAGTCTGGCACTTCATAATTGGCTTTTTCGGGATTGAGACCGAACGAACAAACAAAGGTGGCAACCAAACTATTGATAATAATAAAAGGAAAATCTATGGCGGCATGTCCCAATGCATAGCGACCAATCAGCCATGAGACAATTAGCATGATAATAAAAAATCCGCCAAGATATGCCAAGATGGCTGGATGCTTGAGATTATAAGGCTGCTCAGGTTCAGGCTTTTTATCGAGTATATATGCTCTTATCGCCCAACCAGCTGCATAAGAAAACCCGCCCAACACCACATAACTAAAAAAATTCATATTGCCTGACTCTGATCATATGGATGACCTAACTGTTTATAAAAAATGACTTGTTATCGCTTTTACCACAAGACAATAAAGGAGCATTAATAGAAAAGCATTGATAGACTTGCCTAGCTGCTCTCATTGACATTATCAATAATAATATTGGCATGTGGATTGGCTAAGATATCCGTATTCACCTCATCACACTCCACACGATAGATAGTATTGGCTCCTCGATAAATATAGGACAAATACTCACTGTCTAGTAGCGGATCGATATTGGCATAAACAGGTTTGACATGAGCCAGCACTAGCACTCTGTCAGGGCGGCCAAGGACAGCGTCGACATTATCAGGATCAATAGAGAAAAACTTTGGTATCTCACTGTTTTCTATCAACTCTAACGGCTCAGCATCATCCCAAACACGCTTCGCATTTGCAGGCTCTTTCATTTGCATGACCCATGCGCCATCCTGTTGGCTAACTCTAATCTGTGCAGGCTCTTCACTGCTAACCGTATAACACCCTTCAAACACAGAGAGATCTACTGGCGCTGCTACTTCCTTATCCAGTTGCGACCCACCATCATTACAAGCAGTCAAAAATAGCGCACTGCTCACAGCGATACCGACCGTTAGATTTGTCAGACTTTTATAAAAAACGTTTGAGCGTAAGGACATAATAGGATTATCCTGCATTCATGCATTAGACTTTTATGAGAAAAACTACTGTTAAACAGTGATGGCGGATAGCTTGAATTGCTGTGGAAAACAGTTCAAGCGTCACGTAGCGAGGTCAATAAACAGATATTTATTCAGTCAAATAGCCGAGACCTTAACGCTAGCCAGCCTATTTTAACAGAAAACGGAAAGGTTACTATTATGATATGTGGTTTTGCGATTTTGTGCATTACGACTGCCCATCTTAATGATAGATTTGCTATACTCAATACCAGCATATGGAGTGATAGCCAGAACAAAACGGTAGCAAAATCTCTGTGCTTTGCACTCATCACTTACTAGGTTAATAATTTTTTATGTCAGACAATCGCACCTCAGCACCCTCATTTAATACCAATAACGCGGTAAATCCATTAGCTGCCAAACCAAACACAACCGTTGCCTATACAGATGGTGCTTGCAAAGGTAATCCAGGTGCTGGTGGTTGGGGGGCACATCTTATTTTTAGCGATGGACGCACACAAGATTTATATGGCGGCGATAAAGAGACGACCAATAATCGTATGGAGCTGATGGGTGCGATACAAGCCTTGACTCATAGCCCGCACGAGCACAACCTTAAGATTTGGACAGACTCTAGCTATGTCAAAAAAGGCATCACTGAATGGATTGAAGGCTGGAAAAAAAGAGGCTGGAAAACAGCGAGTAAGAAACCAGTCGCCAACCAAGATCTCTGGCAACAACTAGACAACCTATGCCAACAGCGAGAGGTTGACTGGCACTGGGTAAAGGGCCATGCTGGGCATGCCGGTAATGAAAAGGCAGATGAACTAGCCAATCTAGGTGTCACCTCACGCAGTGCGGACATATCGGATACAGACCTACAAGATACGGCTAAAAAAAAACTCAAATAATGACTGATAACGCGCAAAAACCGTCTAACGATGACTGGCTAAATTTCGACCCATTAGGTCTAGATATAGTGGATGACGAAGACCTTATAGATGACGAGTTCGTAGATGACGAGTTCGTAGATGAAGGGTATCTCGACGAAGAATCATTAGACAGTCACGACGATAAAAATCATGATAATCATACGATTAACCAAGATGACAGTATAGACACGAATGACCATCATGATAATGCTAGCAAACCAATGAGTAATACAGATATGCCAGAAGCTCAAACGCCTATGACTGATACAACGATGAATAACATTACGCCAGATACAGACATGCGTATAGATGCTGATGCACCAAAATTCGATGGTGATACTAGCCGTGCCAATCCACATTTTAAGCCATTGCTACCCAAACCAATAAATCGCCACGAGTCTGATCGCCAGCTCATTATGGATACCGAAACCACAGGGCTTGATCCGCTAAAAGGCGATCGAATCATTGAAGTCGGTATCGTTGAAATGATTGGTCGTAAATTCACGGGCGAAAAACTACACGTTTATATCAACCCACAGCGCGGTATGGATGATGAAGTTATTCGCATTCATGGTATTTCTCCAGCGTTCTTAACAGACAAGCCTACTTTTGATCAAGTGGCTCAATCACTATATGACTTTATGGACGGTGCCGAGATCATCGCTCACAATGCCTCGTTCGATATGAACTTCTTAAATATGGAGTTTGCGAAAGTCGGTATGACTGACTTTGCAGAACGAGTCCAAGTGACTGACTCCCTATTCATGGCAAAGCAGCAATATCCTGGACAGAAAAACACCCTAGATGCGCTTGTACGCCGTCTAAACGTTGGTAAGCAGGACCGTACTTTTCACGGGGCCTTACTAGATTCAGAGATTTTAGCAGAAGTTTATCTAGCGATGACGGGTGGACAGGTCACGCTCGCTATCGAAGAAGACACGCAAACAGACGGCGGACAGACAGCACATGCTAACCTTGCCAATCTAGCGTCTTTACTGCTGGCATCACCCAGTGATGAAAATACCAATCAAAACTGGTATACATCGCTGTCAGAAGACTACCCTGCACTCAAAACCTATATGTAGTCGTCATTTAAATGACTTGCGATATCGACATTTGTACAATATAGTCTTGATTGTTGTTATATAAAGCGTCAAAAAATTATTAATAAATGCTTTTTTAATCGTCATTCAAACCATTGCTATTCTCATCAGTACATTATGGAAACTCCTTATGGATCAGTCTGCGCAAATGAAATTAACCGCCCCAACGCTTAGTGTCACTGACTTCAACCTACCGTCACTGCATCTATTGCATGATGAAATCATCGTAACTCTTAAAGATACTGAGATTCACCTAAGTGAATTTAATGATGATAATAGTCAGGCGCCTCTGTTATTAGACTCTATCATTGTGCTAAAGCAGCTGTCCTGTATTTTTAAGCTGATCTCTCTGGTTGGTGCAGAAGCGTTGAATACTGCCATCGTAAACGGTTTACAGCGACTGTATGATAATGGTAATAATAACGATACCTATCTGATTATGGATTTGTCAGAAGCCATCATGACACTAGAGCGCTACATAGAGTTTGTACTCTTGACAGAGTCGGTCGAGCCAACCTTGTTACTGGATATTATTAACAAGCTCAATGCTCATGGGCAACATGCCACTATTACATCAGACTACTTCTCTGCTTTTGGTAGCAGCAGTGTCGTTATCGCCAATCCTGAAAAAAACTTTCAGCCACTGAACGAGCTTAATCTAGATAGTGAGTTATTAACTTACGCTTATCGCAGTGGCCTTGGTGTTGCATTGCTTAATCAAGATGGAAATATTGGCCCAGACGATCAGCAGAAACTTGATGGTATGAGTGCAGCTTGTGCCTTGATAGCGGCAAACACCAGCAGCCTGTTTTGGCAAGCAGCCAATGCAGCGGTTACTAATGTAGCCACGATATTACCGCTGAACCTTAACCAGAAACATACCCTTATTTATTTAGAGCAGCAATTCCAAAGCTACTTACCAGTGATGGATAAACGCTTTGCTGACTTGGTCAGTTTTGCATGCCAGCGCGATAATGAAGCTGCACAACAGTTGCGTGAGCAGTATGCTCAAAATCAGTTAGAAGCCCCTCAGTTTGAGCAAATGAAACGCTTTTTATTCGGCCCTAATCGTGAGCTGACCGATACATTAAATAGCATCATTCAAACCCAAATCAATACCATTAAAGAAAATGTCGATAGCTATACGCGCGGTGATTCGATCAATCCTGTTGATGCACAGACAGCCCAGATTATTGAAGAGCTAACAACGTTGAGCTCGGCGCTGTGCTTGCTTGGTCTATCAAATTCAGCCAATAGCCTCAGCACAGCAGCAGCAGCTGTAAGCAAGTGGCAAGCACCGTCGCCTGACGATTTTGATCATCTGCTACTGGCATTGATGCATGCTGAAAACGCTGCTATTGCGATGGCAGAAATGCATACGCCAGGAGCGATCTACTTGCCACTTAACAACCCTCATATCTCGTTGCATCAACTCAATACGGCACACGATACATTGATACAAGAAAGTCGTAGCGCGATTGCCAGTGCTGAACAAGCCATCAATGATTATTTGGCTGAGCCAGAGCGTGATATGCTTAATATTCAAAATATTCCTGAAATGATGCGTCAAGTCTCAGGGGCGGTACGCTTTTTACAACTACCCACACCAGCAAGTATGCTAGGCCAGCTAGCAAATTATCTAGAGCAACGTATCGAAGACGGACAACGTATAGAAGATAATACGCTAGCGTGTATCGCGGATGTAATGATGGCAGTCGACCATCATTTGGATGGTTTTGAAAACAATCGTCCTGTTAGCAAGCAAGCACTTGATGTGGGTCAGCAAAGCTTAAGCCATCTACTCGCGGCTTAGCTTAGCCATTCAACTCTTTAATAATTAAATCGATACCTTTGTAGCCGCTTCTTTGCGGCTACAAATCCTCATTTATATCTCTCACTGTAAGCCAGTGTGTATCTATATGGATACGTACTGGTCTCGAACTGTTTGGAACTCTATATGACCAACGCTTTTGTATTTAATGACGATGCCGTTTTATGCCGTCAGACCCCTAATGGTTGGTGGCCTCTACAGCTTCAATTACCACCATTCAACAATAAAAATGCAGCAGGCGATGACTATCAGCAAGCTTATCAACTGGGGCGTGTAACCCTAGTCCCAAGCCTAGCACCAAGTCATTGGCAATCAGCAGATCATGCCAGTGGCTCTAAAGATATTCATGAAAATACTTATAAAAGCCCTCAAGAAAATACCAACAAAAGTGCTGAGAATTTAGTCAATTCTGAAATAGAGAATAAACATACCTTTACTGCACAAGCGGCCAGTGCGATTACTTATGATTATGCTGTGGCATATAATATTGCACTGCCTATTATCGATGAAAGCGATGAAAGTAGTTGTCACGCCTTTGTTCCTTATCGTCAGCTAATGACTCATCTGCCAGTTGCTTTATCAGATCAGATTAGCCAAGCGATACAGCTATTAAGCTGGCAAGCAGATACACAGTTTTGTAGTCGCTGTGCTAGCCCTACTGTACATGCTGACCAAGGTGAACGTGCCATGATCTGTCCAGTATGTCGATTGCGCCAGTATCCTCGTGTACAACCCTGTGTCATTACTGCCATTACCCGACCAAACCCAATGACAGGTGAAATGCAAATTTTGCTCGCGCACCATCACCGTCATGGTCAGCCAACTATGTCGCCTATGTATGGTTTGATTGCAGGTTTTGTGGAGGTTGGAGAAAGCCTTGAGCATGCAGTCGTACGCGAAGTCGCAGAAGAGGTAAATATTAGTGTATCAGATATTAGCTATGTGAGTAGCCAGCCATGGCCGTTTCCTTCTAACTTGATGCTGGGTTTTCGTGCCTCTTATGCCAGTGGTGATATCATCATTCAAGAAGAAGAGCTGGCCCATGCTGACTTTTTCGATGTCTCCAACCTGCCTAGAATACCGCCAAAAGGCAGTATTGCTCATGAGCTCATTGCGCAAGTTATGCGTGAACAAGGTATGCCCATTTAGTTTTTACTCTTTAACACTGACTATAGTCGAAGCCTTTTACACCGCAACCATTTACAAGTGCTTTGACTGTATTTATTCTAATACTCTCCACAAAACTCAAATTAGCAAAGAAAACGAGTGCGGGTACATGCATTGTGCATTGTAGACCAGACGAGTTTGATATAGCTGATTGTGATTTTTGGGTTTGGTATAATGTCTGCACTTATCACTGATAGCAAGGTCATTAATTCAATGCAAAGTAGCACCACTATCCGCTTAGTCAACTTACCCATATTGTTCGATACATTGAGCTTAGAAACATTACCTGCGGATATACAAGCACAAATCTCGCATATTGATGCCTGTCTACCGCAAACACAATGTGGACTTTGCGAGCATCCAGATGGCTGCTTGCCGTATGCTGCCGCTATCGTGCTAGAGGGTGAGTCATACAATAAATGCGTGCCTGGTGGTCAACCCGTTACTGATGCAATCGCACAAATTATCGATATCAATAGCCATGAAGCGATACTTAGCGCTGCGCCTTCTCAGTGGCCAATAGATGCTACCTCTGAACGCCCAACCGAGGTACGTGCTGTTATCCGTGAGGACGACTGTATCGGCTGTACGAAATGTATTCCTGCCTGCCCAGTGGATGCCATTGTCGGCACTGGCAAGCACATGCATACCATCTTTACTGACTTGTGCACAGGCTGCGAGCTATGTATCGCCCCTTGCCCAGTCGACTGCATCGATTTAGTCACTGTTGAACGTGACATCTCTGAGCCTGAGCGAATAGCAGAGCAAGAAGATTTAAGACAGCGATATCACACTCACTTAAGACGCGTCACCGAACAGCTTGCTGATAGTAGCAACAGTAGACCTGTGGTCAGCATGGTCGAAGCAAAGCTAAACAATGCAGCCAGTCAGTCTTTAGATATCAGTGAAGCACAAGCAAAAAACACTATTGCAGCAGCCAAGATACGTAGCAAAATTAAAAAGCTAGAGAAACAGTTAAGCGTTCGTGCAAATGATCAAAAGCAAGCCGATCTTGAAGCGCTACAAGCGGAGCTATCACAGCTCTAATCGTGCAACATGCGATTCATACAATAGCGTGGATGGTATATGGTATAAATCATGCACTACATACATCACCTAAAGAACTCGATAGCCAATAGTCTTTCATGACTAATCGCCAAAATAGTAGTAAAGATACCATGAGTAAAACCGTCAAACACAAAACAGCTGATACACCGCCATCAAGACGAATGCCCAATCGTGACGTGCGCCCATTTTTTGAGAAGCTGGCAGCAACGATTGATGAGCCCGTCACTGAGCTCAATTATGACAGCAATTTTGAGTTATTAATTGCAGTGATATTGTCTGCACAAGCAACGGATGTGAGTGTCAATATTGCCACCCAGCAATTATATCCTGTGGCCAATACACCTGAGGCAATATTGGCATTAGGTGAAGATGGTCTGAAAACATATATCAAAAATATTGGCTTATATAATGCCAAAGCAAAAAATATCATCAAAACCTGCCGAGATTTGATTGAGAAATTCGATAGTACCGTCCCTGATAATCGCAAAGATTTAGAATCACTGGCGGGCGTTGGGCGTAAAACAGCCAATGTGGTGTTAAATACCGCTTTTGGTCAGCCCACTATGGCGGTCGATACTCATATTTTTCGGGTGGGAAATCGCACTGGTCTGGCTACAGGCAAAAATGTGCTAATCGTCGAAAATAAACTGGTTGAGCGTATACCAGACGATTTCATCGTTGATGCACACCATTATCTTATTTTACACGGACGTTACACCTGTCAAGCGCGCACACCGAAATGTGGCGCTTGTCCGGTGTACGATGAATGTATGTTTAAGGATAAGGCCGCATTTTTAGAGTTATAAAGGTAAGTCTATAACGCTGTTTATCTTTTAACGAATGTCAGAGGTTTTTATGCATACGATTACCGCGCTAGTGTTCGATGATTTTGAAACCTTGGATTTGTTCGGACCTATCGAGATGTTTGGGAGCTTGCCTGAGCATTATCGTATTCAATTTACCTCCATAGCTGGTGGTATCATCCGCAGTAAGCATGGCGTACTTATGCAAACGATTGCAGTCACAGAGTTAGCGTATCAGACTGATATTGTTTTAGTACCGGGCGGGCTTGGTACGCGGCAGCTAGTCTACAACCCCTCCTTTTTGCAAACGTTAACAACCCTCACTGATGAGGCTGATTGGGTACTTAGCGTCTGTACTGGTAGCGCCTTGTTAGCGAAAAGCGGTGTATTAAACGGTAAGCGAGCCACCTCTAATAAAATGGCATGGCAATGGGTAATATCTCAATCTAATAAGGTCCATTGGGTAGCGCAAGCACGCTGGGTTGTTGATGGAAAATTCTATACTTCATCAGGTGTGAGCGCTGGTATGGATATGGCGCTTGGCTTTATCGCCGATAGACATGATATAGATACCGCACGTCAAATCGCTAACCATACCGAATATCACTGGCAAGAGAATAGCGGTATGGACGAATTTTACCGCGCTTAATCATTATCTGGTTACCTCATAACACCATCCATTGCTAGAGTTTTTCCTCGATACACGGTAAAATACGATAATTTTTTGATTCCTTTTCGTCTTTTCATTTAGATATATTTAATAATGACTGAGTTCGTAGACTACAGTCCCTGCAATTAAGCGACCCTTTTATGCGTGAATACAACTTATTTACCTCAGAATCTGTAAGCGAAGGTCATCCTGACAAAATGGCTGACCAAATCTCAGACGCCATCCTTGACGCTATTTTACGTGAAGATCTGCATGCACGTGTGGCATGCGAAACCTTAGTGAAAACCGGCGCTGTGATACTCGCAGGTGAAATCACCACGACAGCAAATATCGATTTAGAGCGTCTCGTTCGTGACACCGTAAATGGCATTGGCTATCATCATTCAGATCTAGGTTTTGATGGCGAGACTTGCGCAGTGATCAACATGCTCGGCAAACAATCTCCTGAAATTGCCCAAGGTGTCGATCGTAGCGACCCTGAAGAGCAAGGTGCAGGCGATCAAGGCTTGATGTTCGGATATGCCAGTAATGAAACCGAAGTATTAATGCCAGCGCCTATCGAATATGCGCATCGTTTGATGGAGCGTCAGTCTGAGCTACGCCGCGCAGGAGATCTGCCTTGGTTACGCCCAGATGCCAAAGCACAAGTTACGCTAAAATACGATGGTAATAAACCTGTAGCGATTGATGCAGTGGTATTATCAACGCAACATGATCCTAGTATTTCACAAGCCGATCTACAAGAAGCGGTCATGGAATCTATCATCAAGCAGGTACTGCCTGCTGAGCTTTTACATGCCGGTACACGCTATCATATCAATCCAACTGGTAAGTTTGTGATTGGCGGCCCTGTTGGTGATGCTGGGCTAACTGGTCGTAAAATCATTGTCGATACTTACGGCGGTATGGCTCGTCATGGCGGCGGTGCTTTCAGTGGCAAAGATCCTTCAAAAGTAGATCGCAGTGCAGCTTACGCGGTACGTTATGTGGCAAAAAACATCGTCGCAGCAGGCCTTGCCGATCGCTGTGAGGTTCAGGTCAGCTATGCCATTGGTGTCGCTGAGCCGACTTCTATCTCTGTCAATACGTTTGGTACCAGCAAAATCAGTAACGATGAAATCATTCGTCTGATTCGTACGCATTTTGACTTGCGTCCTTATGGCATTACCCGCATGCTGAACTTATTACAGCCAATGTATCAGCAAACAGCTACCTTCGGTCATTTTGGTCGTCAAGGTTCAGAAACTGCCTTTACATGGGAAAAAACAGACAAAGCTGAAATCTTGAAAGCAGATGCTGGTTTATAAAATCCTTGCTTTAACTTATTTACAAACCGTTTTTAGAAATTTAATTTATTGATACTTATTAGGAGCAGCTCATGTCTCAAGACACGACTCAAGGCAACGAAGTTGATACCAACGTTGAGATTACCCCTGAAATGCAGGCATTTTACCAACGTGCTGATGCCATCATTGGTATCGCAAACAGCCAATTGGGTCCTGAAGCACATTCAGGACAAGTAGGCGCTTCTTTATTGTATGCAGCCGCCCGTTATAGCGCGTCAGTCGCTTCTATCGGTTTTGTCAAAGGCGATGATTTTGCCAAAGAAAAAGACGATATCGTTGAGTTTTATGTGAAGCAATATCGCCAAATGCTAAGCGACAACCTAACAGATTATGCGCAGAACTTTGATAAATATGTTCAGCTTAATCAAGATGACAAAGCAGCCAAATAGCACCGTGGCGTTTCGCTAAATCTCGCAAAGCGATGAAAGCCATTATAGTGATAAAAATTAAACCCAAGCTTATGATTAAGCTTGGGTTTTTTGTTCATCATGATTTAGTAGATGACTGCTCATAAATAGGCTACTATGGATGGAAACCACTTGATTCATAACATGGTTGAGGCTGACTATCGATAACAGGGATTTATCGAACTTTATCTTCTATAAGGACATATTATTATGAACCACTTACTCAAATCATGGCGATTGTGCGTGTCATTATTAGGCTTATCCGCAGCCATCGCGTTAACTGGCTGTAGCAATATCCAAGGCATTGATACGCCTGATACAGCCACCTACCCTATTCATAGCACTGAGCATCACCAACCGATATCTAGCGACAATCCTTTTACCAAATGCCCGCCCTACAATCCTGAGCAAACGATGTGTACCGCACAATACGATCCTGTCTGTGTCAAAGTGAAAACTGATTCAGGATTTAATTATCGTACTGCGGGCAATTCATGCTCAGCATGCGGTACAACGACGGCATTAGGCTATGTGAAAGGACAATGCTCATAACCTTGCATATATAGCCATTCCACTATAAAAATATTACAGCGTTAACCTCGTTTGAAGTATCACCTATACACCTGCACTCGGTTGCCTTGTATTCAAATTATATTGAGCCGACTATAGATAATTTAGATTAAAATTAAAAATAGCTGAATGATATAAAAAGCCCCCACTTAATCATAAGTGAGGGCTTTTAAATATTACTTTCGATTAACTTATTATTTAATTTTTAGAGTCTTCAAGATCAAGCGGACCTGTTAGCAAGTCTTCATCACGGAACTCGTTGGCTGAGTTATGCTCTGCTGACTCTTCGGTGACGAACCATTGCTGATTACGATATAGTATCAGACGATCTCGACTCAAGCCTCGTAGTAACGAATACATCATAATAACGATGACGATAGCGAAAGGGAAACCCGAAACGATAGAGGCTGCTTGCAGGGCACTCAATCCGCCTGCTGTCAACAGTACGGCCGCAATAACACCTTCTGTACCTGCCCAAAACAGACGCTGAATCTTTGGTGGATTGGCATCGCCACCAGAGGTCAACATATCAATCACAAAACTCGCTGAATCTGACGACGTCACAAACCACAAGACAATCATCACGACAATGAGTAAGTTAACGGCTGAGGTTAATGGGTAAGATTCCATCAGCTTGAAGATAGCACTGCCTGTATCTGCTTGTACCGCTTCGACAAGACCAGGACTCACCATACTAGGATCGGCTGCTGCCATCAGTTCCATATGCACCGCTGAACCACCGAAAGCGGTAAACCATAGGAACAAGATGGTAATAGGAATCAACAACACCCCTAATATAAACTCACGAATGGTACGACCACGAGAGATACGAGCGACAAACACCCCGACAAAAGGTGACCAGCTGATCCACCATGCCCAATAGAATATCGTCCATGAAGACTGCCAATTATCCTGACCTTCATAAGACTCTGTCCAAAGACCTAAGGGAACAATTTCATGTAAATAGTTACCAACATTTTCGACAAAACTATTAAAAATAAACTGCGTAGGGCCTAATATAATCACAAAGCTCAGTAGCACAATGGTGAACAAGATATTGATATCACTCAAACGCTTGATACCTTTATCTAGTCCCATAAACAGTGACAATCCTGCCAGCACCGTAATCAATGCAATGAGAATAACCTGAACGGTAGTGTTATTAGGAATACCAAATAAAGTCTCAAGACCTGAGTTGATCTGTAACACGCCTAAACCGAGTGTCGTCACGACACCAAACATCGTGCCAAACACTGCTAGCGTATCCACCGTATGGCCCCAGCCCCCATATATTTTTTTACCCAATATAGGATATAGTGTCGAACGGATGGCTAATGGCAAACCCACTCGGTAGTGGAAATAAGCCAATGACAAAGCGACCATACCGTAGAGCGCCCACACATGTAAACCATAATGTAGAAACGATATATTCATCGCTTGTTTGGCGGCAGCGACCGTTTCAGCTTCTCCTAATGGCGGTGCCATAAAATGGTACAACGGTTCAGCTGTTCCCCAATAAAGCAGCCCAATACCGATACCAGCGGAAAACAACATGCCAATCCAAGATAATAGGTTATATTCTGGTTTTTCATTTTGATGACCAAGCCTGATATCGCCATAGCGACTAAATATCATATAGATGCTCATCACCAATGTTAAGTTGACAACCACAATAAAAAACCAGCCAAAGCGTAAAGACACAAAGGCTTTTGCATGACCAAAGACCAGCTCTGCTTGCTCACTAAAGAGAGTGCCGAAGATAATAAACGCAAGAATTAACAACGCTGAAGTTAAAAACACGGGTTTACTTACCCGCGGAAAAGGGCCTAATCGACCAACTTTCACATGATCCATGTCGTAATCTCAATTTTTTGGGGTGGCTACCTTAACAAGATATGCGCAAACTATCAAATCTAAGCAGATATTCATTACAATTGAAAATATAAAAAACCCCAAAATACCTGCGTATTTTAGGGGTTTTTTCGAACGTCACTACTAATCAGTGCAACTTAATTAACAATAAATGCTGCAACAATTATTAGTTATCTTTGATAATTAGTCACCCTCTACAATCTTAGGTGGCCCTTTTAACAAGTGCTCATCAACGAATTCATTCGCTGAATTATGGTCTGCTGATTCATCAGTAATAAAGCCTTGCTGAGCTCGATATAGAATCAGACGATCACGACTCAAACCTCGTAACAACGCATACATCATGACAAAAATCACTAAGGCAAACGGTAGTCCGGCTACGATAGCCGCCGCTTGTAAGGCAGATAGTCCACCAGCCGCTAGCAATATAGCAGCGATAACGCCTTCTGTTGTTGCCCAAAACAAACGCTGAATCTTTGGAGGATTGGTATCACCACCAGCGGTCAGCATATCGATAACAAAACTGGCCGAGTCTGATGAGGTCACAAACCATAGCATGATCATAACCACAATCAGTAGCGTAATCGGTTTTGCCAATGGGTAGTACTCAACCAACTTAAAGATGGCACTACCAGAATCCGCTTGTACTGCTTCAACCAATCCTGGGCTGATACCCGACACGGCTGAAGCAAGCTCCATATGAACAGCAACGCCACCAAAAGTCGTGAACCAGAAGAACAAGATAAGCATTGGGATCAACAACACCCCAAGCGTAAATTCACGGATAGTACGACCGCGAGAGATACGGGCAATAAAGATACCAACGAATGGTGCCCAACTAACCCACCATGCCCAATAAAATATCGTCCAACTACTTTGCCAATCTGTCCCGCTATAAGACTCGCCCCACGTACCTAGTGGTACAATCACGGTCAGATAGTTGCCGATGTTTTCAATAAAGCTATCAAAGATAAACAGCGTCGGCCCTAAGATGACCATAAACGCCAATAAGACGATTGTGAATCCAATATTTATATCACTAAGGCGCTTAATACCTTTGTCCAAGCCCATCATAACAGAAGCGGCTGCAAGCGCTGTAATAAACGCAATCAAACCAAACTGTACCGTAAGACTATTAGGCGTACCAAACAACTTCTCTAGTCCAGAATTGATCTGCATCACGCCAAGACCTAGTGAGGTAACCACGCCAAACATCGTACCGAACACTGCCAAGATATCGACCGTATGCCCCCATCGGCCATAGATTCTTTTGCCGAGCAAAGGATACAGAGTTGATCGAATCGATAACGGCAACCCACGACGGAAATGGAAGTACGCTAAAGACAGCGCCACAACCGTATAGATACCCCAAGCGTGTAGACCCCAATGCATAAATGAGATGTTCATCGCTTGCTTTGCAGCTGCTACCGTTTCGGCATCGCCCATTGGTGGTGCCATAAAGTGATACAACGGCTCCGCTGTACCCCAATAAACTAAGCCAATACCAATACCTGCAGAAAACAACATACCAATCCAAGAGAACAGATTGTACTGTGGTCGCTCCGTTTGATTGCCTAGCCGAATGTCGCCATAGCGACTCATTGCCAAGTAAATACAAAGCGCGAGCGCCGCATTGACTAAGAGAATAAACAGCCAACCAAACTTATCAGTAATGAAATTTTGTAAAAAACTAAAGACGGCCCCTGCTGTTTCAGTGAAAAGTGCACCAAAAATAATGAATCCAATTATCAACAGTGACGATGTAATAAACACAGGTTTACTCACCCGTGGAAAAGGTCCTAATCTGCCTACTTTTACTTCTTCCATGTGCAAGTCTCAAAATCCAAGGAACATTACCTTAACAAAATAGGCCTTAACTATCAATCTTTTACAAAATAAAGCTTGATAAAACAGTTAATTTAATCTAAAAGATTTAATAAATTTATTTAAAATAATTGAATAAACTAAGAAATCAACACTACCTTCTTAGAACGCTAGCATGATGTTATTTAGGCAATAATCTGAGTAATTGACCATCATTACCATCTTCTAACACCCAAACGTTACCATCTACCGCCAGTACACTACGAATACGCTCCCCCATATCATAGCGATAACGTTCAGAAGCTGTGTTGTCATCATTCATACTCACCACAATGAGCGCTTTGGATGACAAACCACTAATCAGCACATTGCCTTGCCATGCTGGAAAATCATTCTCTGTACCCGCAGAATAGAGGCTCATCGATGAAGGTGATATAACTGGTGTCCATGTGATTTTGGGTGCTTCAAACTCAGGCCGAGTATCATGATCAGGGATATCAATCCCCGAATAATTGCGACCATTGGACACGAGTGGCCAGCCGTAATTTTTGCCTTTTTCAATCAGATTAAACTCATCTCCGCCTCTTGGACCCATCTCGTGCGCCCATAACTTACCGCTATCATCGAATGCCATGCCCAATATATTACGATGACCTATCGTCCAAAACTGCTTGGCGATGTCATTTGTATCATTTAAAAATGGATTGTCTACTGGGATAGAGCCGTCAGCATTTAGGCGTATAATTTTACCCAAATTGACACTCATATCTTGCGCTGGCGTTTTTTCTTGGCGCTCGCCTGAGCTGATATATAAATATTGTCCATCAGGTAAAAACAAGAGACGATGACTGTAATGTCCTTGCCCTTTTACTTTTGGAGATTGCTCCCAAATGGGCGTAATAGCTTGCAAACTTGGTGTACTGGTATCTAAACCCATTAATCTTGTCTTAATGACTTTGGCACCGAATTCATTACTATCTGCACCCTCACCTGCTTCAACGTAGCTTATATAGAGATTGTTAGAACTAGAGAAATCTGGCGCAATAACCACATCACCAAGTCCCCCTTGCCCGCCATAAGCGACTTTTGGTACGCCAGTCACTGCTATCTTCGCACCTGTTTCGATATCAACTATAAATAACTCACCTGTCTTTTGTGTCACCAATATTTTTTGTGGTGCATTATCCGCTTTAGGTAACGCTGCCATCGCCCAAGGTTCATTAAAAGTAGCAATAATTTCAGTGGTAAATTCTGGTTTATCAACACTCATGGACGAATTAGTATCTGAGGTTTTGTATTCTGCTAGATCTTCATTGGTATTAACTACCGACTGATTGGAGCACGCCGACGTGCTAATCAGCAATGTTGCTACTATAATCGGTAAAGTTAACGGCGCACTTAGATATTTTTCATTGATTATCGCCATGTTGTCATCTCCTTGTATTTTGCATTCGTCTTATGATTCCTTAGATTATTTATAGCATAGTAAAAGCATGCAAACGGTAAATAATAATAGCCTACAACGTAAAAACCCCTTACTTACCCATGTAAAATATAGGCAAGTAAGGGGTTGGTTTTATGAAGAAATAGTCCGTTTTTTTAGATATTAACTCATTCTAAGTTTATTAAAGCTCAGCTTATCATCAGCACCGACATCGACTTTGATGATATCTCCCGCTACAAAATCACCCGCCAATAGCTTCAATGACAATGGATTTTCAATCTCCTGCTGAATGGCACGTTTGAGCGGACGCGCACCATACACAGGGTCATAACCGACCGCGACCAATTTGTTCATCGCATCAGCTGACAGCTCGATATCCATCTCACGATCATGCAAGCGTTGACGCAAACGATCTAGCTGGATGGCAGCAATTCCTGCCATTTGCGACATACCAAGTGGATGGAAGACCACAATCTCATCGATACGGTTGACAAACTCTGGGCGGAAATGCTGACCAACAGAGTCCATCACCTCAGCTTTGATATCCTCGTAACTTTCACCGACCATTTCTTGAATTTTATGCGAACCCAAGTTACTGGTCATAATAATCACAGTATTCTTAAAATCAACGACGCGACCTTGCGAATCCGTCAAACGCCCATCGTCCAACACTTGTAATAATATATTGAATACATCAGGATGCGCTTTCTCAACTTCATCAAACAAAATCACACTATAAGGTTTACGGCGAACAGCCTCAGTCAACGCACCGCCTTCTTCGTAGCCAACATAGCCTGGAGGCGCCCCTACGAGACGGCTGACACTGTGTTTTTCCATGTACTCACTCATGTCGATGCGCACTATCGAATCTTCACTATCAAACAAGAAGTTCGCCAATGACTTGGTCAGCTCAGTTTTACCGACCCCTGTAGGCCCAAGGAATAAGAACGAGCCAGAAGGACGGTTGGGATCAGACAAGCCCGCTCGGCTACGGCGTACTGCATTTGCTACCGATTCGACCGCTTCATCTTGACCAATCACGCGCTCATGGAGTTTTTCTTCCATTGCCAGCATTTTTTCACGCTCGCCCTGCATCATTTTGTTGACTGGAATACCCGTGGCAGCCGCAACTACTTCCGCAATCTCATTGTCTGTGACTTTGTTACGTAGCAATTTAACACCACTGCCTTCACCTGTCTGCTCTTTTTGTTCTGCCAAGTCAGACTCAGTGATACGGCGCTCTAGCTGCGGGATGGTTTCGTATTGCAGCTTGCTCATGGTCTCATAGTCACCTTCACGACTGGCTTTGTCATAGGCAATACGGGCCTTGTCTAACTCGTCTTTTAGCTGCTGACTGCCTTTGACCAGTGCTTTTTCTGCTTGCCAAATTTCATTAAGATCAGCGTACTCTTTTTCTAGCTCTTCAATTTGCGCATTCAATACTTTACGCTCTGCTTGCGCGCCAGCGTCTTCTTCATTTTTGAGTACTTCACGCTGCATTTTCAACTGAATCAAACGACTGTCTAGCTTGCCTAATGCTTCAGGCTTGCTGTCCATCTCCATACGTAAGCGACTGGCCGCTTCGTCAATTAAGTCAATCGCCTTGTCTGGCAACTTGCGATCGGTAATATAACGATGGCTCATGCGTGCCGCAGCAATGATGGCGCTGTCTTGGATATCGACCCCATGATGCAGCTCATAGCGCTCTTTGAGGCCACGTAATATCGCAATGGTATCTTCAACCGTTGGCTCATCGACCAGTACTTTTTGGAAACGACGCTCAAGTGCCGCATCTTTTTCAATATACTTGCGATACTCATCTAATGTCGTCGCACCAACGCAGTGTAGCTCACCACGAGCTAGTGCAGGTTTTAGCATATTACCTGCATCCATCGCCCCTTCAGATTTACCGGCGCCGACCATGGTATGCAGCTCATCGATGAATAAGATGACGTTGCCTTCTTGCTTGGCCAAATCGCTCAATACGCTTTTGAGTCGCTCTTCGAACTCACCGCGGAATTTTGCCCCTGCAATCAGTGCGCCTAAGTCTAATGACAATACTTCTTTACGGCGTAGACCTTCTGGCACATCACCATTGATGATTTTTTGTGCCAAACCTTCGACGATAGCCGTCTTACCGACACCCGGCTCACCAATGAGCACTGGGTTGTTTTTGGTACGGCGTGATAGCACCTGAATGGTACGGCGAATCTCTTCGTCACGACCAATCACTGGATCCAGCTTGCCAAGCTCCGCCTGCTCAGTCAGATTAATGGTGTATTTATTTAATGCATCACGCTGATCTTCTGCATTTTGGTTATTCACCGTATCATCACCGCGCAGCTGCTCAATCACCGCTTTTAGTTTGCTTGCTGTGACACCAGCACTTTCAAATATCTTTTTGGTTTCACCTTGTTCAGCAAGTGCCAACATCACCCATTCAGTGGCGATAAAATCATCACCTTCTTTTTGCGCTTGGCGATCTGCCAAGTTTAAAATCTTGACCGAGTTTGGATTCAGATTGACGTCACCTGTCGGCTCCGAAATCGTTGCTTGATTATCTAATGCCTTCGCCACACCGTTTTTTAGAGCAGGAATAGAAGCGCCCGCTTGTTGGCAAATAGACAAGTTAGACTCATCTTGTAGCAATACAGCAAGCAGATGCACAGGATCGATACCCGTATGATCGCGGCCTAATGCTAGGCTTTGTGCTTCTTGAATAGCGGATTGCAGTTTTTGGGTAAATTTCTCAAATCTCATATTCACATCCTTTTATAATTAGTATTTACAGCAGATGCTTTATAGTCTAGCGACTACTGTTATATGTCACTTATATAAGGTATATATACACCTATTTCAAGCCAATTATCGAATAAAACCTTACTATAAGCAATGATATTTAGCTTCGCCTATTGATTAATATCGTTTAAATATACTTTTAAGATAAATTTAAAAGGCATTTAGAGCAAATGGCACTATGAAATAACTAAAAATATAGTCACAGAACTCTAAAATGGGTACAAGGCAGCCGACTGCAGATTGTACAATTAGTACATCTAAGGAGGGTAACGCCGTAGCGGTTTAGTAGTTAATCGACTATAGACACAGTATAACCATGCAAAAGCATGATTAGTATGCGATTAAATATGAATGATAGGTAGTCGTTTTAAGATCAGCTAGTCGATTTAAAATAATATAGACACAAGGAGAGTGAGTGGCAGTGAGTAAAGGTATTCAAAGTAAAAACGATACAGATAGTAGATTATGTAATCCTGACACGTTATCTGATTTATAAATGATTGGCTCTATCAGAACACAATAGATAGCCCTATTCTACTATCTCAATAGGGATGCCAAGCGTTACTGCCGCCATAATTTCATCCATCTCATCATCGGTAACGGCGATACAACCATCGGTCCAATCGTACTTCTGATTGATAGCAGCCAAATGACCAAAGCCATTCATCTGACCATGAATCATAATATCTCCGCCCGGACTGACACCCAATTGCTTAGCACGGGCTTTATCGGCAGCATTGGGATAGCTGATATGGATAGAGCGATGGGCAATAGAATTTTCGTTTTTATAATCTAACGTATAAGTACCGATAGGTGTGCGCTGATCGCCTTCTTGCTGTTTATGCCCGACTGGACTATCGCCCAAGGCAATGCGATAGGTACGAATGACGTCATCACCACTCAATAACTGCAAACGGCGTTCGGATTTATCAACGAACACTTTATCAATCACCACATCAGCGATAGGCTGATTATTCTGCTTATCAAAGGTACTGCTACTCGCAGACGCGCGTGTCATGTAATTAAAAACGCTGCTGCTGATAACCGTAACCACCCCGAGGCCAATCAAGATAAGTAAGAAGCGATGAGAGCGATTACGCAAGAATGCCATGAGTTGACCCTTTATGATATTGACAACGTTAAATATAGTTAATCATAATCTATCAAAACATGGCGCTTGCTATTGTGTAAATCATATGGAAAATGACTGTCACTCTGTCATTCATTCAAAACAGATAACTACACCATACGAATCGCACCATCTAAGCGAATGACTTCTCCATTTAGATAGGCATTATCAATGATATGGACCGCCAATTTAGCAAATTCATTTGGGTTACCCAAACGCTTAGGATAAGGGACACCTGCCTCTAGCTGCTCACGAGCTTTTTCAGGAATAGTGTCCATCATCGGTGTGGCAAATACACCAGGTGCGATAGTCATCACGCGAATACCATGACGAGCCAACTCACGTGCTAACGGTAAGGTCAAACCGACCACGCCCGCTTTAGATGATGAATAACTGGCTTGTCCAACTTGCCCATCGAAAGCAGCGATAGACGCGGTATTAATAATAATGCCTTGATCTGCATTATTTTCTCCGTGTTTGCCTGCGCTGCTGTCATTAGCCACGCGCTTGGCAATACTGGCAGCAACCAAGCGTGCAACGTTAAACGAACCGACCAGATTGATGTTAACACCGCGGCTGAACGACTCAAGGTCTGCCGGATTGTTCTCACGATCCAGCAATTTTTGTACGACAGCGATACCTGCACAGTTGATAGAACCCTGTAAGCCGCCAAATTCTTTTTCAGCCATATCCACAGCTGCTTGCACCTCATCGCCACTGGTGACATCACAACGTACAAAGCGTGCATTATCGCCCAGTTCAGCGACCAAAGACTGCCCAGCTGACTCGTTTAGATCAGCGATGACGACATGGCCGCCTTGCTCTACGATCGCACGAGCAACTGACTCGCCCAGACCTGACGCACCACCTGTCACCAAAAAGCTGTGTTTTTCGATTTGCATAATTATTCCTTTAATTAGTATTTTTATTGAACATTTTCTTAAATTTATTGACGTATTGATGCATCAATACTTAATCTTCAATTCAGTCGGCAGAAGCTATCATGAACACCGTTATCGCTAAGCCAATGACAAACTACGCAGTAGAAATCGCTGAATTTTACCACTTGGCGTCTTCGGTAATGCTGCTACAAACTCAACCTCGCGCGGATACGCATGGGTTGATAGACGTTTGCGTACGAGCTCTTGAATTTCTTTGGCAATCTGCTCATTACCTTTGATGCCATCTTTTAGCACCACATAAGACTTGATGGTATGCCCGCGCACCTCATCTGGCACGCCTACCGCTGCAGACTCTGCAACAGCTTCATGCTCTAACACGGTGTTTTCAACATCGGTTGGCCCCACTCGATAGCCTGCGGTAATAATGATGTCATCATCACGTCCTGAGAACCAATAACTGCCATCACTGTGGCGCTCGACCACATCGCCTGTCAGATAGTAATCATCTACAAAGGCTTGTTTTTCATTCCAGCTATAGCCGCGGAAATAAAATGCAGGTGATTGACTAACCACAACGGCCAGCTGCCCTTGCTCACCATCAGGCAATACTTGCATATCATCATCTAATACGACGAGTGTATGCCCCGGTAGCGCCATACCCATCGAGCCAACTGGGCTCTCATGTACCAGTGCATGATGTGCGCAGCAAGTCATGCCTGTCTCTGTCTGTCCATACTGATCTTTTACTTGGCAGCCCAGATAGGTTTCTAACCAGCTGACGACTTCAGTATTGAGTGTTTCTCCTGCCGAATTCGCACAGCGTAGAGATAGCTTCGCGTTAGTATCATTATGTAAGCTGTCAAACACACCACTAGATTTCATCATACGAAAGGCAGTCGGTGAAGACGCCAAATTGGTAATCTGATGACGCACCATAAAATCGCGTGTATGGGTAGCATCAAAGCCAGCTTCATTAAAATAAGTAGTGATACCTAACAATAAGGGCCCAGTGATTGCATAGTACAATCCATATGCCCACCCAGGATCGGCCATGTTCCAATATTGATCATCGTCGCGCAAATCAATCGCATAGCGCATATAGAGATAGAAAGCTGATAATGCGCCTAGTGGTACACTCACGCCTTTTGATTTACCCACTGTACCTGAGGTAAACATTTGCAAAAATGGTGCATCAGTATCAAGCGATACGGGTGCTAGAGTTTGTGAGTGCGCTGCCATTGACTGGGCATAGTGATCATCACCCCAAGTCTGAGCATCCTCTACGCTACCTACCATGACCATTTTGGTTTGCTCAGCCAAATCTTCAAACTTGCCACGATTTTCTTGATTGGTAAAAACAACTTTGGTATTGGCTTTGTCCATTCGATACTTAATCGAATCGTAACCAAAAGCGGTGAATAACGGCTGATACACTGCCCCAATACGCCAAGTTGCTAGTACAACGGTGAGTAATTCAGGCGTACGCGGTAGCATGGTCGCGACTTGGTCACCGATTTGCACGCCGTAAGACAGTAATAAATTAGCGACTTGCGCACTCGCCGCATCTAGCTCAGCAAAGCTCATACGAGTCACATTGCCTGACGTGTCTTCATGCACTAGCGCAATGTTATCGCCGCGACCGTCACGTACATGACGACCACAGCACGCCATATAAGCATTTAACCGATCGTCTACCTGCGTGCCAAAGATTTCTGACAGCAGCGCATTCATATCGAAGTTATTATAATAATCGGTATAGTTTTTTAGTGTGGTGGTAGCGTCTACATCAACGATCGTAGCAGTTTGAAAAGCGGTGTTCATAAGCTAATCCTTTAGCAATAACAGATAACTGGTAAAATGGTGGTTATGATTGTAAAACGGTCACATCCTATAGACCGTTCAATATCTTCGTATTTATCATGTCCTATTAGTAACGCATTTTTATATTTATTTCAATACATAACGTATCATTTTTACGATAAATACTAACTTTTAAATAGGCATATTCTTTAATTAATCCACCACCACATCGATAAAAAAGAAACGAACGTGAGCCATGCTTGAGTATGGTAAACAAGATGAAAGGTATAATAGCTTTATAGTGAGCAGACTATTCTGTACTTAAAAACTCCCGTAGCGCCTTTTCTTCACGGCTTTGATATTTTTTGACACGTCCACGATGGGCACGTTTGTAAGGCTCAAAAAACTGACCTGCTAAAAACTGATCGATAACGACGGGATGAATATAAGATGCGCGGCATACTGTCGGAGTATTGCCCAATTCTGCTGCCACACTTTTGACCATATCAACGACCAGTTGTTGGCGCTCGACGCTTTTAGGCTCACTGGCTAATATTGTTTTTCCATGTGCTGTTTGTAGCTCATCATATAAATGACTGGCTGCGAGGACACTGGCCATCCAAGTACGGAAATCCTTGGCGCTATACATGTTGCCAGTGCCATCACCACAGCCAGTATGGGTGCGTATATAATCATTAATATCGGCGCTGTCGACGATTTGCTTAACACCGCTATCATCTAAGTATTTAAATATCTGATAGCCAGGTAATTCAGAACACGCTTGTACAATGTCAATCAAACGCTCATCCTGCAATTCAATATGATGCTCTTTTGCACTTTTTCCGACAAAATCAAACGCCAGTCCATTGTCCGTTTCATTCACATGCTTGCTGCGTAGCGTGCTTAGACCATAGCTTTTATTCAGCTTCGCATAGCGGCTATTGCCAATACGAATTAGAGTAGTCTCTAACAGTTTGACCACCGCAGCGAGCACATTAGCTCGTGACAAGGGCTTGGCATCTAGATCCAACTCAACCTGAGCACGTAGATTCGGTAACGCCTCTGCAAACCCAATCATGGCATCAAACTTCGCTCGGTCACGTACGCGATCCCACTCTGGATGATACAAGTATTGTTTGCGCGCTTTGTCATCACGTCCTGTCGACTGTAGATGCCCTGTTTCATCTTGGCATATCCAAACATTTGACCACATCGGTGGTATCACCAACGCATCAAAACGCTTGCGTAAAGCCTTGTCTTTGACCGTTTTACCAGTGGCATCCTTATAAGTAAAACCGCGACCCCAGCGTCTGCGCTCATAACCAGGCTCATCATCACTCACGTAGCGCAAATTCGCCAAACGAGCCAGATGTTCATAGTTATGGCGCACATCTACTGCTGTATCTGCCTGATTATTTGCCTTGGTCATAAAAATATCCGTCTTATGAAATAGTCGCTTTAGCATAATTAATGCCGGATATTTTTACTGTTTATTTGCCACAGACAAAGTGTAATCGATGTGTAAAACAAAATTGAGATTATGGGTGCTAAACGATGCGTTTTTGAGGCATAATTTAGCACTACTCACGACTTAAGTTTATTAAAATAAAATGAACCATTCATCTGTAGAAATAAAAAACCTAGCTCTCGCTGATTATGAATTATGGTTACACTTGTGGCAAAACTATCTGACATTTTATGAGACCAGTTTACCCATGAGCACGACTGATACAACATGGCACAACTTGTTAGATAGCAATGTCGCTATTTATGGGTTTGGGGCATGGCAGGATGGTACATTGGTAGGAATCACTCATGTGGTGCTGCACCCCAGTACTTGGACCAATAATGGATGTTGCTACCTGCAAGATTTGTATGTTAATGAATCTATTCGCGGGCAAGGTATTGGAAGGGCCTTGATTGAATATGTGTATGACTTTGCTACTCAAAAAGGCTGCAACCACGTCTATTGGAAAACACAAGAAAGTAATGCTGATGCACGCCAACTGTATGACAAAATCGCAAGCTTAACGGACATGGTGCAGTATCGTAAAAACCTATGATTTGTACTACCTGTCTTATGATTTACAATGAATGAGCAAATAAAAAACGCCAAGTGTTAAACACTTGGCATTTTCTTATCAATACGGCTTTAGGTTAAAGCAGCTTAGACATTATTTACCGTAAACGCATAAATAAGCAGTTTCGACGTCTACTTTTACTTGAAACTTCTGATTGGCTTCAACCGTAAACTGCTCGCCAGCATTAAAGGTCTGCCATTCGCTACTTTCTGGCAATTTAACGGTCAACGCGCCACTTACCACGCTCATGGTTTCAAATTCACTAGTGCCAAACTCATACTCACCAATTTCCATAACGCCGACAGTCGCAGGCTTAGTCTCTGTCTGAAAGGCGATAGAAGTCACTTTATCATCAAAATAATTATTAACGCTTGGCATAATTTTCCTTAATTAAATGTTAGTTACTATTTTAAAACGGCTGCTTACAATCCTGCTTTTAAACTCGCTTCGATGAACTGATCGAGGTCACCATCTAACACAGCACCCGTGTTAAAGGTTTCAACACCGGTACGCAAGTCTTTGATACGAGAGTCGTCAAGTACGTATGAGCGAATTTGACTGCCCCAGCCGACGTCAGACTTACCGTCTTCAACCGCTTGCTGTGATTCCATACGTTTTTGCATTTCTAGCTCATACAGCTTAGCACGTAGCATTTTCATGGCGGTGGCTTTGTTACCATGTTGACTACGCTCATTCTGACAAGTAACGACCACGCCACTTGGCTCATGGGTAATACGTACCGCAGAATCTGTCGTGTTCACATGCTGACCACCCGCGCCAGATGAGCGATAGGTATCGATACGCAAGTCTGCTGGGTTGATATCAATCTCGACATTGTCATCGATTTCAGGCGACACAAACACCGCAGCAAACGAGGTATGACGACCATTATTACTATCAAATGGCGACTTACGTACTAGACGGTGGACGCCAATTTCGGTACGCAACCAACCAAAGGCATAATCGCCTTTAATCTCAATCGTGGCTGACTTAATACCCGCGACGCTACCAGATGACACTTCAATCACATCAACCTTGAAGTTATGCGCCTCTGCCCAGCGGGTATACATACGCAGCAGCATCTCTGCCCAATCCTGTGCTTCTGTACCACCACTACCTGATTGAATATCCAAGTAGCAGTTATTTGGATCCATCTCGCCACTGAACATCCGGCGGAACTCTAAGTCAGCCACACGTTTTTCAGCATTATCCAGCTCGGTCTGCACATCAGCGAGCAGTGATTCATCGTCTTCTTCTACCGCCAGCTCTAGCATGGCAGACGCATCTTCTAATGTCGTCTCAAGTGACACTACCACATCGATGACACCGTCAAGATGGCTTTTTTCTTTATTAATCTTGGTCGCACGCTCTGGATCATTCCATAGCTCAGGATTTTCTAGTTCTAAATTGACTTCTTCTAAGCGCTCTTGCTTACCATCAAAGTCAAAGATACCTCCGCAAATCCTGCCCACGCTCAGATAAATCTTTGATTTGTTCTTGATACGGATTGATTTCCATAAATGTTCCTGTTTTTCTAATAAAAATAAATAACGAATGTGGAGCTATTTTAGATGAGATTGATGTTAAATAGTTAGCTAATTAGTACCGCCTATATATTAAGTAGCGCTAAATAACCTAAATCGACCAATCCTCTACTGCCCAGTGATGTGCTAACGCATGAGCATGTAGCGCATCGTCCGGCGACACACAAATTGCCACATCCGCCCACTCAAGCAATGGAATATCATTTTTAGAATCTGAATACGCATACGTTTTTTCAAAGGTAACCCCAGCCAACTGCTGCTTATTCACCCATTTATCTAAATGATATATCTTACCTTCTTTAAAATTGGGCTTATCCGCTAACTTACCCGTATAACGCTCATCTTTTATCTCAAGCGGTGTCGATAACACATTGGCGGCTTCTATACCGAAACGTTTAGCAATGGCAGAGACCACAAAATCATTGGTCGCAGAGATAATCACCACAGCATGACCCTTCTCAATATGTTGACACAACACTTCCATCGCTTTTGGACGAATATGCGGTTCGATTTCGCGTTTGATATAATCTTCACGCAACTCATGCAAACGCGCCAAGGGTAATGTGGTCAAAAACTGGGCGACAAATTCATTGTACTCGGTGGCATCGAGCGTACCTGCTATATATTGCTCATAAAATTCTTGATTGGCTGTGCGATACTGCGCCTCATCGACCAGACCATTATTAACGATATATTCGCCCCACAGATAGTCGCTGTCGACATCGAGTAAAGTATGATCTAAATCAAATAGTGCCAGTTCTTTTTGAGTGTTTTGGGTGTGAGATGCTTGCATAGCGAAGCCTTATTATTTTTTGAAAAGTTTGAGGGTGAGTAGGATTAATCGTCATTAAGGGTTATATCGACCATATTTGCTCTGAAGCCTTCAATATAGTCGGTTTTATGGATATAACGTTTACTCAGTAAATTTGCTAGAACACTACTGTTTGCTAGACATAATTAT
Source organism: Psychrobacter sp. TB55-MNA-CIBAN-0194 (assembly GCF_040309505.1). NCBI lineage: Bacteria > Pseudomonadati > Pseudomonadota > Gammaproteobacteria > Moraxellales > Moraxellaceae > Psychrobacter > Psychrobacter sp. TB55-MNA-CIBAN-0194. Next base: position 148,588 of record NZ_JBEOOW010000006.1, on the reverse strand, counting down.
GGTAAATTATTTCTTTAGCCCATTTTATGACGGGTCTAGAGGACTTAATAAGCAACCCAGAGAACCTTATGAAAGCATATGATAACAAAACCAGCTTACCTAATAGACCGCCCCGCCCAGCTCGCTCTATCAGAGAGATCAGACAACGTCGATTGGGTAATGCTTATCAATCACCTTTAGACCGTGTGTTCTATGCGCTCTTGAATGGCTTGATGTATGGCTTTGGTGGCTTACTTATCGACCTTGCCATTGTTGTCATTCGCTCAGTAGCTGGTCTTGGTAATGGTGAAATTTTTTGGCTATTCACCCCTTTCATGGTCGTCCTTGGCGTATTGATAGGACTCATCGTTGGTAAAAACGCAGGTGCTGAGAGCGTCAACGCATTACATATCGACGAAACTGCTAACCATAATCCTTATCTCGATGACACATCTATCAGTCATGATATTTTTCGCGGACTCATTATAGGTATCATTATCTTTGCCGTTATTTGGCTGGTTATGATGCTCATGGTATAACCACTGGCATCATATTATAAGAATATAAAAAGGATGGAACAATATACTACCATCCTTTTATTTTTATCCACTACTGATCGCTCGCCCCGTACTAATTAATCAGGCATTGCGATTTCTTTTAAGCCTGTTTTAAACTTCTGACAACGTTCCGCATAATGCATCGCTGACAATTTCAGCATCGAGGCTTGCTCATCTGTTAATGTTTTCACCACTTTTGCTGGTGCGCCCATCACCAATGAGTTATCCGGAATAACCTTGCCTTCCGTGACCAATGCTTTGGCACCAATGATACAGTTTTTACCGATTTTGGCATTATTTAATACCACTGCACCAATACCAATTAAACTATTATCACCGACTTCGCAGCCATGCAGCATCGCTAAATGCCCAATGGTGACATAATTGCCGATTTTCACCTCAATACCTGCATCAGTATGAATCACACTGTTTTCTTGCACGTTACTATAGTCACCGATATGAATCAGTTCATTGTCACCGCGGAGTACCGCACCAAACCAAATATTGGCTTGATGTCCCAAATAAACATCACCGATAACTTGCGCAGAATCTGCTACCCAGCCATTAAAAGGCATAGCGAACTTAGGCACCTTGTCTAAATATTGATAAATCATAACCACTCCTTGTTATTGTTTTTTATACCAACCTAATAATAGACAGCTGTCATTCTATATCAGTCAATAATACCCTCTATTGTGGCAAAGCCTTCTATCAAAATCTAGTGCTATTCACCCTAGTAACATGGTTGTACCAGCCATCGTAAGAAGTATCTAGTTATACTTAGGCTATTATGACCGTTGTAGCTACTTACTTAGAACAAGTTATCACTTAGAACAAATCACCCTTTAGACCGTAAGAATAGAAAAATCACTCGTCGCAATTAGAGTGTTGGTTATCATATGCTGTTTTTCACATATTGTTTTTTCAGAAATCTTTTATAAACAATTATTTAACAGATAGTATATTGTATATTTACGGTAGGCGAGGAATCCGTGTCCGTTAAGTTAGAAAATCGACTGGCTATCTGCGTGTATATTGTATATAATGCGCAAAATCTGTGCCTAAGCGAGCGGACATGATGCAAGTTACCTATTCACTATCTAGTGGGTTTTGTAGTTTCCATCAATAATGTCTTCTCGCTTTTTTGTGGAAAAATTTTGGGTTTAGCTGTTTTTTATTCTTAATTAGTAGTCATTATCGAGATATAAAAAGCTGCGTTCAATCCGAAATTTAATCATAAGAAATTACGGCACTCACCAATAACAGCGGAGGCAAACCTTGAATTCATCGGCAGAAATACAAGCAATTTTGGCATTAGCAGACGGTACGATTTTTCGCGGTGTGAGTATCGGCAGTCTCGGTCATCGTGTCGGTGAGGTGGTGTTTAATACAGCCATGACAGGGTATCAAGAAATCCTAACTGACCCTAGCTATGCTCGTCAGCTAGTGACCCTAACCTATCCGCACATCGGTAATACTGGTACCAATAGCGAGGACACTGAGTCTGGTAATGGTCATCAAGTATGGGCAGATGGTCTCATCATTCGTGATGCCACTATGGTTACTTCAAACTTCCGTAACTCAGAATCATTGAGTGACTACTTACAGAAACATAATACCGTCGCAATCGCTGAGATTGACACCCGTCAATTGACTCGTCTACTGCGTGATAAAGGCGCTCAAAACGGTTGTATCATGACAGCCTCTAATGGCGAGACCATTAGCACTGATGACGAGCAACAAGCCATCAAATTGGCGCAAGAGTTCGCTGGTATTGAAGGCATGGATCTGGCAAAAGAATGCTGTACTAAAGAGACGTTCGAATGGACAGCAGGTACGTGGGATTTATCAGATACCCTACTTAACCGTGATGCCGTTGGTAGTCATGATAGCGGTACAGGCGGATTCTTCAAGCAGTTAGGCACACACGTTGAACACAAATTTAATGTAGTCGCCTATGACTTTGGTACCAAGACCAACATCTTGCGCATGCTCGTCGATCGCGGCTGCCATGTAACGGTCGTACCAGCACAAACGCCTATCGCTGACGTGCTAGCGATGAATCCAGACGGTATCTTCTTATCGAATGGTCCTGGTGACCCTGCCGCTTGTGGCTACGCTATTGACAGCGTGCGTCACATCATTGAGCAAACTGACGTGCCAACCTTTGGTATCTGTTTAGGCCATCAGCTGGTCGGTCTTGCCAGCGGTGCAAACACCATCAAAATGAAAACTGGCCATCATGGTGCCAACCATCCAGTACAAGATGTGGCAGCTGGCACGGTTATGATTACCAGCCAGAACCATGGTTTTGCCGTTGATGAAAACACGCTACCTGATAACGTTAAATCTACCCATCGCTCATTATTCGATGGTACCAACCAAGGGATTGAGCTGACCAACAAGCCAGTCTTTAGCTTCCAAGGTCATCCAGAAGCCAGCCCTGGTCCACATGATTGCGCGCCATTGTTTGATAAGTTTGCTGAGATGATGGCGAAGGCTAAGGCTTAATGTATAAATCAATCAAAAATGCTTTTTTAATTGCAGCAAGCGTAGCATGCACCTCTACGCTTGCTGCCAGTCAAAATGAAAACTTTTCGACTGCACCCAGTTTAATTGAAACACCAGAACAAAAAGCGCAAGTTTTGACAGAGAAAGCTTTAAAAGCTGATTTGATTTACTCCGATTTCCAAGACAAAGAGTTTTTAGAGAGTACGATCTTTACTATTGACAATAGTCTTAACAAGTCTGAGATTGAATGTGCCGTCAATAAGGCTGACTTTAATTACAAGCGAAATCTTTATGAAATCTTGCTAGAGTATGTAAATAAGTATCCAGAAGAAGCTACTGATCTATGGTTGGAAAATTTAGATTTTTTAGCACGAGTTAATAGTAAAATTGTCAACTACCCAGATGTTGTTGATTTTAACATTGATGATCTTCCAGCTTCTTCTGCCTTAAATACAATGACTGATGAAGAAAGTTTAAAATTGCAAAGTGTAATTTTAGATCCACGTTTTTCGAAATTATTACCATTCCTAGGTCTGCCAACACTTGATAAAAATAATCAACTGGTTAATTCCTTCAGTCTCTCTGTCTTATATTCTGCTGCAATAATGAAAGCTTCAACAGATGAGTGCAAGGGAAACTCAATCACTTAAAAAGATCGAGTATGTAATATCTCTAATGGATTCTAAATACCTAATCATACAAATTCCAAACCGCCAAAATAGGACTTAAAAACATTATGCCAAAACGTACCGACATAAAAAGCATTCTTATCATTGGCGCAGGCCCTATCGTCATCGGCCAAGCATGTGAGTTTGACTACTCAGGCGCGCAGGCGTGTAAAGCACTAAAAGAAGAAGGTTACCGCGTCATCTTGGTCAACTCAAACCCTGCGACCATCATGACCGATCCTGTCATGGCAGATGCCACTTACATCGAACCAATTACTTGGCAGACGGTTGAGCAAATCATTGCCAAAGAACGCCCTGATGCTATCCTGCCAACGATGGGCGGACAAACGGCATTAAACTGTGCATTAGATTTAGATAAGCATGGCATATTGACCAAGTACGACTGCGAGTTGATTGGCGCGACTAAAGACTCAATCGAGATGGCAGAAGATCGCAATTTGTTTGATAAAGCCATGAAGCGTATCGGCCTTGAATGCCCACGCGCTGAAACGGCTGAGACCATGGAAGAAGCATTTGCTACCCAAGAAAAAATGGGCTACCCATGTATCATTCGTCCTTCATTCACGATGGGTGGTTCAGGTGGCGGTATTGCATATAACCGTGATGAATTCATTGAAATCTGTGAGCGCGGTTTTGACTTGTCTCCTAACCATCAGCTACTTATCGATGAGTCGTTGATTGGTTGGAAAGAATACGAGATGGAAGTGGTGCGTGACAAAAACGACAACTGCATCATCATCTGTGCCATCGAAAACTTTGACCCAATGGGTGTACACACCGGCGACTCTATCACGGTTGCACCTGCACAGACTTTGACGGACAAAGAATACCAAATCATGCGTAATGCCTCATTGGCAGTACTGCGTGAGATTGGTGTAGAAACTGGCGGCTCAAACGTACAGTTCGGTATCAACCCTGATACAGGTCGCATGGTCGTCATCGAGATGAACCCACGTGTATCGCGTTCATCAGCATTGGCATCAAAAGCCACTGGTTTCCCGATTGCTAAAATCGCGGCAAAACTGGCGATTGGTTATACCCTAGATGAATTGCAAAACGACATCACTGGCGGCAAAACACCAGCAAGCTTTGAGCCTGCGCTTGATTATGTTGTGACCAAGATACCTCGTTTTAACTTTGAAAAATTCCCGCAAGCCGATAGTGTTTTATCAACGCAGATGAAATCAGTCGGTGAAGTGATGGCGATTGGCCGTAACTTCCAAGAGTCGATGCAAAAAGCATTACGTGGTATGGAAACTGGCAATGATGGTTTTGATGAGCAAATTGACTTTGCCGCTATCAAAGACGGTAGCCTTAGTACTGACAAAGCCCGTAGCGAGATTCATAATCGCTTAACCATTCCAACGCCTGAACGCATTTATTATATTGCAGATGCCTTCCGCATCGGTATGAGCGTCGATGAGGTCTTTAATCTTACCAAAATCGACCCATGGTTCTTGGTACAAATCGAAGACATCGTAAAAGCTGAAGCACAGGTTAAAGCGTTAGGTTTTGGCGGTTTAACTGAAGACAACTTGCGTCGCTTTAAACGTAAAGGTTTATCAGATTTACGTCTTGCCAAATTACTTGGCGTCTCGCAAAAGCAACTGCGCAAAAAGCGTTGGGATTTAAACGTGTATCCAGTTTATAAGCGCGTGGATACTTGTGCGGCAGAATTCTCTACCAGTACCGCTTATATGTACTCAACGTACGACAGCGAATGTGAAGCCAACCCAACCAATAACAAAAAAATCATGGTTATCGGTGGTGGTCCTAACCGCATCGGCCAAGGTATCGAGTTTGACTATTGCTGTGTACATGCTGCACTTGCGATGCGTGCAGATGGCTACGAAACCATCATGGTCAACTGTAATCCAGAAACGGTTTCAACTGACTATGACACCTCTGACCGTCTCTACTTTGAGCCAATCACGTTAGAGGACGTGCTAGAAATCGTCCGTATCGAAAATCCTGATGGCGTCATTGTACAGTTCGGTGGTCAAACGCCATTGAAACTGGCTCGCTCCCTTGAAGCCGCTGGTGTGAAAATCATCGGTACTAGCCCTGATGCGATTGACCGCGCTGAAGACCGCGAACGCTTTCAGCATATGATTCAGCAATTGAATCTTGTTCAACCAACCAATGCATTAGCGACTAGCTTGGAAGACGGCTTGGTTAAAGCAAAAGACGTTGGCTATCCATTGGTTGTACGCCCATCTTATGTACTAGGTGGCCGCGCGATGGAAATCGTCTATAACGAAGATGAGCTAAGACATTATCTGCGCACTGCGGTACAAGCATCAAACGAAGCGCCAGTACTGCTAGATCGATTCTTAGATGATGCTATCGAAGTCGATGTAGACTGTGTCTGTGATGGTACTGACGTCGTGATTGGCGGCATCATGCAGCATATCGAACAAGCGGGTGTTCACTCTGGTGACTCAGCCTGTTCGCTACCGCCTTACTCGCTATCTAAAGAGTTATGCGATGTGATGCGCGCACAGACCATTGCTATGGCTAAAGAGCTGGGCGTTATCGGCCTGATGAACGTACAGTTTGCCGTAAAAGGTGAAACTATTTATATCCTTGAGGTCAATCCACGTGCTGCCCGTACCGTACCATTTGTCTCTAAATGCATTGGTACCTCATTGGCGCAAATCGCTGCTCGCTGCATGGCTGGCACGTCGCTCAAAGACCAAGGATTTACCAAAGAGATTGTTCCTGCATTCTATGCCGTTAAAGAAGCGGTCTTCCCATTTGCCAAGTTCCCTGGTGTCGATCCAATCTTGAGCCCTGAGATGAAATCAACAGGTGAAGTCATGGGCGTTGGTAAAACCTTTGGTGAAGCGTTCTACAAAGCCATCATCGGTAGTAATGAGCGTCTGCCAGGTCTACCAACTGAGGGCGAAACCAAAACCGTCTTTATCTCAGTACGTGACAGTGACAAAGCGCAAATCGCTCCAATCGCGCGTCAGCTTGTAGACTTTGGCTTTGACATTGTGTCTACCACTGGTACACAAAAAATACTGAGCGACGCTGGTATCGAATGTAAGCAAATCAATAAAGTGACCGAAGGCCGTCCACATATCGTCGATGCATTGAAAAATGGTAACATTGACCTTATCATCAATACGACTGAGGGCAAGCAGGCACAAGAGGATTCATTCTCTATCCGCCGCAGCGCGCTACAAGGTAAAGTATTCTATGTCACGACATTGGGCGCGGCAGATGCAATTTGCAAATCTTATTCGATTGACTTGCCATTCGAAGTTTATAAGCTACAAGATTTACATGAACAAGCAAAGACTATTGCTTAGCTCTATTGACTTGGCTGAATAATTTCAGTAGATTAAGCATAACAGTCAGGCTTATGTAAAAGCTCATGCGAAATTGGTTTTTATATGACAGTAATGCTCTAATCAAACAATACCTTTGAAAAGACAGACCCAAAAAGCATAGTGGCTAAACTGCGACTATGCTTTTTATTACGTAAGGTTAAGTGTGCTGCATTAGTGGAGCATAAATACGCTCATACATAACCACTCGTATGCTAGTTATGCAGCCTAAACCACTCTCTTTTTATATTTTATACCCATTGCAATAATCCCAACACCATCTCACTATTCACTAAGAGTAGGAGATGGTGTGGTGTTATTGGTTTAAGGAAAAAACATGCAACGTTATCCCATGACTCCGCAAGGACATGAGGCTCTAGAAGCCGAATTAAAACAGTTAAAAAGTATCGACCGTCCACGCATTACGGCTTCTATTGCTGAAGCTCGCGAACATGGCGATTTAAAAGAAAACGCTGAATATCATGCAGCACGTGAGCAGCAAGGTTTTTGTGAAGCACGTATCCGTGATATCGAAGCCAAGCTTGGCGGCGCGCAAGTTATCGATCCTTCGACGCTACCACAAGAAGGTCGCGTGGTATTTGGTGTGAGCGTTATCATCGAAAACATGGACACCGAAGAAGAAAAACAATACCAAATCGTTGGTGATGACGAAGCAGACTTTAAAGCGGGTAAAATCTCTGTCAACTCGCCAATCGCTCGTGGTCTTATCGGTAAATCAGAAGGCGATGAAGCCCGTATTGAAACGCCAAAAGGCGTGGTCGAATATGAAATTATGAAAGTCATATACAACTAGTATCACTCCATCATTTGGCCTAACATCTTATGAAAAACAATGATGGCTGAATGATTGACCGTGGCTATTATAAATACTGATACCCTCGTTATTTGACATGCGCTATAGTGTCAAATAACGAGGGTTTTTTCTTTACACGTTATCTACTGCTTCACTTACTATTACTTTAAAGGAGTCTTTTATGAATATGGATTTTGCAACATCACTGGTTATCACCAAAAAAATAGCGGTTCAAAAAACATCAATAGCCACTGCTATCTCTTCGATTGTTGCAGGCACTTTACTTGCCGTATCCTCAGCACATGCTGCGCCTGAAATAAGCATTAATCCGTCTGCTAGCGGCAGCACAACTGTGGTTGAGCAGTACTCTGATGGTAACACCGCGACTATCACTGCAACACCTAATGGCATCACCATGCAGGACGGCATGCCTTATGCTGTGACTCAAGTAACAACGACTCCAAGCTATGTCGTTCGTCAAAGCGCTAACGATACTATCATTTCTCAGGCCAGCACCACCGTCACTAGTGTGCCTGTGACCAATCAGGGAACCAACGCCGTCACCAAAGTGAACGTTATCACTACACCACTCAATAACGTAAAGCAAGTACTGCCTGTTGCCTCTGCTACTCAACTGCCAGTAATGAATGCATCAACTGCCATTCAAGTCATGACCAGCTCATCGACGCTTAATCAATCCACACTTAACCAATCAGCAATTAGCCCAACCTTTACCGATCAAACAGCTAAGACGGTTTCTTTAGAGACCTTACAACTGACCCCAAGCTTTAGTAAGCCTGATATCGTCAATGCACAAACCAAGGTCATGAAAATATTAAAGAATAAAGAAGGACGTGAGATAGCAGTGCCTGCCAATCATATTGCTCAAGGTGATATTATTGAATACCACACCACTTATACCAATACCACCAATCAACTAGTAAACGGTATCAATGCGATGGTTTCGCTACCGAATGGCATTCAATTGGTATCGCTAAACAGTTTACTGCCAACCCTTGCAACCACAGACGGTAATAGCTATCAAGTGATTCAACCAATGAGTAATACGGCCGCGACGCAAGTGAGCTACTCTGGTCTTAAATGGGATTTGGTCAATCTAGATGCCAATGCAACACAGACCGTAGTAGTACGCGCTAAGGTTCAATAAAAACTAGGGCATGGTTATTTAGTAAATTTGATGAAGTCTTGCTGGCTAACTCTCTAGCCGGCAAGACCTTCTTTTAAATTGCCAAGTTTTCAATCATTGAGGAAGATAAATAATGAGCGTACTGTCCATTAAAATACTATTATTCCTCATTGTTCCCGTGGGCATATTTACAGTATTCAAAGCAATAAAACTGCTGAGAAACGCATTCAATGGCGACGTATTATTAGCGATGCCCTACTATGATAGCGTTGGTAATTTTACTGTCTCGAAGTCCGGTGTTTATAGCATTTGGCACAAAGGCCCTGTGTTTAAAAAAACGCCACTGGCTCAGTTCCGACCTCATATCTCAAGTACAACTACTGGCAAAGAGATTAAGCTTAATCCCTCAATACTATCTCCACGCTCAAATAATTTTGACACTGGCAGAATGGAGCTGTTCACTTTTCGGGCGGAAGTTGGTCATTACGAATTGAAGCTAGTATCAGGGTCAAGCACCTCAAGACTACAAGCAATTGTAGGAAATGCCATACCTTTGGCAGATATTGATTTGAACCGATACTCTATCGAGGTTAAAAAAAGCCAGTCACAGGTACTGACGATACTCGCTATCCCCCTTCTACTGCTTGGTATTTTAGGTATTGTCGGTAGCTTGGTGCTTGGGTTACTGGCCGAGCAATTTTTTGTATAAACTATAGCCAATCTCAATACAGACGTACTAGAAGCTAGAATTTCATCTAAAAAATTATCTCAAAATACACATAGGTAAGCGACAACCGTTGTCGTTTACTTTCTTAATTTTAGCTATAATTACAATGACTTAACGCTAATTTTGTTAAAATAGTCTTTCATTAATGCATTGGTAAATACCGCTTATGGCAACCATCAATTATGAACGACTACAGGGCAAACTCAACATCTTAGCGGACGCTGCTAAGTATGACGTTTCCTGCTCTTCCTCCGCTGGTACACGCAAGAACCAAGGCGGCGGTCTCGGTGATGCCTCAGCGACAGGTATCTGCCATAGCTATACCGAAGATGGCCGCTGTGTCAGTCTACTCAAAATCCTGCTGACCAATCATTGTATTTATGATTGTGCTTACTGTACCTCACGCAAAAGCAATGACACCCCACGTGCTGCCTTTAGTGTCGAAGAAGTCGTTGATTTGACCATGCAATTTTATCGCCGTAATTATATCGAGGGACTGTTTCTCAGCTCAGGTATCTTTAAAAGTGGCGACTACACGATGGAGCGATTGGTTGAGGTCGCTAAACTACTGCGTACCCGTGAGCGCTTCAACGGTTACATCCATCTGAAAACCATCCCAGGTGCGTCAAAGGAGCTACTGCTAGAAGCTGGACTGTATGCTGATCGCTTGAGCGTTAATATTGAGATTCCGACCAAATCAGGATTGGCATTGCTCGCGCCAGAAAAATCGCATGAGCAATTAAAGGCACCCATGGAAACGGTAAAAGAAGAGATTATCACCATCCGTGAGAGCCGTAAAACCCATAAGAAAGCGCCAAAATTCACGCCAGCCGGTCAAACCAGCCAGATGATTGTGGGTGCCAGTAATGAGACCGACTTGCAAGTCATTCAGCTATCGAGCCACTTCTATAAAACGTATGATCTAAAGCGTGTCTACTACTCAGGTTATGTACCGATGCTGTCTGATAATCGTCTGCCAGCGATTGGAACGCCGGTGCCTATGGTGCGAGAGAATCGTCTCTATCAGGCAGATTGGTTAATGCGTTTTTATGGGTTTGGTGCGCATGAAATCGTTGAGCCGGACTCGCCATTTTTAGATTTGGACTGTGACCCAAAGTTGGCGTGGGCAATACGCCATCGTGAGCACTTCCCTGTCAACATTCAAACCGCAACTTATGAAATGATTGTGCGCATACCTGGTATCGGTACCAAGACGGCTAAAAAAATAGTGAAAGCGCGCAAGTTTAATCAGCTGACCTTATATCATCTCAAAAAGATGGGAGCGGCCGTCAATCGTGCCAAATACTTCATCGCAACGACGGGTAAAAACGAGCATCTTGCTCATTTGACCCGCGATAACTTCCGTCAATATGTACTGGCACAGACGCAGACCAAGTTTAAAGATCAGCGTAGCGGGCAGTTGGCCTTATTTTAAATATGCGAGTAAAGTTTATTCGTAAAATGGATTATTAAAATAAGCCACTACACATCAACTGTTTTCTGAGGGTAGCTAATGTCAGTACTTGTTCAAAACAAAACTTACTCTATCGGCCAAGTAACGCCTAGTATTGTGCTTTATGAGCCAAGTTTTGAAGGTTGGCTGAGTGCGGTCTATCATGCCTATGAGCATAAACTACAACACGATTCCGCATTACAGCTCATAGCGCAAGATTGTTACGTACCTTCATTGATTGCTCAAGCAACCAGCGTGGCAACTGATGAAGACAAAGCCGAGCGTGTCCTCACAAAACTGAATAAGCTATTGGGGCGCTCAGGTATGCGCAATATACTTTGGGGATTTTTATCTGAAAAGGACAATATCGGTACTACTCTATTTCAAGTAGTTAAATACGCCATCGACTACCCTAGCCGTTCTATTATGCAAGATTTGGGTAATTTAGACGTCCTTGAATTGGTACAGACGGTCAAATCTGTGGGTCGTGAAAAGCACCGCATGGAAGCATTTGTACGTTTTGAGCATACCACTGATGATATATATTTTGCGCGAGTGGAGCCTGATTTTAATGTATTACCATTGATTGGTGAGCACTTTCGTCAGCGCTATCAAGACCAGCATTGGGCCATTTATGACATCAGTCGCGGATTTGGTATTTATTATGACAAAAGCCAAAGTACACCATCACGCCCTGCCACACTGCAAACCATTACTGACCTTGATGATGCCGTATTGCGTAACCCTGCCAGTATTCATAGCGAGGACGAGCAGCGTTACCAGAAGTTTTGGCAAGGCTACTTTACCAACGTCAATATCAAGGAACGTAAAAACCCCCGTTTGCACAAGCAGTACCTGCCGCAGCGCTATTGGAAGTATTTGAGCGAAAAACAAGTACTGCCCAATGCTGAACATCTACAAAAACGTCGCTAAGCGTTTTCAGCATTGTATTCTAAGACAACCTTATCCATTGCTCTAAAAACAAACGCTTTAACTTTACCTTGATGGTTGAGTTTTTACTGCTTTTAACTGACAATAGCAACTTGATATTACTAACCTGTGATCGACGCTATTATGAAAGTTATGCGCTTACTGTCGTCTTTGAAGCATGATGAATCCGAGCGCGGTATTTTTCATCTTGGGCGTGCATTGGTCAAAAATGGACATACCTCTATCATCGTCTCAAGCGCTGATGAAGACAATGATTTGGTCAGACGCCTCAAGCGTGACGGCAATATCTATCACCAGTTGCAAATGAATAAAAAGTCTTGGTTATCATTACTCCAAGTTGCCCCACTGCGCCATTTGATTGAAAAGTACGAGCCTGACGTGATTCATGCGCACTCACGTACGCCAGCATGGATTGTGCATTTAGCCTTGCGCCGTGCACGTGTCAAACGCATGCCAAAACTGGTCTCGACCATGTATGGTTTTTACCCTATCAATAGATACTCACAAGCACTGCTCAATGTCGACACGCTGATTACCGTATCTGATAGTGTTACTAACTATCTAAAACACCGACTACGCCGTGAAGACACCGCACCAAAAATCATAAAGCGTATCTACCGCGGTATCGATACTCGTCGCTACCCCTATCGGCATAATCCCTCAGTTTATTGGCTACGTCACACCTTTGCAGAATACCCAGAGCTTGAGCACAAAAAGTGGCTGATATTTCCAACCATTATCGGCAATGAATATGGTCAAGAGTGGTTGATTGATATTTTAGGTAATTTACAAGAGCAGTTCCCTAATATCCATGTCATTATCATGGACGATGACTATAAAGATGGCGATGTGGCGCATGAAGATTTTCGTCAACGTACCAATACCTTAGGTCTGGCGGAGCGCATCACTTACGTGGGTAGCAAGCGCAATGACATGCGAGAGTGGCTATCGGCGGCAAATATCGTGATGGCACTGGCCAATGAGCCAGAGTCTATTGGTATCAATGCGCTGCAAGCGATTCACTTAGGCACTCCCGTCATTGGCTGGGATCAAGCGGCCTTTAGCGAAATTCTACAACCGCTTTATCCGCAAGGATTGGTCAAAAAATACAATGCGACCTCACTCTGTAAAGCGGTTAGAAACCAGTTGGAAAGCGTGACTCGCCCTGAGATGACGAACAAATTCACGATGCGTGAGATGATTGAAGAAACCCTCAAGGTTTATCAGAATCTAAGTGATATGGCGCTGGCAGAAGAGCAAGCTGAAGCCGATGCAGCAGCAGTAAGAAGAATTAAGAAGTATTTGAAACCCACTGCCAATACGATAAACAATAAAGCCAAAATTTATGATGCTAGGGCAAAACATAGCGATTCGCTAGCAAACACAGAACCTGCTAAAAAAAGGCTTTCTGAAGCAGCCAACCTCTCAAAAGAGACAGATACTTAGAAAGCCTATTATAAATATTTAGCTATCTACTGACTGTGCGCCTGTAGATAGTTCCGTGCCCGTTCGTACCAGCCCCCACCCTTTCAATTAATATGTCGCTGGGGTATGCGCGCTGACGATGCGAGTGATGGCATTGCTTGGATTGATAAAAGTATGCGGATGACAGGTTTTAATGACGTAGCTATCGCCTTCATTTAACAGGTAGGTAGTATCATCAATACGGATAATAATCTTGCCTTCGATGACCGTACCAATCTCCTCACCTTCATGAGAAATCCTATCTTCAGTCGAACTATTCGGCTGATAAACCTCAATCAAAAACCCTAAATTCTTGATCGGACTGCCATTGAACACCTGTTTGATGGAGACCCGACTGTTTGGCTCACTAATCTCTATGAGGTCTTTTGGCGTAACGACGACTCTGTCCTTACGCTCTTTCCACTCGTCACTAAAAAAGGTATTGAGGTCAGAATCCAGCACCTGCAAGATCGCTTTTAGCGTGTTGACAGCAGGGCTAACCTTATTACGCTCGATAGCACTGATTGAGGTATTGGTCAGTCCTGCCAGTCTCGCCAGTTTACGCTGTGAAAAGCCTTTGGTAAGGCGTAGTTGATTGATTTTTTTACCGATATTCTCTTCTGGCTTTTCAACCGATTCAGACGCCTCCTGTTCTTCAACAGAGATTACCTCGTCATTTTCTGGGATATCGTTATCAGGATTTTGTTTGACTGGCATAGTGAATAAATTCCGTAAATAAAAATTTGGAAAAACCATCTTGTGCATAATTCAGCTCAGGATGCCATTGTACACCAATCATAAACGGATGTTCTATTAAGCTAATCGCCTCTACCAATCCATCACGTGCCAGCGCCTCTACAAACAAACCCTCACCCACTTTATTGATGGCTTGCTTATGTAATGAGTTAACGTGCCACTCGTCGCCAAATGCTGCAAGCTTCCCCTTAGGCTGAATAATGACGTCATGTACTGGCTGATATTGCACTTCGAGCGGCTGGGTATTGTCTTCTAAATGCTGCTCATAGAACCCTTCTACTTCACGCCAATCTGGGTGTAGCGTGCCATTGAAATGCACATTCATCTCTTGCAATCCTCGGCATACTGCTAGTAAAGGTGTGCCAGATTCCGCTGAATAAGCCAGTAGTTTAAAGCTCAGCTCATCACGATTTAAATCCTGCTTTTCTTCTACATGCGATGCGCCATAACGTATCGGCGCGACATTACTATAACTCCCTGTCAGCACAATACCATCTGCCAGCGCGACCAATGCATCGAAATTCTCGCTGTCAGCAGCCGTATAGGGAAGCAATATTGGATTGCCACCATAATGTTGAATAGCATCGATGTATTTTTGATATACCGCTTGGGCTGGCTGGCCGTCCACCATTTTGTGACAGGAGACGATAGCGATGATAGGTCTAGAAGTAGGCATGTGTTTTTCCCTAAATGTGATATCTGTACCTAGATGTCCAGATACTGCGGTATTTAACTTAACTAAAATTTATCATAACTACCTAGTAAATGTAAACTATAAACTTCATTGTCTATTAAATTGGTTAATATGAGTTATATAAATTACTTTTAGGTAATTAAAAATAAATATTGACAACTATAACCTTCATCCATATATTAAAAGACATCTTTATGACAAAGAACAATTTTTATACATTTAGAAAGCTGATAGACAGTATCCCGAAATACGTTAAGTGCTTCATATCGTGAACAAAATCAGCAAGGCCAACCCAAATATTTCAAAAACTGACAGGGATGAACAACATGACGACGACCAACGGAACCATCACATCTGCAAGTAAAACTGAATATGTATATGTTGCAGCAGGTGATATTAACGGCTTACTTCGCGGTAAACGTATCCCATTTAACCAAATGGACAAAGCACAAGCTGGTGGCATCCGATTGCCTCTATCTATTTTAGGCGTCGATATTTGGGGTGCAGACGTCATCGAGTCCTCTCAGTGTAATGGTGATATCGATGCCATTGCTCGTCCTACAGGTCGTGCCGCTTATCCCCTTCTTAATACCAGTGCAGCCTCATCGCTATTACCTGTTTGGCTTTATACCGAAGACAATGAACCGTATTACGGTGATGCCAGACACGTTTTGGACTACATCAGCAAAAAATTCAAAGCGCTTGGTTTGACGCCGGTCATGGCGACTGAGCTTGAGTTTTATTTGGTGGACTACACAGAAGGCGAGACGCCAAAACCACCTATTCGTCCGAAAAGCGGCCTGAGATTAAACAAAACCTCTATTCTAAGCATCAATGATTTATTACAGTTTGATGAGTTTTTAGACGAAGTCTATGCTCAGTGCGAGAAACTCGATATTCCTGTTGATGCGGCATTAGCTGAGAATGGCTGTGGTCAGTTTGAGATTAACCTACTCCATGTTGATGATCCGTTAAAAGCCGCCGATGATGCCATCCTATTCAAACAAGTTGTCAAAGCAGTAGCAGCTCGTCGCAAGCTAACCGCCACCTTTATGGCAAAACCGTTTGGTCTACAGTCAGGCAATGGCTTCCATGTACATTGCAGCTTATTAGATAAAGATGGCAACAATGTCTTTGATGATGGCTCAACAGAAGGCTCAGATATATTACGTCATGCCGTCGCCGGGCTATTGAAGACCATGTCAGATTGCACGTTATTGTTTGCACCACATGTCAACTCTTATCGCCGTTTTGCACCAGGTACATTGGCACCGAACAATGTGTCATGGGGCTATGAAAACCGCACAGCAGCCGTACGTATCCCAGGTGGCGATCCAAAAGCGCGCCGTATTGAGCATCGCGTCTCTGGCGCTGACGCCAACCCTTATCTCGTCTGTAGTGCGGTGCTGGCAGGCATGCTGTATGGTATCGAAAACAAACTGGAAGCACCTGAACCAATCAATAGCATTACTTATAATGAAGAAGACCTCAAAACCTTACCGTTAGATTGGCTCTCAGCCATTCGTCAGTTTGAAAACAGCGACGTCATTGATGCGTTATTCCCAAGCGAAATGATTGAACTGCTGATTGCGGTTAAAAAACAAGAAGCCAAACGCTTCTCTCAGCAAGTCACCAATCTTGAATACCTCACCTATTTACAGGATGTCTAATATGTCAAATAGCAAACCGTCTAATAACACGCGCAATATCCCGCATTATTCAGATAAAGGACAGTATCCTGATAGCTACTATGCTGCCAGTCGCAATCCTAAACCAGATAGACCAACGCTAGAAAATGACATTCATGTTGAGATTTGCGTGGTCGGTGGTGGCTACAGTGGCCTATCAACGGCACTGCATCTCATGGAGACAGATCACGAAGTGGTCGTGCTAGAAGGCGCACAGATTGGTTGGGGTGCATCGGGTCGCAATGGTGGTCAGATTGTCAACGGTCTGAATGCCAGCTTAGAAAAAATCAAGAGCTCTTATGGTCAACAAAACGCCGATTTTGTCGGTCAGCTCGTCACACGTGGTGGCAAAATCATTCGCCGACTAATCCAAGACTACGACATCAGCTGCGATTTGAAAGAAAAGAATATCTTTGCCGCCTTAAACAACGGGCAGTTAAGAGACTTGCAGAAAACACATGCACTGTGGGAAAGCCACGGTATGCATGATCGCGAAATGCTAGACAAATACGGTATGCAAGAGCACATCAAGTCAGAAGCCTATGTAGGCGGGGTTATCGATCATTCAGGTGGACACTTTCATCCGCTAAATCTTGCACTTGGTGAAGCGGCTGCCATTGAATCACGTGGCGGCACTATTTATGAAAACACCTTAGTCGTCGATGTTGAATATGCTGATGATCATATCAAGGTCATTACTGAGTTTGGTACGGTCACTTGTAAGCAAGCCGTTATGTGCGGTAACGCTTACTTAAACAAAGTCATTCCTAAGCTAACTGACCGAGTCATGCCCGTATCGACACAAATTATCGCCACCGAACCATTAGGTGACTTAGCAGATAGGCTGCTCCCAACTGACGTCTGTGTCGAAGATGTCCGCTATATCCTTGATTACTATCGCCTGTCAGCAGATAAGCGTATGTTGTTTGGTGGTGGTACAGTCTACGGTGGTCAAGATCCTTCTGATATCACTGCCAAAATCAGACCCAACATGAATAAGATTTTCCCAGAGCTGCGCGATGTAAAAATTGATTATGCATGGAGCGGTAACTTTGCGTTGTCTTTTTCACGGGTACCGCAGATGGGCAAGCTACATGATCGCGTGTTTTTTGCACACGGTTATAGTGGACATGGCGTGACAGGCTCGCATCTGTTTGGACAGATATTGGCTGATGCTATCAATGGCAATACCAAAGAGTTTGACACGTTTGCAAAAATTCCATGGATTCCTTTCCCTGGTGGTCGCGCACTACGAGTACCTTACTCTATGATGGGATCATGGTGGTACGCGCTAAAAGACACGACTGGCTTATAAGTAACGTAATGGCTTCAATTTTCTGCTTAATGATAAGCAAGACTTTGAAGCCATTAATGCAACAGATTGTTATTACTAACTCGACAGGAAGTCCACTCGTACTTCCTATCGATCATCACCTTAAAAACAGGATCTTTTCTATATAAGCCATAATGTCACACAAGGAACGTCACCATGAACATGAAACTCAATGACGCTGTTGAAGGACAGTATCATAACAAACGAGTATTTCTCACTGTCGTAGTGGGAATAGCTATCTATCTTGCCTTTGTCTGGTTATCATCCACCCGCGATGCATCAGAGTCTTGGGGAATCCTCTCCTTACTACCTACCATGCTGGTACTCATCATTGCCATCGTCTCCAGACGCCCCTTTGAGTCAATGATCGCAGGCTGTATTGCTGGCCTTGTCATGCTCAATCCTTTCGATCTAGTCTCCCCTTTTGCAGATAATATCTCAGCCGTACTCGGTAACGAAACCATCATTTGGATTGTTCTCGTTTGTGGTCTCATGGGTGGTCTTATTCAATTGCTCGAAGTGAGTGGTTGCTTAGATGGTTTTAGTGAATGGCTCAAAAAAATTATTAAATCACGTAGACAGTCGTTACTCGCGACTTTCGCATTGGGCGTTGTGGTCTTTATTGATGATTATCTAAACTGTTTGGCCGTTTCTACCTCCGTAAAAAAACTGACGGATAATTATGGTGTCTCACGTGAAAAGCTTGCTTACATTGTGGATTCTACCGCTGCACCTATGTGTGTAATCGTTCCTATCTCTACATGGGCGGTCTACTTTTCAGGCTTGTTAGAGGAAAATGGCGTGGCAGCAGACGGCGCTGGTATGTCGCTTTATATCAGCTCTATACCTTTTATGGCCTATGCTTGGTTTGCACTACTTATCGTGTTCTTGGTGGCTTACGGTATCTTAGGCGACTGGGGTCCGATGAAACGTGCAGAGAAACGCGCGAAAGAAGGTAATCCTGTTCCAGAAGACTTTGTCGATGAACAATTGGTTTCAAATGTTAAAGCCAAACGTACGTTATCATTCAAAGCCAATATTTTTAACTTTGCATTCCCAATGATTTTGCTTATCGTCTCAACTATTTACTTTGAAGTGGATTTATTAAGAGGCGCATTGCTTACCTGTTTTGTGACCGTGATGGTCTATTGGGCACAAGGTCTTTTAAGTTTTGAGACCCAAGTAGAGTCTATTTTTACAGGCTTTAAAGTCATGTTATATCCATTATCGACCGTTATTGGTGGTTTCTTTTTGAAAGCCATTAACGACGAGCTTGGTATGACCATGTATGTCATTGACGCTATCTCACCGCACATGACGATTATCATCTTCCCTGCTGTTATTTTCGCTGTCATGGCTTTCTTAACCTTTGCAACCTCATCAAGCTGGGGCCTATACGTCCTTGCCATGCCGATTGTATTCCCAGTAGCAGCTGCACTAGGTGTTAGCACGCCATTGGTCATCGGTGCTTTGTTATCAGCGTCTTCATTTGGTAGTCATGCTTGCTTCTTTAGTGATTCATCATTACTAGCCGCACAAGGTGCTGGTTGTTCGCCCATGCAGCATGCATTCACGCAGTTCCCTTATGCGATGCTTGGTGCTGTGCTATCGGTTGTTACCTTCTTAGGACTTGGTTTTATGATGGCTTAACGCTAGATAGTGAGTAAAGAAGCTGCTACTGCTACTCTCACTGCTAAATAACTTCTTAACCACAATACGGCTTAAATATACAACTATTTAAGCCGTTAATATGACCAAACCTTACTTTTATTACGCTTTATTTTATTCATATAAAAGACAAATTATAATCAAGGAGCTACACCATGCGATCAGTTACTGTTGCCAGCACTCAAATAGCCTGCACTTGGGACAAACAAGAAAACATCGATAAAGCAACCGCATTGGTCACTGAAGCTGCGAAAGCTGGTGCCAATATCATCTTGCTACAAGAGTTATTTGAGACCCCTTATTTTTGCCAAGTACATGATTTTGAATACTTCAACTTGGCTACCGAAGTCGAACACAATACAGCCATCAATCATTTCAAAGAACTGGCAAAGTCGCTTGAAGTAGTACTGCCTATCAGCTTTTATGAAAAATCAGGCAATGCGATGTTTAATAGTGTGACCATTATTGATGCCGATGGCGAAATACTGGGCACCTACCGTAAAACGCACATTCCAGACGGTATCCCTTATGCAGAGAAATTCTACTTTACGCCTGGTGACACTGGGTTTAAAGTTTGGAACACTAAGTATGGCAAAATCGGCGTTGGTATTTGCTGGGATCAGTGGTTCCCTGAATGCGCTCGCAGTATGGCCCTGATGGGTGCAGAGATACTGCTATACCCGACCGCCATTGGTGATGAGCCAACCCTAAACATCAACTCAACTGGCCACTGGCAGCGCTGTATGCAAGGACACTCTGCGGCTAACCTCATGCCGGTTATCGCCTCCAACCGTATTGGAGAAGAAACCATCAGCCAAAATGGTACTGACAGCACCATGCAGTTTTATGGCAGCTCGTTTATCACTGATGGGCGCGGCGAGATTATACAAGAAGCCTCAACCGATAAAAGCGAATTTATCATGGCCACGTTTGATCTAGATGCACTGGCAGAACAGCGTCGTCAATGGGGCGTGTTCCGCGACCGTCGTCCATCAATGTATGGCACATTACTCACGCACGGCTAACCCATTCTCCCTATTTTTATAACCGCTTGAGTGCGATAAGGTGACTTTATGTCCAAATTACTGACAGGTTCGACCCCCAAACAAGATGGCTTTTATATGCCTGCAGAATTTGCACCGATGCAAAAAGTCTGGATGGTATGGCCGTATCGAGAAGACAATTGGCGACAGAAAGCCGTCCCCGCACAAGCAGCCTATGCAGATGTTGCTACTGCCATCAGACAGTTCAGTGAGGTTGGCGTTTTGGTCAACGCTGATGATTTTGATGCTTGCCGTGCGCAATTGCCTGATAATATCGATGTGATAGCCATGCCAAGCAATGATGCGTGGGCGCGTGATACCGTTCCGACATTCTTAATCAATGATGCTGGCGATATGCGTGCGTGTGATTGGACATTTAATGCATGGGGCGGCGATTATGATGGCCTTTATACGCCTTGGGATGACGATGACAAGCTCGCTGAGAGACTGTGCGAGCACTTAGATATTGAGCGCTATCGTACAGACGGTTTCGTACTAGAAGGTGGTGCGTTTCATGTCGATGGAGAAGGTACAGTATTGACCACCCGTATGTGCTTGCTCAGTCCCGGGCGTAATCCACACCTAAATGAAGCACAAATCGAAGACGTGCTGAAATCGCATCTAAATGTCGAAAAAGTGCTGTGGGTTGATGACGGTATCGATCCCGATGAAACCACTGGGCACATTGATGATATTGCCTGCTTTGCGCGACCTGGCGAAGTGGTCTGCTTATTTACTGATGATACTGAACATCCATTCTATGAAGCCACGCAAAAGGCGTATCAGCAGCTCTCAGAGATGACTGATGCCAAAGGTCGGCAGTTAAAAGTGCATAAGCTATGCTGTACCAAGCAATCTGTAACCTTGCCTGACAATGCTGATATTATTCAGTCAGAAGATGCCAAGTCTCGTAATACGGACGATATTTGTATCGCCTCTTATGCTAACTTTCTTATTTGTAACGGCGGTGTCATTGTGCCGCAATATGATGATATTAATGACAGTTTAGCGATTGAACAGCTTGAAAAAATCTTCCCTCAGCATCAGGTAGTGGGAGTACGAACGAAAGAGATTGTGTTTGGCGGCGGCAATATCCACTGTATTACTCAGCAGCAGCCTATCGCCAACGCGCAATAACGAGATTTATGTATTTTATACATGGCTTTCTAAATATAAAATTTTAAACATAACCAAAAATAAAATGTAAACAAAAGGACTTTTTATGAGCGATTATCAAGTAAATAACCCAGCCACAGGCGAACTCGAAGCCACCTACCCTACGGCAACCGAACAAGATATCCAACAAGTGATTGAGCAAGCGGACACAGCTTATCAAAGCTGGCGTCATGTGCCACTAAATGAACGCAGTGCACTACTTCATAAAGTCGCTGATATCTATCTTGACCGTCAAGAAGAGCTAGCACGTATCGTCGCCAATGAGATGGGTAAACCAGTCGCTCAAGCAAAAGGTGAGGTTGGTCTGGTCGCTGACATCTATCGCTACTACGCAGACAATGCTGAGCAACTATTAGCCCCTAATACCATCGACGTTGATGCAGGAACAGCTTCTGTAGAAAAACGCCCTGTAGGCGCACTACTAGGCATCATGCCTTGGAACTATCCACATTACCAAGTAGCTCGCTTCGTCGCGCCAAACGCTATGGCGGGTAACACTATTATTCTAAAGCATGCACCGCAATGCCCTAAGACAGCCGAAATTATCGTCGATATCATGAAAGACGCAGGCATGCCTGATGGGGTTTATAACAATATCTTTGCGACCAATGAGCAATCAGCGACCATCATCAACGATACACGCGTACAGGGTGTTTCATTGACGGGTTCTGAGCGTGCAGGTCAAGCGGTTGCAAAAGAAGCTGGCGGCGCACTCAAAAAAGTTGTCTTAGAGCTTGGTGGTTCGGATGCCTTTATCGTTACTGCTGATGCAGACATCAAAAAAGCCGTACAAAGAGCCATCTCAGGTCGTTTTGGCAATGTCGGACAAGCCTGTAATGCGGCTAAGCGCCTAATTATCGTCGATGACGTGTATGATCAATTCGTTCAAGAATTCACCGATAACGTACGTGCCATGACATTGGCAGACCCGTTAGACGAGCAGACGTTTATGGGACCAATGTCTTCAAAAGCGGCAGCCGATGGTCTTCAAAAGCAGCTAGATAGCGCTATTCAAGCGGGTGCTACTGTTTTAGTAGAAGGCGGCATAGTAAAAGATAAGCCAGGTGCTTGGTTTGCCCCAGCTGTACTAACGGATGTGACTGAGTCAATGGATGTCTATCGTCAAGAGCTATTCGGCCCTGTCGCTGTCATTTATAAAGCTCGCGATGTCGACCACGCCATCCAAATCGCTAACGATGTGCCGTTTGGTCTCGGTGCTTCTATCCAAACGCAAAGTCCAGAACTGGCCGCAGAAATTGCTGAGAAATTAGAAGTGGGTATGGTCACTATCAATGCCCCATCTGGTAGTGAAGCCAATACACCATTCGGTGGTGTTAAGCGCTCAGGTTTCGGTCGTGAGCTAGGCACGTTAGGTATTACTGAATTCTTAAACTATAAGCTGATTCGCAATAAAGCTAGCGCATAAAATAAATGCATTAATCTAAACATTCTATTGCTTTCCTAAAACAGAAAAAGCCTAACGTTTGACGTTAGGCTTTTTTAATGTGTATTTTAAATAGAATTAACTCTTCGGCGGGTTATCTTTCAACCATAGCTGATTTACGATTTTTAATTCGCGCAATTCTTCTGCCATGATGGCTTCACTTTTGCCAGGGTACTTAATGGTTGCATAACCATATAGCGCCACACCTAACACCGTCCAACCAAAGAAAATCCACCATTCGATAGCGGTAAGCGCAGATGGCATACCTGGCATGTATAGTGCCAATAAGCCAAAGCTTAGTGCGATCGTGATCATACCCACCAGTTTACCTGCAGGTATCTTAAATGGACGTACCATATCAGGCTCACGGTAGCGCAGTACTAAGAAAGAAATAGCAACACAAGTATAAGCAATGACGATACCAAAACCACCAGCATCAACAATCCAAACCAACATTTTGCGACCAAATAATGGCGCGAGCGTGGCTAAACCACCAATCAATAAAATCGCATTAACAGGTGTGTTATATTTTGGATGTAATTTACTTAAGAATGCTGGCAACATATGCGCTTTTGACATTGCATATAGTAGACGACTACCACCAATCAAGAACGCATTCCAGCTTGATAAAATACCTAATACACCACCGATAACCAATAGAATACCGGCCCATTTACCATGCCACGCATTGGTCATTGCATCCGCGGTCGCCAAGGTAGAGTTTTCTGCTTGAATCAATGGTAATGTGGTACCCACACTCCATGCAACTGCGATGTACCAAAGTACCGCAATCGTTATTGATACGATTAGGAATTTACCGATATTAGGACGGGTTAAATCAATCTCTTCAGCCGCTTGTGGAATCACATCAAAGCCGACGAACATAAAGGGAACCATCACGATAACTGCCATCACGCCAGCAGCGCCACCAATAAACGCCGGAGCTTGTATCGCAGTCGATGTCGCAGGATTATATAATGCCGCACCAATGAACAGTAATATACCGACAAACAAGATCCCTACAACTGCTGTTTTTTGGAACCATGCACTGACTTCCATGCCTCGCACATTCAGCCATGTGACAATCACTGATCCCAGCATCCCCACACCTACCCAAGTGGCATAGACATCCCAACCAGCGATCGTCCAAAGATAACCCTGATTATAATTGGGAATAAAATATTCAACCACTGTCGGCAAGGCGACTGCCTCAAATGCGACGACTGAGAAATAACCAAATAGAATACTCCATGAGCAGATAAAGGAGACATTGACCCCTAGTGCTCGGTGGGTATAAGTATGCTCACCGCCCGTAATAGGCATTGATGAAGCGAGCTCAGCATAAGTCACACCAATCAGTATCACTGCCAAACCACCCAATAAAAACGCTAACATCGCGCCCCACGTACCAGCAGATAAAATCCAGCCGCCAGCCAGTACTACCCAACCCCAACCTACCATAGCGCCAAATGCTAAGGCTATGATATCAAACATCCCCAGCGATTTTTTTAGTCCAGACATAACTTACTCCTTGTCTATGTGTCACCCAGATTAACTCGTCAAAGCTAAACTGGCTTTAGTGTATTCGGGCATAGCCCATTATCGTTATTTTCCGTACTTACCCTCTCATAGGGCATACCTATGAATGGGGTTAAATCGCTTTCTTCATTCCCTGTATTGACCTTGTATTTCGGTCATAATAAAAAGCCCGCTCAAAAAAATAACGGCGTCTTGTCATGCAAGGCGCCGTTATTTATTCAATCACTCAGAGTAAGTACTCTTAATTACTCTCAGGACAGGCTTACCATTGCTTTTAAATAACTGCCTTTTAAAACATTGCTGTTCAAATTAAGCAGTTAATATGCCACCAATGATATCAAGACCTTCTTGTAGGATTTCATCTTCGACCGTCAATGGCACCATTACGCGGATCGCATTGCCATACATACCGCAAGACGCTAATAGCAAGCCTTGCTCAAAAGACTTCTGTTTAAGGTTCGCAGTTGCGGCAGCATCTGGCTTGCCTTCGCTGTCAACCAAATCAAATGCTAGCATGGCACCTTTATAACGAATGTTGCCAATGCTGCTTAAATTTAAGCCTTTTAAAAATTCGGCAATGGTATCGCCAATCACGACACTACGCTCAAGCAAGTTTTCTTCTTCAATCACTTCTATGACAGCCAATGCTGCCGCCAACGCAATCGGGCTACCAGAATACGTACCACCCAAACCACCTACTTGCGGTGCATCCATAATGTCGGCACGACCAATAACTGCTGATACAGGATAGCCACCAGCCAAACTCTTAGCCGTGGTCATCAAGTCTGGTTCAACACCTAACTGCTCGCCTGCAAACAAAGTACCCGTTCTGGCAAAGCCACACTGGACTTCATCAAAAATCAAGACAATGCCATGCTCATCACAAATCTCACGTAATGCTTTGGCAAATGATGGGGTTACTTGATGGAAACCACCCTCGCCTTGAATAGGCTCAATGATCATTGCCGCTACTTCGCTTGGATCGATGTCGGCTTGGAAAATCATATCAAGGCTATGCAGTGCTTGTGCTTCTGTGATGTTTAACTCTTCAGCAGGGAACAATGCATGGAAGACAGGACCAGGCATTGGGCCAAAGTTCTTTTTGTATGGCAATACTTTACCAGTTAAGCTCATGCACATCATGGTGCGACCATGCCAGCCACCAACGAAAGAGATGATGCCTGGGCGACGGGTTTTCGCACGAGCGATCTTGATGCAGTTTTCGACGGCTTCAGCACCAGTGGTCAAAAACAATGCTTTGGTTGGACCGCTGATAGGTGCTTTTTCACAAAGTTTTTCTGCAAGGTCGACGTAGCTTTCATAGCTAACAATTTGTGCAGCAGTGTGCGTGAATTTGTCTACTTGCTCATGCACACGTTGGGTAATCTTTGGATGACTATGACCAGTATTTAATACCGAGATACCACCAATAAAATCAATATAACGCTTGCCTTCAACGTCCCAAATCTCTGAGTTTTTTGCTCTTTCGGCAAAGATAGGAAACGCGATACCAAGGCCGGTAGGTAAAACAGCTTTACGGCGGGCAAGTAATGCTTCGTTAGTGGTTTGGGTGTTCGTGGTCATCAGAATGTCCTTTTTTCATGTGGTGTTGGTTGTATTAAATTCATTACTATCAATAGTATTACTATCGATGTCATTGCAATTGGTACTAGTATCTTTAGTACCATCACAATGGCTACCATTAAAATGGGTATTACATTTTAGTGATCGTTATATAGTCGATTCAATATAATCGATTCAATATAATCGATTCAATATAGTGGAATGACTATATTAGCTAACGTCAGAACACCAGTACTTGGTTACTACGTAATCTTCGATGCCATATTTTGAGCCTTCACGACCAAAGCCTGATTGCTTCACACCACCAAACGGTGCTACTTCTGTAGAAATCAAACCAGTGTTGTGACCGATGATGCCGTACTCCAAGCCTTCCGTCACACGCCATGAGCGAGCATAATCACTACTGTAGAAATAAGCCGCTAAGCCATAGATAGTGTCATTAGCAGCACGAATAACTTCTGCTTCGTCTTTGAAGGTAAAGATGGTAGCGATAGGGCCAAAAATTTCCTCAGAAGCGATATCCATATCACTACTGATATCCGTAATAACGGTCGGATTGTATGCCAGCTCTGAGGCACCGTTAGTGCTACCGCCAGTGATAAGCTTTGCACCTTTATCTAATGCATCTTTGAGTAGCGCTTGTACTTTATCTAGGGCTTTTTTATTGATGAGAGGTCCAATATCGACACCTTCATCCATACCGTTACCAACGTTTAGCTCAGCTACTTTTTTGACAAAGATGTCTAAAAACTCATCTTTGATACTGTCTTGAACATAGACACGGTTGGCACAAACACAAGTCTGACCAGCATTGCGGTATTTAGACGCAATAAGACCTGCCGCTGCTTTTTCAAGATCCGCATCATCAAAAACGATAAATGGGGCATTACCACCCAATTCTAACGACAGTTTTTTGATGGTTGGTGCACACTGAGCCATCAACGTACGACCCACTTCTGTAGAACCTGTAAATGACAGCTTATGAATACGTGCATCACCCGTTAGAATTTCACCAATCACCGAAGATTTTCCAGTCACTACCTGTATAACACCTGCTGGAATACCCGCTTCTTCTGCTAATGCACCCAGTGCCAATGCAGAAAACGGCGTTTCAGTCGCAGGTTTGATAATAATCGTACAGCCAGCTGCCAATGCAGGAGCGGCTTTACGGGTAATCATCGCTGCTGGAAAGTTCCAAGGCGTAATAGCAGCGCAAACACCGACTGGCTGCTTGAGCACGACATGACGTAACTGTGTGCTATTGGCAGGAATTACGTCGCCATAGACGCGCTTACCTTCTTCTGCAAACCAGCGAATGAAGCTATTGGCATAACCAATTTCGCCGCGTGATTCAGTCAAGGGCTTACCTTGCTCAGCCGTCATAATGATAGCGAGATCTTCTTTGTTAGCATCGATTAGGTCTGCCCATTTTTGCAACAGCTCTGAACGCTCTTTTGCAGTCTTGGCTGCCCAAACAATTTGCGCTTCATGAGAATAGGCAACAGCGTCATTGACGTCTTCGGTGGTAAGGCTTGGCACTGTACCAATGAGTTCATCATTAAAAGGGTTGGTTACATCGAGGGTCGCGGCATCGCTAGAACCATGCCAACCGTCTTTGGTTAGACACTGTTGTTTAAGCAAGTCTGGATTAGATAGTTTTATATTTGCTGTGGGCTTTGTCATAGTAATGCTCCTTGTCGGCAAGCTCATTGCCAATTTATAACTCTTAATAAGATGACCACTTGATAGAGGAGTAAAACAGTTATTGATAAACGACTTATTGTTCAATATACTGTACAACAATTCCATATGTGAGACATCATTATAGGAATGATACGAGACACTTT
This sequence comes from Psychrobacter sp. TB55-MNA-CIBAN-0194, assembly GCF_040309505.1. NCBI lineage: Bacteria > Pseudomonadati > Pseudomonadota > Gammaproteobacteria > Moraxellales > Moraxellaceae > Psychrobacter > Psychrobacter sp. TB55-MNA-CIBAN-0194. Next base: position 120,189 of record NZ_JBEOOW010000006.1, on the reverse strand, counting down.
GCAACCCTTATTCCTTTTTTAATTGAAATTTTTGCTATTATCCTAATTATGTTTCCCTCACTTCACTTTTTGGTTACTTTATGAGCACAACTGCCGTTCCAGCCTTGGACAAAACGTTTCAGATTTTAGATTTAATTACAGATAGCCCTCAACCATTAACTGCTGCTCATATTGCTAAGCAACTTGAGCTACCTCGTAGCTCAACCCACAATATCTTGCAAAGTCTGCTAACCAAACATGTCATCTATAAAGACGTTGATAATCGCTTTCATTTAGGCTCGTATCTAATGTATTGGGCGGGCAAGTACGAGCAGCAGCAAGGCGTCATCCAGTTATTTAAAGACCTTATTACGCAATATCCTGTGCTACTCCAACATACGGTGACGTTGTCAAAACTGGACTTGGGAGAAGTGGTATTTTTGGCGTGCCATGAATCACCCGCCCCGCTCGGCTTTACTTTCCGTGCGGGTGTGCGTGTGCCTGCAGTTTTCTCTGCCACGGGTAAAGCCATGCTCTCAACCATGTCGATGAACACCATAAAATCACTGTATGAGGATGTATTTCCTGAGCCATTGAACCACAACTGTGTGTCTGACTTTGAGTCATTGGCAACTGAAATGACCAAGATCAATAGTAGCCGCATCTCATTGGATGATGGGCAATTACGTGATGGCATGTATTGCTTAGGGACCTATATTCGTAATGCATCAGGTGTTGCGATTGCTGGTATGGCGGTGAGTTTTTTACAAGGAGAGTATGAAAGCAAACGCGAGGAAGTGAGTGCGGTCTTAATTGAGTTGGCAGAGCAAATTGAGCAGCGTTTGGGGTTAATTACTCATTCATAAGCAGTAGATGCAGGGTCTGTTACGACGAACCCTGTAACCAATTTTCTTGCTCCCCATTACTACTGAGTTTTTAGCTATATTAGCGCTACTCTGCAATAAACCCTGATAAAAATGCTTGCAAATTATCATTGAGCTTTTGAATATAATAGCCACCTTCAACCAAGACAATCAATGGCTTGTTTAGCGCTTTCATCCTTTGTGCCAACACCTTGAAGCCTTCCGTACTCACGGCGCATCTCGCTTCTGGGTCATTTTCATAAACATCAAACCCCAAAACATGAACGATAATATCAGGGTCAAATAGGATCATTGCCTCGATAGACTTATCAACATACTCAAAAAATCCCGCTTCATCGGTGCCATGTGGCATCGGGAAATTAATATTATAGCCTTCGCCCTCGCCTATACCTTTTTCAAATGCATGGCCAGTCACTGCTGGATAAAAGTTAACGGGGTCGCCATGTACTGAAGTATAAAGCACGTCTTTACGGTCATAGAATATTTCTTGAATACCCTGTCCATGGTGCATATCCGTATCGATAATGGCAATTTTTGCATATTTCTGGCGTAGATGTTCAGCGATGATGGCAGCGTTATTCAGATAACAAAATCCACCCGCTGCGCTTTTTCGAGCATGATGACCAGGCGGCCGTGAAAAGCAAAGCTGTATATGACTGTCAGCACGCTCTGTCTCTGACTTCTCATCATTTAACAGTGCTTCAGCCGCATTGAGTGCCGTTTGCGCAGACCAATAGATAGACGTCCAAGAATGCTCGCTGATGGGCGCACTGTCATCTGCCTGATACTTAGCTGCTTTTGCCATGATTCCAATACCCGGATTGTCATACGGCATAAAAATCCCCGTTTGCACCTGCGCGCCCAAGTTTTCCTCAACTGCCATCCATTCGTCATAGCCATGCTTGAGAAACTCGACATAACCAAAGTCATGAACCGCCAGTATTGGCGCGATGCCGATATCGGTGGCAGTAGTGATCTCTAGACCCAAAGCCACTGGCGCTTTTAAAAACTCGACCATACGTTCTGGTATTTCTAACGGCTCATGCATCTTTCCATAAGAAAAATAAGGTAACGGTCTATGCAGACTTAGGTTTTCATGGCTGTATATTTTCATGCTCAACATTCCTTGTTTGACACTACTGGTTTTACATTATTTGTTGTGTTACTGCTTTACTTAACGTTGCTTTGTTTAAGAAACTCCAGTTCCTAGCTATTATTTTTATCATTTTTCATTGTAAATATACGGCTGCCGACGCTACTTTAAACAATACCATCGGCTTTGAGCTTGGCGATCATCTCGCTGTCATAGCCCAAACCAGCAAGCGTACTGTCAGTATGTTCGCTCAATTGTGGTGGTGGCGTACGGTAAGTGACCGGTGATGCGGACAACTTAATAGGATTGCCAAGTGCTCTGACTGGACTGCCTTGCTCGGTGAAATTAACGATCATCTCACGTGCTTGCGCTTGCGGCATGGCCAAGGCCTCAGCTACGTTATGAATCGCACCGCATGGAATACCTGCTTGATCTAAAACTTCTAACCAATAAGTACGTGGTTGCTTGGCAAAATGCTTAGTCAGATCGCTGCACAGTAGCTCGCGATTAGCAACACGGTTAGGATTGGTCGTAAAACGTTCATCCATATGCCAATCGACTGCGAGCACGTCACACAGTTTGGCAAACTGACTGTCATTACCACAGGCTAAAATAAAATGCTGCTCGCCCTCGCCCACAAATACTTGATACGGCACGATATTAGGATGCTGATTGCCCAGTCTTGGCGGTATCTTATCTGAAGCCAAATGGTTCATACCGACATTGGCTAGCATGGCAAGTGCACTATCAAGCAATGCCACATCGACATGTTGTCCAAGTCCAGTATTTTGACGTGCCAGCAGTGCCGCTTGTATACCTATCGTTAGCTGCAAACCTGCAAACAAATCGACGACTGCCACGCCAACTTTGTGCGGTTCGCCATCACTAGGACCCGTGATACTCATCAGCCCTGACAATCCTTGGATAATATAATCATAACCGGGGCGCTTTGCATCTGGTCCTGTCTGCCCAAACCCCGTCAATGATGCATAGATCAGCCGCGGATTGTCTTGCTTTAGACTGTCATAATCTAAACCGTATTTTTTCAGACCACCGACTTTGAAGTTCTCAACCAAAATATCACTCTCAGCGATTAGCTGCTTAATGATTGTCTGCCCTGTTGCCGTAGTGATATCAACTGTCAGCGATTTTTTATTGCGGTTAATGGTAGCGTAATAAGCGGAGGTGTCATCGCTAAATGTTGGCGGTGCCCAATGACGCGTTTCATCACCGATATGAGGACGCTCAACCTTGATGACTTCGGCACCAAGATCAGCAAGTACTTGAGTACAAGAAGGGCCAGCCAGCACTCTCGACAAATCAAGCACCTTGATACCATGCAATGCGCCCTCTGGCATTTTAGCCATATCAGTCATAATATTCCCTTATTGTGTTGCGTATTTTTCAATCATAAAATTGTTCTTCATGATTTAGCTATTTAACCGTTAAATCATGAAGAACAACTGAAAAACGTACGCTACTGTTAATGCTCTTTTGATAAAAAGCTAAGCAGTAACATACGTCATAAAATACAGTTGTACCAAAAACTATTAGCTAAGAACGCTTAAAAGAACGCTTGAATGCCAGTCTGCGCACGGCCTAAGATAAGCGCGTGGATATCATGCGTCCCTTCATAAGTGTTAACAGCCTCTAAGTTCATCACGTGACGAATGATATGGAATTCATCAGAGATACCGTTACCGCCATGCATATCACGAGCGATACGAGCGATATCCAGTGCCTTACCGCAGTTATTACGTTTAATGAGTGAGATCATCTCAGGTGCTGCATTGTCCTCATCCATCAAACGACCCACGCGTAGCGCCGCTTGTAGACCTAACGTGATTTCAGTCTGCATATTAGCCAGCTTCAACTGTACCAGCTGCGTTGCCGCTAGCGGACGACCAAACTGCTTACGATCAAGCGTGTATTGACGGGCGGCTTTCCAGCAGAATTCAGCCGCACCCATCGAGCCCCAAGCGATACCATAACGGGCTTTATTTAAGCAGCCAAATGGTCCTTTTAGACCACGGATATCTGGGAAAGCATTGGCTTCAGGAACGAATACTTTGTCCATGACAATCTCACCCGTGACTGATGCACGTAATGAGAACTTACCTTCGATTTTCGGCGCAGATAATCCTTTCATGCCTTTGTCTAAAACAAAACCGCGAATCTCGCCAGCATCGTCTTTTGCCCATACGACAAATACATCAGCGATAGGACTGTTGGTGATCCACATTTTATTGCCAGTCAACTCATAACCGCCATCCACAGCGCGTGCACGCGTCGACATCGATGAAGGATCAGATCCTGAATCTGGCTCAGTCAGACCGAAGCAACCTACATACTCACCCGAAGCAAGCTTAGGCAAATAACGCTCTCTCTGCTCTTCAGTACCGTACGCCCAAATAGGATGCATAACCAAACTTGACTGTACGCTCATCGCTGAACGGTAGCCCGAATCAACGGCTTCCACTTCCTTGGCAATCAGACCATAGGCGACACTTGATAGACCTGCACAACCATAGCCCTCAATCGTGACACCAAGCAGACCCATTTCACCCATTTGACGCATGATATCACGATCAAAATTCTCGTTGCGATTGGCCTCAACAATGCCAGGCATCAGCTCTTTTTGAAAAAACTGACGGGCGCTGTCGGTGACCATGCGTTCTTCTTCAGTGAGCTGGTCACGTAATAAGAAAGGATCTTCCCAATCAAAGCGTGGGCTGGTAGATGTTGCCATGTAGATCTCCTTGGTATCAGTCATCCTGACTGACGAATTGTGATTAATAGATAGGTTTAGATAATAGGTTATTGACTTAATAATTCCGCTGTGCGAAACTTAGTTTCATAATTTAAAACCATTTAAGCAAACTTTCGCCGCGCTGTAAACCTTTATCCAAAAAAGATGAGTATAAAATGACAAAACCCTTATCAACAGCTACTCCGCTATTGGAACGAATGACGACCACGCTTGAGCAAAGCAAGGAAGATAATGATCGGCAGTTCGTCACAGCACTGGGTCGTGGACTGACGATACTCGCAGCATTTGAACATGATGATAGGCTCACTCATCAGCAATTGTGTCAGATGACAGATCTGCCAAAGGCAACCATTACTCGCCTTATCCATACCTTAACCATGCTTGGGTTTTTACGTGTCACTGAGCACGGACAGTATCAATTGGGCAGTAGTGCGGTACGTCTAAGTGCGACCGCGTGGAGTCGCCACGATATGGTCGCAGCGGCTGAGCCTTTACTGCGACAGTTTGCTAGTGAGAATGAAGTATCAGTGAATTTGGCGACCGAAGTCGAAGGAGAGATGCGCTATCACGCCTGCTGCCGTAGCCCTGCACGCCTATCGGTCAACTTACAGGTTGGCTCCGCCGTACCTGTTGCACGCACTGCCATTGGACGGGCTTTTTATGCGGCAAGCTCACAGGCGAGACAGGCTGTGATTGATAGTAATTTACAAGAACAATTATCTACCGAAAATTATAACCATGCACAAACTGCCCTAGCCAGTGCGGCAGAGCATTATGAGAAATATGGTTATACCGTGTCTGATGGGGAATTCTCTACTGATATATTGGCGGTAGCCATTGGCGTGTTTGATGTCGCGACTGGGCAATATACCTACTCGCTCAATGCCAGTGTGCCAAGTGCCAACTGGGAAGCGGATGACTATGCTGCCATGATAGTGCCAAAATTGCAGGCATTGGCTGAGCGGATTGGTGGTGGGGTTTAATACTGGCCTTAATTATTTATAGATAATAAAGCTTTGCGTAGCTTAAGATTTGTGCGCCGTATGAATGGCGACAATACCAAAACTTAATCTTTCAAAGCCAACCTTACTAAAACCAATATTACTGATCTCTTGCGCTAAATTTTCTGCACTCGGGAAATCCTTTACTCCTTTAAGTAAATACTGATACGCTGAGCTATCGCCACTAGTGGCTAGCCAACCAATGAGTGGCATCACTACTGACATGTAGCCTAAATACAATTTATGCAGCCAATTTAGAGGAATATTGGAGGCCTCTAAAATAACTAGCCTACCTCCAGATCTTAATACTCGATAAGCCTCGTGCAAGGCTTTATGCCTGTCACATATTTTTAGTCCTAAGGAGATAGACACTACGTCTTGGCTAGCGCTAGCAATCTGCCGCATGTTTTCTGCATCAAGCTGCATAAAAACAGTGTTGGCACTATAATCAGCTACTTTTTCCTTAGCCTTATCGAGCATTTGCAAGCTAATATCTGAGATAATAATTTGATGAGAGCTATCGATAGCGTTATTAGGCAGATTGTTATCAGCTAGGCGCTGCTGCAAAATCCGATAGACGATATCACCAGTGCCTGAGGCAACATCCAATAAATTCTGCCAAGAGGCATTAGCAATAATCTGCGCCACTCTACGTTTCCACAGCCTATGAATGCCTAAACTAAATAAGTCACACAGACTATCGTAGCGATTGGCAATACGACCAAATACATCGTCATCATTCGGGGTAAAATTAGCAGAGTTATTCATAGATTGGCTGCGCTTTGGGTAGGGTTAAGTTGAGAATATAATTACGGCTTATAAGTTTTTGCTATTTTTATAAATAGCATTACAAGCAATTTTGTGACCATAGCTCGGGTAAGACAGATAGCATCTTAGTTTCTTTTTTATATAGAATTCAAACTTATTAGTTCAATCGATTACCGGCATGGTCTATATAAAAATAGTCATTATCGATATGAACGGAGGCTTTTCCAGAATAAAACGTGAAAGAGCTATCATACTGATAGGGAATAACCAATTGTCCATCCTGATCAATGCTTCCCCATTTATCATCTTTCTCAACGGCGATCAGGCCTTCAAAAGAGATACTTGCGCCTTCATATTCAATTGGAATAATCAGCTCGCCTACTGCATTAATAAAACCGTATTTACCATCAACCTCTACCCTAGCAACGCCTTCAAAAAACTTTTCTATCTCGTCATAAATAAAGTCTGTAATCTGCTTACCAGAAGTATCAATTAAGGCATATTTATTGTCGTGTTTTACGATAGCTACACCATCTTGAAAGTCATTAACTTGATCGTAGATAAATGGCACGGCAACTTTGCCTGCTAAATCCAAATAACCAGACTTACTATTAATTTCTACGGGTACTCTACCGCTGTCATAATGCCCTAAACTTTCATAAATAAAAGGTATATGAATATTATTATTTTTGTCAATCATACCTCATTTGCCATCACGTATGACTGGTGCAAATCCTTCTTTAAAACTAAACGCAAATTGGTACACCATAGGAATTTGTAGTTTACCTTGAGCATTAATAAAACCAGAGACTCCGCTGCCAGGATCAAATAATACTTGCTGATTTCCTTTATATACAGCTCCTAAGCCTTCAGAAAAATCTGTTGCATTATCAAATATATAATCAGTGATAAATTCACCCTTCTTATTAATATAAGCTTTTTTTCCAGTCCCAAAGTCATATACGATTGCTAAACCCTCTGAAAACGAATCAATCAAATCGTATTGAGTTGGAATAACTTCAACACCATTTAGATCTACTGCTCCCCAATATGGAACACGTTCAACGACAGACATACTGTCTTGCATACAAAGTTTGATAGTATATTGATTGGACTCAAAAGGTGGGTATTTACAATACTCAACTTCCATACTAGCATAAGAAAAATGGCTATAACTCAATGCTAATAGCATTAATAATTTGATACCTTTCATACCTAACATGCCTAAATTCCTTTTTATTTCAGTATTGCATCAGCAAAAAAGTTGTAGAGCCTCAACTTAGCTCATCAAACCTCAGCCCAAATTTCAGCAGATATTTACGCAATCTATCGCTATCATTCGGGCTTTTTAGCTTATCGCGCGAACTCGCATATAGATAGCGCCCAGCCGCCGCTTGGTTTTTATGATTAATACAGATCTCAATCACATACGCCAGTTGCACCGCATCAAACGGATCAATAGTTGTCAGCATGTCTTCATCGAGATATTTTATTAAAATATTATAGCTACCCTGCTCAACGTTTTCGCTATCTAAAGTAGCACTTTCCTTACTTAAACTATTCAAGCCATTCAAGCCGTCAGGCAATTCCCAAAGATGCGTTAAGCGTTCAATCTCCGCTTGCACATCATCATTGCGAATCACTTTACTTTCAGCCAGCGTGGTCAGACGAATCATACTGGCGGTCAAATCACGAAAGTTCCCTTGCCATGTCGCATCCGCACTCATCGCAAAAGCTTCATACAACTGCCTTGCTTCTGACGTAAATCGATACTGCTGCTGTTGTTCGCTACCCAAGCGCGCTAGCTCATAATCGATATTGGCTGGTAAATCTTCCAACCTATCTTTGAGTGATGGCAGAAAGAACGTCCATGTATTAAGACGCGCAAATAAATCTGCCCGAAACTCGCCATTAGCGACCGCTTGCCGCAAGTCTTTATTGGTGCCTGCCATTAGCTGAAACGACACGCTAATCGGCGTATCACTACCGAGCGGATAAAAGCGCTGCTCCTCCAGTGCGGTTAATAGCATCGCTTGCTCATCAAGCCCCAACTCACCGATTTCATCTAAAAACAACAATCCACCATCAGCTGATTTTAGCAGCCCATCTCGACTCGTCGCAGCGCCCGTAAATGCCCCCTTGACATGACCAAATAACACACTCATGGCAGTGTCACCACGCAGCGTGGCGCAGTTGACCTCGACGAATTGTTCAAGCGTGTTTTTGCCTTGCGTGCTGATAGCTTTCGCTTTTTTGAGCGCGTAAATTTGGCCTGCCAGTTGCGACTTGCCCGCCCCTGTTGCGCCCATCAATAGTATGGGTGCAGTTGAGCGGGTGGCGACCTTTTCGATATCGGAGATGAGCTTTTGATAAGCGGCATTTTGAGTGACTAGATTGGCTTGCAAGGTTTGCCAATGTTGCTGTTTTTCTGCTTCAAAACGTTCACGCAAGCCATCATAGCGCGAGACGTCCAAATCAATCACTTGATAGCGCCCTTGCGGATCGGCTTGGTCAGGTCTTGGGCAAGGAGAAGTCTGAATCAAGTCAGCAGGTATAAAGCCTGCTTCTACCAATAAAAACCAGCAAATCTGCGCAACGTGCGTACCTGTGGTCAGATGCAGCAAGTAATCGGTACTATCCTGAAAATCAAACCCTGCAGCAAAGTCATACAGCTCAGCATAAACGTCTGCAAAATCCCACGGACTAATCAATGCCACATGATGACCAATAACGGTAGTGTTCGGACTAACTTGTGCCACGTCATCGACAATGATTTTAAATAGGCGCTTATCGCGCTTGCTATATAAGATATGCAGCTCATCAACGAGCAGCTCATCATGCAACCCTAGACTCACTGTTGGACGCCATCTTTGCCAACGCTTATCATTAAAGCCATTATCTAAAGTAGTGCCAAGGAAGCCGATGACGGCTGTTTTGTTAGACATAAGGTTCAATCATCCAAAATATTGGTGCATGTACGAAAATTTAGTATGAGCGTTATAGGATAAAAATATTAATATATAGAATAAATACTATATTAATAGAATATTTTATAAATTTATTTTTCAATATTTTCACTAACCTACTTTAGATGTATAAAAATAATATTATTTAAAGCATTAATATCAAATACTTACGATTATATTTTGAGTATATCAAAAACTTGGCACGCCCTTAGCATTATATAAAGTAAGCATCATCTTTCATAATAAACAAACTTTGCACTGCTAAGGACAACGACATGCAACCAACCACTCATAACATCATTCAAGACGGTGGAACGCCGATTAGACTTTGGACCAAGGGCGTGCCTGTTGATCCAAAAGCGCACGACCAATTGATCAAAGCCTCAAAAATGCCTTTTGTATATAAATGGCTTGCGGTGATGCCCGATGTGCATGTCGGTATTGGCGCGACTATCGGTACGGTATTGCCAACCAAAGAAGCGATTATTCCAGCGGCAGTTGGCGTCGATATTGGCTGCGGAATGATGGCTGTACAAACCACCCTAACCGCAAACGATTTGCCAGATAGCTTGCTTGGTCTGCGTACCGAACTAGAAAAAGCCATTCCACATGGTCGTAGTAAAACGCGTGGTCGCGGGTCACGCCGCGATGTCGGCGCATGGGCAAACCCTGATGATACCGTAATGAACGGTTGGGGAACGCTGGTTGATGACTTTAATTATATAACCCAAAAGCACCCTCGCCTAAAAAATACCAATAACCTTAATCATTTGGGTACGCTGGGTACGGGGAATCATTTCGTCGAGGTGTGCCTTGATGAAACCAATCAAGTTTGGATCATGCTGCACTCAGGCTCACGCGGTGTGGGTAATGCTATTGGTCGCTACTTTATTGAGCTGGCACGTGAGGACATGCGCAAGTGGTTTATCAACTTGCCAGATAAAGATTTGGCCTACTTTGCCGAGGGTACAGAGCATTTCGATGATTATTGGTTTGCGGTTGGTTGGGCGCAGCGTTTTGCCTTTAAAAACCGCGAAATCATGATGGAAAAAGCCATCAAAGCGCTACGCCACATCATACCTAAGCCTTTTGATGCAGCCGTAAAAGCGGTGAACTGTCATCATAACTATGTGGAAAAAGAGCAACATTATGGCGAGGAAGTATTTGTGACCCGCAAAGGCGCAGTACGGGCTCGCGTTGGTGAGTACGGCATCATTCCGGGGTCAATGGGTGCCAAATCGTTCATCGTGCGCGGTAAAGGAAACGAAGAATCGTTTTGCTCTTGCTCGCATGGTGCAGGTCGTATCATGTCACGTACCGAAGCCAAAAAGGTATTTACGGTCGCCGATCAAATTGCACAGACTGCGGGCGTAGAATGCCGAAAGGACGCGGATGTGATTGATGAGATTCCAGCGGCTTATAAAAATATTGATGATGTGATGCAAGCGCAAAGTGATTTGGTAGAAGTGGTACATACCTTGCGTCAGGTGGTGTGTGTTAAGGGCTAATTTACTTCGAAATATTTACTTTTAGCATAACCTTTTAATATAAACGATATGGAATTATCAATGAAAACAATCAACTACTTATCCCCTGAGCGTTTAGCACTTTTGCCTGAGAATTATTATTTAGCACATGAATTTTGTTTTTATTTACATGATTCCGTTGTAAGTACTTTAGTCCAATATGAGCAAGCTGGTATACATAACACCGTCAAAGATGCTATTGAAGAAGTAATAAACACAGAAGGATTAGAGGATAAATTTGAAGGTAAAAATTTACTAGATATGCTTAGAGATAACGAAAACACATTTGAGTTATATAAGAAGCATTTGCTAGGTCATTTAGTTTTAGCCCTTGCATCAGATATGTTGCATTTTCTGTATGAAGCGATGACGAGCATTGAGAAGAGAAAGTTTTCAGTAGGATTTTCTCTATTTAGAAAACCATTTAAAGAAAACTTATTCTTACTTTCATGGATCTTAGCTGATGAAGATGACTTTATTAAAAGATTTGAATCAGATAATTTCAAAAGCTTTAAACTACCTAGTAGTGAAGAGAAAAAAGAAATTATTGCGAAAGCCATTTCAAAACTGCATACAAAAGACACCTTTGACGAAGAGCTGATCTGGAACTTTATCTACTCTAAGCAACATGAAAACGGTTTTGAACCTACTTGGCAAAGAGCAACTCATTTGACAACTTCAATGGGTAAACTACTAAAGACTGAAGACTTATCTTTTAATTTTATATTTGAAAATGCAGATGATGATTTCTATTTTAACTTTCTAGAAGATGGACTACCATATTTAATGTTCTATATGTCACAAGTTAGTTTGGCTTGCTTTGATAAAGTACATAATCTCAATGAAAAAACGGTCAATCATCTAATTATGACAAGTTATGGAGTATTCGAGTCTCTATACAAAAATCAAGAAGAGTCAAAGGTAATGAATAATATACAGAAAATGTTTGATAAATTTCTGATATGTGTACATTGTCAATCGAAGTTCACTATAGCTAAAGATGATTTTGCATCTCTTCTAATTGAAGAACAATTTGAATGCTCTAAGTGCAAGCTAGATAACCAATTCCCATTTTATTGGTTATTAGCACAAACTAATTGGTCGTTTAAAGAATAAATTCGGAGTAAAAAATGAAACTCGCAGAAGCTCTACTTATCCGTAGCGATATGCAAAAGAAGCTAGCTCAGATTAAGGGCCGTATCAACGCCAATATCAAAGTGCAAGAAGGCGATACGCCATCTGAGGATCCAAATGCATTGATGGTTGATGCCAGCCAAATCATCAATGAATGGTCAAACCTAATTGAACGCATTCACCGTACCAATGCAATTGCAAAGACGGATAAAGGTCAATCGATGCTAACGCTGTTGGTAGAGCGCGATACCTTAGAGATGCGCCATAAACTATTGATCGATGCCATATCAGCCACGCATACCGAAACAGACCGTTATAGCCATCGTGAGATTAAATATAATGTCATGGTGTCGGTCGCTAGTTTACAGAAGCAAGCGGATGATATTGCCATGAAACTGCGGCAAATCAATATTGTGATTCAGTCCAATAACTGGCAAATCGATTTAGCAGAATAGTTTCTTTTAAATCACTACTTTTAAATGACTACTTTTATAGTGGAATGACTATAGAACACCCTTTTGGAACCGACTGGGCGAGTGTTAAGACCCCGCACTCCACAACAGGGGGTTGAACAAATACTGCAGTGGCTACTTGACGTTGCGGGCAAACGTCTTTTTTACTATTCACGCCCCTACTCGTCACTTGTTACACAGCACTATTTAGACCTTATCACCAGACACTGACAGTCGGTTTCAATCTTATTTTTAAAGCCATTGATCATAAGCCATGTGGAAATTTTAGTTAAAACTCGTCTTCCTGACGCATAATCGTTATCTAAAAAGGGCGACTTTAATACCCCTAAAAGAATATAGATACGGTAGACTAAGATGTGCGTGGCATGTGACCACAGCGCAGATTTATAAGCACTTTCACATTGAAAAACTTGATAATGACTTTTATATGAGGAAATACCCATGTTAAATATGAACGATATGTTAGGCGCCGTAACTGGTGGTGATAACGATGAAAACGGCCTATCAGGCTTGATCGACAGCGCAAAAAATATCAGCAGCGAAGACATACAAAGATACCAAAGCATGTCAAAAGCTGAGCTATTAGATGAGATCAAAAACTCTGAACACAGCGCAGCCGTCGTAACATTTATCAAAGAGTTATTAGCGAAAAAATTCAACAGCTAATCGTTGATCTCTAAAGCTAAACTTTGATTGATTGATCAACAGGGCCTAAAAAATATGCGTCATACCATATTTTTTAGGCTCTTTTATTTGATAATAATTGATAGCAACTTAAGCACGCACGATAAAATAATCATATCCCGCTTTACAAAAAATTAAACTTTGAGAGTGTACCAATGAGCTTTATGCCCAACCAAAGCGCCAGTAATGCCAGTGCCCATACTGCGAGCACCAAGCGTGCGACCCTAAAAATAGATGGCAGCACTGGCGAAGGTGGCGGACAAATCATTCGTACCGCTCTCTCATTATCGATGCTGACAGGCATACCCATCGAAATGACCAATATCCGCGCTGGGCGAGCCAAACCTGGGTTGATGCGTCAACACCTGATGTGCGTACAAGCCTCGCAGCAAATATCAAATGCCGCTGTGACAGGTGCAGCGTTGGGCAGCACATCGTTTCGCTTTGCCCCTAATGTTATCAAATCAGGTGACTATAACTTTAATATTGGTTCAGCTGGCAGTACCAGTCTTGTGTTACAAACGCTACTCCCTGCCCTGCTTTTTGCCAATACAGATCAAAACGTTCATTCAACCGTGAGTATAAAAGGCGGTACGCATAATCCATTAGCGCCAACCACGGACTTTTTGCAACACGCATTCGTCCCTGCTTTAACGAAATTAGGCATGCAAATTGATATTAAATGTGTGCAAGCAGGCTTTGCGCCCATTGGTGGCGGCGTGATTAAAGCAACCATTACACCGTTTATGCGCCGTGCTGATTCCAAGCCACTACACCTAACCGAACGTGGAGCGTTAACAAATATCGCATTAGTAGCCAGTGTCCTAAATTTAGAATATGACATTGGCAAACGTGAACTTGCCAGCGCTAAATCCGTACTGCTTGAAAGCGGAGTAGATGGCGCACTTATTACCACCAAAGCCAATAAGCTAGACGGTATCGGTGAAGGCAATACTTGCTATGCACAAGTCACTCATAATTTTGGCGATCATCTGCATCACGAAATATTTACGCTACTGGGCGAAAAACGCACGTCAGCTGAGAAAATAGGCAATCGACTAGCAGGCTTGGTTAAACGTTATCTCTTTAAAACCAATGCGCTGGTTGATGAGTACTTAACAGACCAGTTGCTATTGCCACTGGCATTATCTGGTGGTGGCGAGTTTACCGCTCGAGTCATCAGCCAACATACCGAAACCCAAGCATGGTTAATTGAACAGTTTTTGCCCGTTGACATTAAGTTTGAGGCGATTGATGAGCAGAAAACTTTGGTACGAGTGATTTGTTGAGAAAGTCATGGCACAATCATACCTTACTCAATTATCGCTAAGCCGTGATATCATAACCGTACAATATGCGCGTTAATTATAAGTTAAGATAAATATTATTTGCTCTCAACATCATACGTATTGATGCTTGAGACATATTCTTTTTATCTGTTATATATAATTACCGCGTTTTTTAATTTCCATGTTTTATTACCGAGCCTCGCTATGCCCCAATCTCGTACCAATCTAAATCCCGAACCAAAAAGTAATTCGCCCTATTTAATCGGTGTACTGTTGCGCTACAGCACCTTTGCCGCAGCCGTTTTTCTGTTTTTAGCAGGGTTATTATTGCTGAACTGGTGGCTGATTCTCATTGGTGGATTTGGGGTAGCTTTGGGCATTTACGATGTCATTCAATCCAAGCATGCCATCTTAAATAACTACCCTATCGCAGGTCATGTCCGCTATGTGTTGGAAGACTTTCGCCCTGAGATTCGTCAATACTTGCTCGAGGATGATAAAGAACAAGTACCGTTTTCGCGCCAGCAGCGTGCTTTGGTCTATCAGCGTGCTAAGAACGTCAGTGATACCAATGCGTTTGGTACGCTAGATGACCTATATGCGCATGGCAAAGAGTGGTTTTTACAATCAGCGGTCAGCCAACCTCTAGAGAATAAAGACTTTAAAATCATGGTTGGTGGTGAACGTTGTCAGCAGCCGCATGAGATGTCGGTATTCAATATCTCAGCGATGAGCTTTGGTAGCTTGTCTGCCAACGCTATTATGGCACTCAATCAAGGTGCTAAAATAGGCGGCTTTACGCATGACACAGGTGAAGGTGCTATCAGCCCTCATCATCGTAAGTTCGGTGGCGATTTGATTTGGGAATTGGGTACGGGTTATTTCGGTTGCCGCGATGCCAATGGCGATTTTGATGCACAGTCTTTTGCAGAAAAAGCCGTTGATCCGCAAGTCAAAATGATCGAGATAAAGCTATCGCAAGGCGCTAAGCCGGGTAAAGGCGGCGTGCTACCAGCGGAGAAAATCACCCAAGAGATTGCTGACACGCGTCAAGTACCGCTTGGTCAAGATTGCATTTCACCCTCTTCACATACCGCTTTTAGTACCCCGCGTGAGCTCGTGGCGTTTTGGCAGCAGTTACGTGAACTATCTGGTGGCAAACCTGTTGGCTTCAAACTTTGTATTGGTCAGCCATGGCAGTTTATGGCGATTGTCAAAGCCATGATTGAGATGGATAACTATCCTGATTTTATCGTCATTGATGGTGCTGAGGGTGGTACAGGTGCGGCACCTGTCGAGTTTATGGACAATGTCGGTATGCCAATGGTTGATGGGTTTTTGTTGGTTCATAACACCTTAGTTGGCGCAGGTATTCGTGACAAGGTTAGACTAGGCGTAAGTGGCAAAATCGTCTCTGGCTTTGATATTGCTCGTATGATTGCCTTGGGTGCAGACTGGTGTAACTCGGCACGTGGCTTTATGTTTGCCGTCGGTTGTATCCAGTCGCGCTCTTGTCATACCAACACTTGCCCGACCGGTGTAGCGACTCAAGATCCTTATCGCCAAAAAGCGCTTGATGTCCCAAGTAAAGCCGAGCGCGTTGCAAGCTTCCATAAGAATACGCTAAAATCACTTGCTAGTATCGTAGGCGCAGTCGGTTTACAGCATCCAAGCCAGCTACAGCCTTACCATATTGCGCGTCGTTTAGAAGATGGACAAATCAAACTGTTATCGAAGTTCTTTTATTTCACCGATAGAGGTGCATTACTTGATCAAAGTGCCCGTGCAGACGTGTTTAATCAGATGTGGGTGATGTCGACAGCGGATAGCTTCCTTGCCGATAATGACGCATTGATTGCCTACAATAAGGACTCGCGAGATACAGGCAAACAAACGCAAGCGCCAACTTTAAAAGCGGGCGATCAAGCAACAAACGATCAAGCAAACAATAATACTACTGGTATCATGATGGGCAATGTCAATAATACCTTTCGCGACTTTCCACCTAACAGTGAGTAAGCATTAGCGATTCATCATCGGTGAGCCATGACCACTGATATCTCTTTCCTTATGATAAAAGACCCATAATTAATGCCAAGTTTTTCTCATACTTTACCTTTATGCACAGTCGCCCTGCTCTCATTTAGTATCAGCGCTTGCCAGCCGATAGATACTACTGCCACTCATAGCGACACAGAAAACTGGTCGTGCCAGTCTCAGGATGCCCCTTTTTCTTATAGTGCCTGTCGTATTAAAGCGGAAGCATTGATTGATGGCCGTTACTCATTAAAGTTGTTTTGGCAACAGTCTGAGAGTGATCAGCCCTTGCTAACTTTTGATAATTTGATGTCGACATTACCAAGCAATCAAGCGCTTAGCTTTGCCATGAATGCGGGTATGTACAATAAAGACTATGCACCGATTGGCTACACCATCATTGAAGGTAAAGAAGTTCGTGCATTAAACCTCAACGAAGGCGGCGGTAATTTTCACCTGCTACCCAATGGGGTCATGTGGTGGGATAAGTCTGGGAAGGTACAGATTACAGGAAGTAATGCCTTAAATGAGTTACTTACAGAGGATAAAGCGCAGCCTTGGTATGCCACCCAATCAGGCCCTATGCTGGTCATCAATAATGAGATACATCCACAGTTCAAACCTGATAGCACCTCACTTAAGATTCGTAATGGTGCAGGCGTGTGTGATGATGGCAGCATACAGTTTGTGAATAGCGATGAACCCGTCACGTTTTATCAATTTGCATCCCTATTTAAAGACAACTTAAGCTGCCCGAATGCACTGTTTTTAGATGGCGGAATTGCATCGGCATTATATGCACCTAGCATTGATAAGCATGATAAAAAAGAGATGGGTGTGATGATTGGTGTGGTTGAAAATAAAGAGTAATACGCATCTACATTTCAATATTAATGCCCAACTCCTTACCTCTTCTCATATTACATTGCACAAAAAGCACTTAGCATGATTATTTCACGCTAAGTGCTTTTTTATAAACGTTTATTTTTAATATTATAGGCAAAGAACTCTAAAATGGGTACAAGACAGCCGACTGCAGATTGTACAAATAGTACATCTAAGGAAGGTAACGCCGTAACGGTTTAGTAGTTCACCGACTATATGTTAAAAACTTAACCACCCAAGCTCATTTTAGGGCCAAACGGTTCATAATGGACACTATCGACACCATGATCTAATCCCACTAACCCATCAATCATACTTTCCATAAATGGCATTGATCCACATACATAGATATCGGCAGGCTTAGGCAATGTTTCAAGCCATGCAGCATCTAATAGCTGTCCAGACTCAAAGTAAAAAATATGCTTTTCTACGCGCTCAGCCTGTTCAAGCAGTTCATTTACCTGAGCAGAAAAAGCATGATGTGTGGCATTTTGGCACGCATAAACCCAAACAATAGGTCGTTTCGGATTGGCCAGTACTTGTGCCTCTAGCATAGACAGCACAGGTGTTACCCCCACACCGGCACTCATCAATACCAACGGAATCTCATTTTGCTGTACCAAATCTTGATTAAGCGCGAAGTCACCAGCTGGAGCCGATAATAAAACCGTGTCACCCACTTCTAATTGGTCGTGCATATAGTTAGAGACCAAGCCATGATGCTCATTGCGGTTGTCACGTCGAACAGCGAACTGAATGCCTGTCTCGGTACTGGCAGAGTATAAAGAATAATGACGCAGCGCAATATGATCGCTGTCTGCTGGATCTGTTTTCACCGTAATATATTGACCAGCGGTTAACTTCAATTTACTCAGGTTAATATCTTGATTACTGTCTTCATTATCGTTCACTGGCACTACCGTAAAGGCTGCGATATCCGTAGCAGCCGCTACCTTTTCAGTCACTATAAAAGGCGCAAACCCTTGCCACATCGCCTCTTTATACATGCCATGTTCAATCTGAATAAATACCGAAGCGATCTCATCATAGGCTTCTGTCCAAGCGTTGATGATGTCATCAGTAGCCGCCTCTCCTAGCACTTCTTTTATCGCACCGATCAAATGCTTACCGACGATAGGATAATGCTCAGGCAAAATCTGTAACGCTCTATGTTTATGGCTAATCTGAGTCACTTGCGGCAATAGCGTGGCCAACTTATCCAAATGCTTGGCAGCGGCTAATACTGTTGTAGCCAGTGCGGTCTGTTGACGTCCTAGTTTTTGATTGGTCTCATTAAAAATATCTAACAGCTCAGGATGCTCATTAAACATGTTTCTATAAAATACGGTGGTAATCGCAACGCCATGTTCTTCAAGTACAGGAACGGTTGCTGTGACGATTTCTAATGTTTTTGGTGAAGCCATGTTGTTTCTCAGTGTGTGGTCGAATTGATATATTAAAAAACAGGAGATAAGAATCTTTAAGTAAATATCTTAAATAAGAACACTTATAAGATTCATTTAAAATGAATGTTATCATGTTTTACTCAGCATACCAATGCCGAATTGTCATATTGCTTATTTTTAAACAAAAAAAGCAGCCGTTATGTTGTCATAACGGCTGCTTTCATAAGGATTCAATCAGACTTAATAGATTTTATAAGTGATAGTCGATTCAATATAATTTGGATACAAGGAAGGCGAGTGAAAGTACTACAAGTAGTAGACTGACACCGTATCCAGTTGATAGAGGACTGACTATAGCATGAACGTCAAAACTATCGTGCTAAGTAACCGGTCATCTCTTCCACGCCATGCAAGGTCATGGGATACATCTTGTTATCCACGAGTTTTTTGATCTCAACGATGGTTTGAGTATATTGCCAATATGTAGGATTTTCCGGATTGAGCCAAGCGACTTTATCAAAATGATCCAGTACCCGTTTCAGCCATACGATACCCGCCTCATTATTCATATACTCAACGCTACCGCCCACCGTCATCAACTCATATGGCGACATCGATGCATCACCAACGAATATCACGCGATACTCTCGGCCATATTTATTGAGCAGCTCATAGGTTGGCATCGGTGCGCTATGGCGACGGTTATTATCTTTCCACACATAGTCATAAAGACAGTTGTGAAAATAAAAAAACTCTAAGGTTTTAAACTCATTTTTTGCCGCAGAGAATAGTTTTTCGAGCGCTTCGACATGAACATCCATACTGCCGCCCACATCAAACAGCATCAGCACTTTGACACGGTTTCGGCGTTCAGCCTGCATATGAATATCAAGCACGCCTTTCTTCGCGGTTCGCCTAATGGTCTCTTTGATATCAAGCTCATCGGCACTGCCAGTACGTGCAAACTGGCGCAGATTACTTACGTAGCGCCATCTGAATTTGACGCGTACCAAGCTGACTATCGTCGTCTAGATTGCGATATTTACGCTGCTCCCAAACTTTGGCAGCACTGCGCTTACGAGATTCACCGCCGACCCGTACGCCTTCTGGATGATCGCCATAGGCACCAAATGGTGAAGTACCACCTGTGCCAACCCATTTGCTACCACCTTGATGACGTTCTTTTTGCTCTTTTAGACGCTCTTCTAACGCTTTCATTAACTCCTCTAGCGAGCCATACTTTTTGAGTAGTCGACGTTGCTCTTCTGTCAGATTTTTTGGGTCTAGTTTTAAATCCAGCCATTCTTTAGGAACGTCCGTCAGCTTGGCCAATAATTCATCCAGATCTAAACTGTCGACGCCTTCGAAATAATCCGCCATTGCCCGATCAAACTTATCAAAATGACGCTCGTCTTTGACCATGCACAGTCGAATCAGCCGATACATATCTTCGCGGCTAGCAAAAGTAGTCAGTGCTGGATCTTCAGGA
Organism: Psychrobacter sp. TB55-MNA-CIBAN-0194; assembly: GCF_040309505.1. Classification (NCBI taxonomy): domain Bacteria; kingdom Pseudomonadati; phylum Pseudomonadota; class Gammaproteobacteria; order Moraxellales; family Moraxellaceae; genus Psychrobacter; species Psychrobacter sp. TB55-MNA-CIBAN-0194. The sequence continues at coordinate 99,805 of NZ_JBEOOW010000006.1, read as the reverse complement.
TGCGGCTGCATCATCAAACCCTGCTCAAGCGCAGCATTGAGATCAAGCAGTTCACGTGTACTGACTGGTACGCCGTAAGTACGCAAGGTATAAAACAGTTTTATGAACATAAGCTACGCATCACTTATTGGCTGATTGGGTTATGACTGAGCCTAGTGCTTATAAGCTCAAACCATGATAACAAGGCAGTTAAGTCGCCTTCTACTGCTGACAGGCTAGCGACGCATCATATTGGCAAAGCGCTGCAATAGACTCACATCGGCTTCATTTTTCAGTAACGCACCATATAGTGGCGGAATGGACTTTTCACCACGCAGGTTTTCTTCTAATTCTGCTTGTGCCATATCATCAGCAAGCAATAGCGTTAACCAATCGACCAATTCAGACGTTGATGGTGGCTTTTTGAGACCTTGAATACCACGCAGTTTATAGAAGATATCGAGCGCATCATTAACCAGTTTTTCTTGAATATCAGGAAAATGCACTTCGATAATTTGGCGCATAGTTTCTTCTTCAGGGAAATCAATATAATGGAAGAAGCAACGACGCAAAAATGCATCTGGTAACTCTTTTTCATTGTTCGATGTAATAATCACCACTGGGCGCTGCGCTGCGGTAATGGTTTCGCCCGTTTCATACACATAAAACGACATCTTATCCAGCTCATGCAGCAAGTCATTTGGAAACTCGATATCGGCTTTGTCAATCTCATCAATCAGCAGCACACTGCGCTCTGTGCTGGTGAATGCATCCCACAGTTTGCCTGGCTTGATATAGTTGGCAATGTCATAGACCTTATCGTCACCCAATTGTGAATCACGTAAGCGTGATACTGCATCATACTCGTACAGACCTTGCTCAGCTTTAGTAGTCGATTTGACATGCCAAGTAATTAGGGGCATACCTAAACTCTCTGCCACCTCTTCTGCCAGTAGCGTCTTACCTGTACCCGGCTCACCTTTGATCAGCAGTGGCTTTTGTAGCGTCATTGCTGCATTTACCGCTAGCTGTAAATCATCAGTAGCAATATAACTACTGGTACCGGTAAAGCTTTTCTTAGTCTTGTCAGTCGTGGTCATAATCGAGTCTCAGTTATTGTTATACATTAAGGCTGTTAGGAGTCATCAAATTATTAAAAGTAATCGATGGAAAATAAATTATCATTTAGATTAGCACAGCCTTGTTCATTGCCAAAATACTCATGCGTTCGCGATTGCTAAGCTTCGCGATTAATAAACATAGTATGAACTTCTCATCACGCTAAATGCTTTCACTCGCCTTCCTTGTATCCAAATTATATTGAACCGACTATCTCTCTCAGGAGGGGTAAAAAATCTCAAAAAAAAAGACACGCAAGGTGTCTTTTTTATAAAGTCTTATTTTATTATTTCAGCGCTTTGAATTATTTATAAAGTACTTACTATTAACAACCGCTTTATAACTTATCAGATTTTTCTGCCTTGGAACTTTTAGTTAAGCTACTGTCTTTCTTTAAGCTGACATCTGTTTCGGCCTTAGCTGCTAAAGGCGTTTTACCAGACTGCGGAGTGACATCAGGTTGTTCAGTTAATGTATCACTTCCTGGCAAATAACTGCCTGTCGTCAACTGCATCGTCGCCTGCGTATCTTCTGCACTGCTTCTACGTGCTTTGTCTAAGCTCGATTCAAAAGCACCACGGATGAGTTGCCAAATAAAACCAACAAACAATCCCGCCACTAACACCACCAATATCGGCACCATGCCAGCTATCGCACCAGCAAAATCTTTCATCATAATAGAATAGACAACGTGAATACTAGCAGGTGCTAATACACTAGGGTCATTCAGAGCAGTGCCAGGTGCTAATAAAACAGCAAACAGTAACATCCAACTCATACCGCCCAGTGGTTTCGGTAGCATACGAGCGACCAACAACCATAATACCAATACGATAACGACACCGCCAAGGTAAGCATACATTGGTAAATCGGCAGGTGGCACGTCTTTGACCATCTGCCCCCACCAAATAGCAACCTCACCGAGAATATCACTGATGGCTTCTAACGGTAAGAGATGTACGATATTTTTTAACCAGTCCATACGCGTTTCACTATTTGCGTTTATAAATTGTGCGTCTTTTCGTTTTTGCAGGCAGACACTAGATACTGCCCTACTATAATCAGTAACAACGAATACATCATCGACATGCACACTTGATAGGCCGCTAGTTTATCACGACTCTCTACCAAAATGCATGTGACCAAATGTTTACTAAACGTTTTGTTGATTACTTTCTGAGGAGCTCGTCTCAAGGATTTGTCTAAAACAGCCTTGCAGCAAACGCCTTATAATAAAGACACTAGTCGTAAATATTATCTTGCGCTTCACGGGCCCGTAATTCTGCTTGGCGGCGCATGACATCTTGCGGCGGCATCTGCACAAAATATCCTTGTGACTCTAGCTTTGCCAATACTTCTGCTTTATCAACACGGGCCAGCGTTGGTGTGGCTGCCAAATCTAGATGCATAACAAACTTACTACGGCCTAAGCCTGCACGGAAATCTTTGGGCAAAACACCCAACCAATCCCTAATCTCATCGGTATCATCTGGATAATCAGGGCGAGCAATATAGACGTACATATCGTCATGTTTTGGAAATTTATAAATATCGCAATGCATAAAAACAACCTATCAGAAACTATCGCCATAGGTTAGCATATTTTGGGCGATTATCAGTAGTCGCTTTATGTTTTGGTGTCAGTATTCGCTCCACATTCACTGCAATCTGACAGACGTAAAAACCGTCTATTTATTGATAATTGTACTGATTGCCCTCTCGAACAGTCATTTTTGCCAAAATTATCCACTTTAATGTGGTTGATGGCTTGTAAAAATACGATTAACCTTTCATAATAAAAGCGTTTTTCAGGAGAGAGTCTGTAAGCATCTGCCTCGTATCAAACCGCATTGGTCATACGATGTCTATAATTGCTATACGACCACCGAAGGCGCATCTACCCTGCCAATCGCTCAGGTAAAAGGACTGAAAAAACACATGTCATTATTGTTTAGTTAAACGCCATCAAGCGTGCATAACTCAAACATTAGGCATAACAAATCTGGAGAGCGGTAAAACGGACGACGTTTTACCCACCGAAGGGGAGAAAATACGCTATCATCAATAGCAGGTTTAGATTAAAAACCACATAGTGATGATTCGTGTTGAAAATCTCAGGTCACAGGACAGATAGGGCTATTGCTTAAACCGACGTTCAGCGTCTGTTTGGTCTACAGTTTTCTATTTATTTTTTGTGCCACCCTTTGATGTAATACTTGCACCTTGCAATGTTGCTTCTCACTACTATGATAATGCGCATCCGTTTCTATACTTTTTGAGTATGACTGATGTACACATAAGGATTTGTTATGACCAATACTCAAGATAACCAAGCTCAAAATCAAGCGCCTCAACGCACTCCTCTATATCAGTCTCACGTCGATAGTGATGGCAAACTGGTGGATTTTTCTGGTTGGGAATTACCGATTCATTATGGCTCACAAATCGAAGAGCATGAAGCCGTTCGTACTGACGCAGGGATGTTTGACGTCTCACATATGGTCGTGGCTGATATCAAAGGCAGCGATGCAAAAGCATGGCTACAGAAACTGCTGGCCAACGATGTTGAGAAACTAAAAACTGTCGGTAAAGCCCTCTACTCTGGCATGCTAAATGAGCAAGGTGGCGTCATCGATGATTTGATCGTCTACCTAATGAATGAAGAAGCCACTGAATACCGTATCGTCTCTAATGCTGCCACTCGCGATAAAGACATGGCACAGTTCCATAAAGTCGCCGAAAGCTTTGACATTACCATCACTGAGCGCCCTGAGCTTGCGATGATTGCGGTTCAAGGTCCAAACGCCGTAGAAAAACTGGCACAGGCCAAACCTAGCTGGGCAGATACCTTAGCAGGACTCAAGCCTTTCGTTGGTGCAGACTTAACGGATATCGAAGGCACAGATTGGTTCGTCGCGCGTACTGGTTACACAGGTGAAGATGGTGTCGAAGTCATTATGCATGGCGATGATGCACCAGCGTTCTTTGAGCAATTAAAAGCCAATGGCATTAAACCTGCGGGCCTCGGTGCACGTGATACTTTGCGCATGGAAGCCGGCATGAACCTATATGGTCATGACATGGACGACTCCATCAGCCCTTATGAATGCAATATGGGTTGGACACTAGCGCTAAAAGATGAGCGTGACTTCGTCGGCCGCACTGCCATGGTTAGCAAACGTAAGCAGTCAAAAGAGGACAACACTGCAATGAAGCAAGTGGGTCTACTACTAACGACTCGCGGTGTATTGCGTGAAGGCATGACGGTGACCATCAATCAAGGCACAGACAATGAGCAGACTGGTATCATTACCAGTGGTACATTCTCCCCTAGCCTCAAAAACTCAATCGCGATTGCCCGTATTCCTGCCAGCGTATCAGACGATGACAACGTCCAAGTTGATCTACGCGGCAAAGGTAAGTTCGTTGATGTGCGCGTTCTTAAACTACCGTTTGTTCGTAATGGCAAGCAGCAGTTTGACTCATAGGCTTTATAAATTCTATTATTAGCCTCTATTAGCTTTAGCTTTACTATTCTTGCTTTACTATTCTTGTTAATTAACCTCTATCACGTAGGAGAGAGACCATGAGCAACATCCCAGCAGAACTAAAATACATTGCCAGCCACGAATGGTTACGCTTAGAAGACGACGGCACTATCACTGTTGGTATCACTGACCACGCTCAAGACCTACTGGGTGACGTGGTATTTGTTGAATTACCAGACGTCGGCGACATCATCGCTGTTGATGACGAAATCTCAGTGGTTGAATCAGTAAAAGCCGCTTCTGACGTTTATGCACCTATCTCAGGTGAAGTTGTGGAAATCAACGAAGCACTAGAAGATGATCCTGAAATAATCAACTCTGATCCATATGGTGAAGGTTGGTTCTTTAGAATGAAGCCTGACAACATCGCTGACTACGAAGCATTACTGACTGCTGATGAGTACGAAAACGAGCTGTAATATCAGCCCGATACTCTAATCTACTAGCAGCGCTAAGGTTAGAGGTCACTATTCATCATACCTTATTACATCGAAAACTCGAATAATGACAGATACTAGCAGCAGCTGGTATCTGTACGCTTTACTCTCAAAACCTGCATACTGTTTATTACTTCCAACCGCTATTTGATTTATTCGTATCAATCACTTGTCAGATGATATTGAAGAAGTGCACTCAATAATGACTCAATAATGACTCAAGTTGATCATTCAATCCCCAGCATGGATCCTAATATGAGCACCAACACTGACCTTAAAGACAACATTGCAACGCCTACTCATACACCGCAGCTACAAGCGTTTCGCGACGTGGTTGAATCACGCCGTTCTGTTCGTCGTTTTACGGACACGCCCATACCTGATGATGTATTAGCAGACTGTTTGCGTTTGGCCATGTTGGCGCCGAATTCTAGCAATCTACAGCCGTGGGAATTCTATGTCATCGATGATGTTGATAATCGCAAACGTGCGGTGAAGAACTGCATGAATCAAAACGCGGCAAAAACATCAGCACGCCTGATCGCGGTCGTTGCTCGTACTGATATCTGGCAAAGTCATGCTCAGCAAATCCTACGTGAATACCCTGACAAGCCTGTACCAAAAAAGGTCAAAGACTACTATACCAAAGTCGTCGCACTGGATTTTTTACGGGGTCCAGTTAATGTGGTATCAGCGGCTAAATGGGGCGCGACTCAAGTGGTCAGACGCTTAAAAGGTCCGATTAAATCGCCTTATTATACCTTTGAAGACACCAAAAACTGGGCAACCAACAACACCTCGCTCGCTGCGGAAAACCTAATGCTAGCATTACGAGCACATGGCTTTGACAGCTGTGCGATGGGCGGCTTTGATGAGCCTGCTATGAAGCAACTATTAGGTTTAAACAACGATCAACATATCATTATGATGATTGGTGCTGGCGAGCGTGCTGACAATGGTATCTATGACACCCAGTACCGCTTTGATCAAGATCAGTTTGTGCACTATGTCTAATGCACCATGCCGTTATTTTTAGTTAATCTCTTTATTACTTTATTACTCCCTTAATCAAGGACTATCATGACTATCTCTCAAAACCCGACGTTTGATACTTTTCAAGGACTATTCAACGAAGCTGAATTTGTCTACCGTCATTTAGGTTCAAATGACACTAAACAAGCTGATCTGCTAAGCGCTGTTGGTTATCAAGATATGGCTAGCTTTATCAATGATACCGTGCCTGAGCCAGTACGTTTACACAAAGAGTTAGACTTGCCAGTTGCGATGAGCGAGCATGCCGCATTAGCGAAACTGCGTACGATGGCAGATGACATCACCGTTAAGAAAAGCTATATCGGTCAAGGTTACTCGCCTGTGCGTATGCCTGCTGTCATTCAGCGTAACGTTCTTGAAAATCCAGGTTGGTACACCGCTTACACCCCTTATCAAGCAGAAATTGCGCAAGGTCGTCTAGAAGCCTTGCTTAACTTTCAACAAGTTTGTATCGATCTAACAGGTCTTGAGCTTGCTGGTGCCTCATTACTTGACGAAGCAACCGCAGCAGCTGAAGCCATGGCCATGTCAAAGCGCGTGAGCAAAAGCAAATCGATGCAGTTTTTTGTAGATGATCGTGTCTATCCACAGACACTAGATGTCATCAATACTCGGGCCAAGTATTTTGGTTGGGACGTGGTCGTTGGGGATTTTGAAACTGCCAAATCAGGCGATTATTTTGGTGCATTATTCCAATACGTCGGTGTTGAAGGTGACGTAAAAGACCTAACAGACGTCATTGCAGCTGTTAAAGAAAACAAAACCTACGTCAGTGTGGTTAGTGACATCATGAGCTTGGTACTACTAAAATCACCAGCTGATATGGGCGCAGATGTGGCTTTGGGTAGCACACAGCGCTTTGGTATCCCAATGGGCTTCGGTGGCCCACACGCGGCTTACTTCGCTTTCTCTGACAAAGCCAAACGTTCAGCACCTGGCCGTATCATTGGTGTATCAAAAGATTCGCAAGGCAATACTGCGCTACGTATGGCTCTACAGACTCGTGAGCAGCATATCCGCCGCGAAAAAGCCAACTCAAACATCTGTACGTCACAAGTATTGCTTGCCAACTTGGCAGGTATGTATGCTGTGTATCATGGTCCAACTGGTGTTAAACGTATCGCCACTCGTATCCATGCGTTTGCCACTGCCTTTGCTAATGTAATTAAGGGTGCTAACGATAGCAACTTAAACGTGGTACATGATCAGTTCTTCGATACCGTTGTGGTTGATTGTGGTTCAGAAAGTCTGGCTACTCAGATTTTTGAAAACGCGGATAATGTTGGTTACAACTTATGGCGTCTGGGTGACAGCAAACTAGCCGTTTCATTCAGTGAAATCAGTGATCAAACAGACTTTAATGTTTTAACTCAGCTGTTTGTCAGCAAAACACACGACTTACCTGAAGCAGCCAGTGTATCTCTTGATAGTGCACACTTACGTACTGATGATATCTTGACACATCCAGTATTTAACTCGCATCACACCGAGCATGAAATGCTGCGTTATTTGAAGTCGCTTGAAGACAAAGATTTGGCGATGAACCGTAGCATGATTTCACTTGGTAGCTGTACCATGAAATTGAATGCGACCAGTGAAATGCTACCGATCACTTGGCCTGAATTCGCTAATGTGCATCCTTTTGCACCACGTGATCAAGTCACTGGCTATATCGCCATGATTGATAGCCTACAAGACCAACTCAAAGCCATTACTGGTTTCGATGATGTGTCTATGCAGCCAAACTCTGGCGCATCAGGTGAGTATGCAGGTCTGCTTGCCATCCGCCGCTATCACGAATCCTTGGGTGAAACCGATCGTGATGTTTGCTTGATTCCAATGTCAGCGCATGGTACCAACCCAGCGACTGCTATGATGATGGGCATGAAAGTGGTTGTGGTCAAAACTGATGACAATGGTAACGTGGATATCGATGACCTAACTGCTAAATGTGAAGAGCATAGCGCGCGTCTAGGTGCTTTGATGATCACTTACCCATCAACGCATGGTGTGTTCGAAGAAGGCATCCGTAAAATCTGTGACCTTATTCATAATCACGGTGGTCAGGTCTATATGGATGGTGCCAACATGAATGCTCAGGTAGGCATGATGCAGCCTGCAGATGTCGGCGCAGATGTGCTACACATGAACTTGCATAAAACCTTCTGTATCCCACATGGCGGCGGTGGTCCAGGTATGGGGCCTATCGGTATGAAGGCGCATTTAGCACCATTTATGGCCAACCATACGCTAAGCCCTGTACATAACGCGCAAAAAGACTGCTCAGCAGTATCAGCAGCGCCTTATGGTTCAGCGAGTATCTTACCAATCTCATGGATGTACATCGCCATGATGGGCCGTGATGGCTTGCTAAAAGCGACTGAGATGGCCCTATTAAATGCTAACTATGTGGCCGCTGAACTAAAAGATCACTACCCTGTGCTATACACAGGTAAAAACGGCCGTGTCGCTCACGAATGTATCATCGATATTCGTCCGTTAAAAGAAGATACTGGCATCAGTGAAAGCGATATCGCTAAGCGCTTGATGGATTATGGTTTCCACTCACCAACGATGAGCTTCCCAGTTACTGGCACTTTGATGATTGAGCCGACAGAGTCTGAGTCAAAAGAAGAGCTAGACCGCTTTATCAGCGCGCTCAAATCTATCAAAGCTGAAGCGTTACAAGCCAAAGCTGGCGAAAATGGTTGGACGCTAGAAGACAACCCATTGGTCAACGCACCGCATACTGCTGCTATGGTGACTAGCGGCGAATGGACGCATCCATACAGCCGTGACACAGCTGCATTCCCGCTTCCTTATATCCGCGCTCATAAGTTCTGGCCAAGCGTAGCACGTGTCGATGACGCTTATGGCGATAAGAACCTCATGTGTTCTTGCCCAAGTATCGAAAACTACTTGTAATCGTAGTCTTTGATCAACCATAAGTAGATTTTTATAAAAAAACAAACCTCCAAGTCAGTAGCTGATTTGGAGGTTTTATTTTGTGTATAGTATTAAGGTCTGTTGAACATTCAATAAACTCTAAGTAGCATAAATAATGATAGTATTTATCGATATAATAAAATAACTTTTACGATGTTGGAGCAGACATGCAACAGAAAAATCGCGTTATTCTTATTCATGGCCTGCATCAAACAGCATGGATTATGCGACCATTAGCCAAACGTTTGCAAACCGCAGATTTTGAGACTCATCAATACGGCTATCGCAGTATGCGTGATGGAATCAAGACTAATAGTCAACGTTTAAACGCTTGGCTTGAGAGCAATCACAATCCTGCCAAGCCAATTGACCTCATTGGTCATAGCTTAGGCGGGCTAATTATTCGTGATTTTATAGCGCACTACCCTCAGTGGAAAATTGGACGCTGTGTGACTCTAGGCACGCCGCATAATGGCAGCATTAGTGGCGATTATATTTGGCGACTCGCTCCTGCGATTGTCGGTAAATCATACGAGCAAGCTTTGGATGGCACGGTTGCGCCTTTGCCAAAAGGTATTGAACTTGGCGTCATAGCTGGTAATAAAGCGCAGGGTTTAGGGCAACCTATCCTAGCCTATCATAATCGAAAATTGCGTAAGACAGATAACGTGCCATCAGCAGAACATCTGATGCATGACGGCACAGTATATATACAAGAAACTAAGATTGAAGCAGCTGCCGATCATATCGTGATGCCTGTCTCACATACGGGGATGCTAATCGACAAATCCGTTGCGAAACAGGCAATGTATTTTTTACAAAATGGACAATTTGAACGCTGATCGTTATGAGATTTTGATAATTAACAACGCTCAAACTCCAATAGACATTCATGCTTATTAAGCATGAACACCCATACCTTGCTGTAATTCAGTTTTGTGCTTCTCAATGACTGGAATCAAGGTATGCACTATCCAATTATTGCGCCAACCTTTTAGCCCTTGTGGTAACTCGCTGATGCCTTTGTTGAAAGCCACAACTTCATACAGTTGAGCAAGCCATTTTTTACGCATCAGCACATTAGCAGGCACACCAATTTTCTGCGCTTGATTATCTATCGCTTGTTGCACGGCCTTTGATAGGACTTTATTTTTTGAACGATACGGCGGTAACAGACAATCGGGATGCTCAGCAGGTGGCAAACTCTTTGCGTCTTTGATGACCTTCAGCAACTCTTCACCATACAGCCGCAACATACTGCGATGCATCGTTGTTTTATGCGCAAGCTCTCGCATGCTATTGGGCTTTTCAGTAATAATTTCACGCACTGCTTGTTTTTTTATCACAAACGTACGGGGTTGATTGGTCGCACGCGCCAGTTCTTCTCGCCACGTAGCAACTCCTTTGAGTATCGCCATCTGCTGCGAGTTGTAGCGATAATCTGCCATCGTTAAGTACATCGCATCATCTTCAACGTGCTGTGTATTATACAAATCACTGGCATAAAGCTGACAATCGGCCCATACATAATCGTACAGACCTTGTTTTTTTAGCTCGTATTCAAGGTTCAAATACAACGCTGGTAAAAACCGCACATCATCAATTGCATATTGCTCTTGCTCATCCGATAGCGGACGTTGCAGCCAATCAGACTGGCTTTGTTCTTTATCAATATGCATATCTAACTGATCATCAAGCGCTTGCTGATAACCCATCTGCAGTTGACCAGTTAGATAAGACAATGCAATTTGAGTGTCAAATATATTAGTCAATGGCGGACAACCAGACAACAGATAAAAAATACCTAAATCTTCGCCGCATGCATGCCAAATCGCTACATCCACTTCACTCAGCGCCTGCCACAGTTCAGCCAATTGCAACTGCGGTGCATCTAGCAAATAAATATGGTTACCCGTATTCAGCTGAACCAGTGCCAATCGTGGATAGTACGTATCACGCTTGATAAATTCAGTATCTAATGCGACACGGCCACAAGTAGCTAATGCATCGATGACTTGAGCCAGACCGCTTTGCTCACGTACCCATGTGACAGCAGCTTCATCAGCGATGTCTAGTAACGCATCGATATCTGGTTGTGGCGGTAACACTGCTGAATCGACGTTTGTATTAAGTGATTGACGGGATACGTCATCATTAGCAACACAAGCGTCGTCTTGCGTGTTTGAATGGGTAGAAGCGTTCGAAACATGGTTGGACACGGGCAGATACCTGCATAAATAAGAGAAAATAAAACGCTAAACCACGTTTTAATAAAATGAAATAATAAAACAATTATAACAGTACCATAAAATCAAATGAGCAAGACTTGACGGCTAGAGAAATATTATAAAAACTTATAAAAATGAGCGATTTTGTATGGCTTGACCAAGCGTCATACTGTCTAGGTACTCAAGCTCACCGCCCATCGGTACGCCTTGTGCCAATCGCGTGACTTTATTGACATGACGGCTAACAGCTTCACTGATAAAGTGTGCAGTAGTCTGCCCTTCGACAGTGGTACCCGTTGCCAGTATCAGCTCTTCAACCGGCTCTTGTTTGACACGCCAGACCAACTGATCGATATTTAAATCATCAGCACTGATTCCGTCGATAGGTGATAAATGTCCGCCTAAGACAAAGTAACGCCCACGATAACCTGCTGTCTGCTCTATCGCCATCACATCTGCAGCCGTTTCGACCACACATAACAATCCATCATCGCGTCTAGGATCTTGGCACAACGGACAGATAGCCTCATCACTGAAGCTATGACAACGCTGACATTCAACAATATCACGCATCGCATCATCTAACGCTTGGGCGAGCGCCATGCCTTGTGGGCGTTTTTTGGTGAGCAGATGTAACGCCATACGTTGGGCACTTTTTTGCCCGACGCCTGGCAAAATACGTAGCTGTTTGACCAGCTGATCAAATTTGGCTGTCAGCAAAATACTTCCTTTATCTATAAACCGTAGCTATAAAAATGGGGTCGTATCGTGTCGATAACAACCCCATTTGCTAGACATTATAGTCAGATGGCCTATCGCCAATTAATTATAAAACAAGCCACCTATCCATACCAAAAATTTAAAATAACATGGAAGACTAGTACCACCCTAGTGGGCTCAGTAAGCCTAACAAGTTAAGTTATGTTTGGAATGGATATTAGAACATGCCTTGCATACCTGGTGGTAGACCCATACCTGATGTTGCGCCAGCCATGGTTTCTTCATACAAGTCATCTGCTTGACGAACGGCATCATTGATAGCAGCAGCAATTAAGTCTTCGATCATATCTGGCTCGTCTTCGAGCAAGCTTGGGTCGATGGTTAAACGCTTAACGACATGGCGACCAGTCATGGTTACTTTTACTAGACCACTGCCCGCTTCTGCATGTACTTCTTTATTGGCAAGATCTTTCTTAGCGTTTTCAACGTTTGCTTCGACTTTCTTTTGCATCGTTTGTGCTTGTTGCATCAATGCTTGAATATTCATAGTTGCCTCTTTTGTTTTTTAATAATAAATGATTGATATTTTACTAATATAAAGTGCTAATAGCGATTATACCGTTATCTTTACAAACTGTCTAAACCACGCGCCAAATCTTTAATGATATCTTCTACATCTTCTAAACCTACAGACAGACGGATAAGACCATCTTTGACGCCTGCCTCTGCACGAGCCTCAGCAGTCAGACGGAAATGTGTGGTGGTCGCCGGATGGGTAATGGTTGTTTTCGCATCACCCAAGTTATTGGTGATAGATACCATCCGTGTTGAGTCAATGACATGCCAAGCGGCAGCTTTTGAGTCAAGGTCAGCAGTTGGTTTTACTTCAAAACCCATGATAGCACCATAGCCACCCTTCATATGATGTTGGCGCGTAGCAAGCTCATGAGCAGGATGATCGCTCAACCCTGAGAAATGCACGGTACTGACATTAGGATGATTGACTAAGAAATCAGCCACTTGATTAGCATTTTGACAATGTGCTTGCATACGCAATTTAAGCGTTTCGAGGCCTTTGGTAAATACCCAAGCGTTAAATGGGCTCATACTAATACCACCTGAGCGTACCACGGTAAATGCTTCTTGCATCAGCTTGTCGCTACCGACAAGCGCGCCGCCAAGTACTCGACCTTGACCATCCAAATATTTAGTTGCAGAGTGAATTACCACATCAGCACCCAAATCTAACGGGCGCTGTAATGCTGGCGTGGCAAAGCAGTTATCAACCACTAATAAGATATCATTGGCTTTACATAACTGGCTGAGATAACCAAGATCGCAAATCTGCGCTAGCGGATTACTTGGGCTTTCGCAATAAATAACCTTGGTATTTGGCTGAACGGCATTCGCCCATGCTTCGTTATCGAAGCAATCAACGTAGCTGACTTCAACACCAAACTTGGCCATATAATTATTAAATAAACCAATAGAGGAACCGAATAATTGATTGGCCGCCAGTAGGTGGTCGCCTGCTTTCAAATAGGCCAAGCACATGGTCAAAATCGCACCCATACCTGAAGCCGTCGCAACGGCGCGCTCACCATTTTCGAGGGCGGCTAGACGACGCTCAAAGGTACGTACACTTGGATTGGTATGACGTGAATAAACATTGCCCGTCTTGGTGCCATCAAAATGCGCAGCGGCATCAGCAGCAGAGGTATAAACGTAAGAGCTGGTGGTGAAAATAGGCTCTGAATGTTCACCTTCGTCCGTACGATGTTGCCCTGCTCGTACCGCAATGGTCTGCATGCCATAATCCAGTCCTAAATCTAAGGCATCGTTGCGCCAGTTTGGATCTAACTTGTTTACATTACTTTCATCATTGGTTTGCGACTGGCTCATAAATCTTCCGTTATCTTGATAGTTATAGACTTGATAGTTGTAAATTTGATAGTTATAAATTTGACTGTAGTAAAAGTGGCTGCTTATTTTTTAATTATTGACTTAGGGCGTGCCTTCAATTCACTCGATAGTCATCTCAATGGGCTAAAAATGGCTAAATCTTGCCAAACATAGTCAAATAGCCAGTTAATATCCCGATATTATCTGCGCTATTTTTCTTATTTGACGGCAATTTATCTCACTTTTATCACCATTTTTGAAATGAAGACACGCCCTAATACACCAGCGTTATCATATCATGCCAACTTATTCCAAACAGCTGGTTTCAGATGATTATCAAATGTTATTTTTGAATACCGATATACCTCTATATCAAGATAGGTTTGAAGATTAATGAGTAGTTAAACAACCAATAAATGCGCCGCCAAATCTAACAAAAATAACGTATTTATAATAGGCATAGATGCCGACAGCTGATAAGCTTAGCGGCGATCTAAGTTCCACCTTGGGCAGTTTTATTACTTGTCCCATAATTGGCACTATTTTCTGTCAGCAAACACAGGGATATCATGCTTATTTTTAACGGAATTTTTATTATATTAGGGCTCACTAAGGTAACTCATTTATGTCGATGTTTAGTATAGATCCAAGTAATCTATCGTTGAGTCTAACACTTGGACTTACCTTAGGACTTGTTGGGTGCCAAAGCTTACCGAAGCAACCACACCTGCCTGAAAGCCAAGCGCTATCAGCACGGGTCGACGCTCTATATCAACCTAAAAGCAGCCAAGACAATGAAACATCTATAACCAGCAACATCGATCTAGTGGCAGCCGTTAGTGAGCAAAATGATATTCATCCAGAATTGTCAGGCTACCACCCTATCGTGACTGGTGCCAATGCATTTGCGTCTCGCAGTATATTAACGGATATGGCCACACGCAACATCGATGCACAGTATTATATTTGGCACAATGATCAAGCAGGCCAATTACTGTTAAGAGATTTATGGAAAGCTGCTGAGCGTGGCGTGCTTGTGCGTTTATTATTAGATGATTTTAATAATAACGCGACATTCGATCAGCATTTACTGCGTTTTGCCAGCCACCCTAATATTGCGGTACGTATCATCAACCCCCTTATGCACCGTAAATTTCAAACATTGAATTACGTCACGGGCTTGCCACGTATCAACCGCCGTATGCATAACAAGAGCATGACCTTTGATAAGCAGATTACTATTATTGGTGGACGTAATATTGGCGATGAATACCTAAGTAATGATAAAAACAGCCAATTTGCCGATTTAGATGTTTTATTGATTGGTAGAGTAGTCGCAGATATTGATAACAGCTTTACCAGTTATTGGTCATCGCCACTATCATTTGATATCGAAACTCTAGTCACCGCTGATGATAGCGCACCATCTGATTTTTTATCAGCGTTAGACAAACTTGGTTTAGATGACAAAAAGTCAGAAAGCGATTTAACGATTTATAAAACAGCAATCGAAGACTCAACGATAGACAGCGATTTGATCAATAAGCGTGTGCCCTTTCGTTGGACAGATATGCAGTTTTTGAGTGATGATGTTGGCAAACTGACAAAAGCTGTCCCTGCTGACACCAATTTGGTGCATCAACTACGGACATTATTAGGTACACCAACCAAGCAGCTAACGATTATCTCCTCTTATTTTGTGCCTACTAAAGACGGCGTCAATACACTAGTAAAACTGTCCGAAGCTGGTGTTGATATCAAAATTTTAACCAATTCGTTTGATGCAACCGACGTAACAGCTGTGCATTCCGGCTATAGCCAATGGCGTCCTAGCCTGCTCCGTGCCGGTGTCAAAATCTATGAGCTAAAATCGACTGCTTCTGAAGAACAACGTGAAAATAAGCTGTGGAAAGCTCGCAGTCAGTCTTCCACCAGCCTACATGCAAAGACTTTTGCGGTTGATGACCACCAAGTATTCATTGGCTCATATAATGTTGACCCTCGATCTGCCAATATCAATACCGAAATGGGTGTGATTATCAATGATGATGAGCTAGCGAGACAGTTGCATGGCGCACTTGGCGACGATTTATTAAGCAAAGCTTATGAAGTGAAGTTATTAGACAATGGCAACCTGCAGTGGCAAACCATGGAAAATGGTAAAAAAGTGGTTTACGATTCAGAGCCGCGTGTCGATGTCAGCGACCATGTTTGGCTGACTATCATGTCATGGTTACCTATTGACTGGCTATTGTAGCGCTCATACTTGATAACCCTCAAAATGACTGTTTAGAGGTAAATTAAAATGACTGAGTGATTAATTTTCACTTACTCTCAGAACCCTTGTAACTTAGACATCTGTTTCATATATTAGCTCCCAAACCTTTATTTTTTCGACAAATCATTATCTATTTATACTGATTTGTCGTTTTTTATTATGGCCGGTTATCTAGATAATAACCGGCTTAACGAATGCCTTTATATATGCGTGATCTATTATGCCTTCCCGTTCCCAATATGCACTGATGTCTTCTAGAGACAGAAATACAGTAATGTTTATCTGCTTTAGTAGTGCAGTGGCGTTTTTTGATTTTTTGATTTATTTATATATCTCAGATATTGTGGCGGCCGCTTTTTTTCCTGCTAACATCGACCCGACTATTACAAAGATACAAGGGCTTGGACTGTTTACGATTGGCTATTTCGCACGCCCAATTGGTGGCATTGTTTTTGGTCGTTATGGTGATATAAAAGGTCGCAAACCCATACTACTAATCAGTATATTAGTCACTGCACTCAGCCTATTGGCAATGGCGAGCTTACCTACTTATGCACAATGGGGATTGATTGCACCCATCTTATTTATCACTTTACGATTTATACAAGGTATGGCATTTGGTATTTATGTACCACTCGCTTGGATTTTTGTAGCAGAGCATGTGCCACGGCTGTACTCGTCCGTCGTCTGTAGTTATGTCAGCGCCAGTTTCTATGTAGGGGTATTATTCTCTAATGCCTTTTTTCTTTGGCTGACCAGTTCCATGACGACGGCGCAATTGGCTGATTACGGTTGGCGTTTACCATTTTTCATCGCGGCTGCCTTGAGCCTTATGCCATTATTGGCATGGCGATGGATCGATGAGTCGCCATTTTTCCTTGAAATGAAAAACTCGCAACCAAACGACTATGTTGCCAAACCATTCCGCCTACTCTTCAAGCACTGCAAACATTCACTATTTATTGGTATGATTCTCACGCTTATTGTTTCTAGCGTAACGACTGTGGTCGTACTCTTATTGCCTGATTTGATTGAGATGCACTTTACGTTAGATAGCGACCTGTTCGGATTTTCACACAGTCTAGGTATTATATTCATGATTCTTGGCTGTATTTTTTATGGAATAATTTCTAACCATCAAAATTTTGGTAAAATTTTGACCATTGGTTCTATTCTATTAATCGTCCAGATGCTGGCATTCTTTTATCATCTACAGTCGAGCGGTGACTACATCCTCATTATGTATGCGCTGTTAGGATTTTGTGCTGGCATCATTGGTATGATACCGGCCATTATTTTGCAGTTATTTCCAACCAATGTCAGACTCACAGGAATGGCTTTTTGTTATAATATAGCCTACGGCATTGTCGGGGTGTTAGTGCCTTTCGGGCTTGGCTATGCCACTCTTTATGTGGCTTTCTCACCAGCACTCTACATTGCGTTCATCGGTTTTATTGGAATAATAATGGGCATTTACTTCTATAATTTGCCCGAAGCCAAAAAAATCGACCAGATTATCTAGATCGGGATATTCATTAAAATGTTTATACCATTATTTGGTATAAACATTTTTGCACGAAACCCCACACCCTCAAAGATTAGAATATTAAGGCTTAACAATCATGGTTGATATGACCAATAAAAGACTCTCTGTCGCACCAATGATCGACTGGACAACCACAGATTATCGGTACTTTGCACGGCTCTTTAACCCGCATGTGTATTTATATACAGAGATGATCAGTACGGGTGCCCTAATACATGGCAATCGCGCACGGCATCTACGCTTTGATACGCAAGAGCATCCGTTAGTGTTGCAGCTGGGTGGCGCTGACAATAGCGAGATGACTCAATGCGCTGAATTTGCACAGCAGCATGGCTATGATGAAGTCAATATCAACGTTGGTTGCCCATCAGATCGCGTACAGCATAATAAGATAGGCGCTTGCCTAATGGCAGAGCCTCATACGGTTGCAGACTTGGTCAAACATATGCAAGCAGCAGTCGATATTCCGGTGACGGTTAAGCATCGCATCGGTATTGACGACTTCGACAGTTATGAGTTTATGGTAGATTTTGTGCAGGCCGTCGCCGAGGCTGGGTGTACGCGATTCATCGTTCATGCACGTACTGCGTGGCTACAAGGGCTGAGTCCTAAGCAGAATCGCGAGATACCACCACTCCGCTATGAAGATGTGTATCGCCTCAAACAAGACTTTCCAGCACTCGATATTGAGATTAATGGTGGGATTGACACAATCACTGATATTGAAACGCACTTGCAACATATCGATGGGGTCATGATTGGACGAGCGTTTTATCACAATCCTTATTTATTGGCAGAAGCCAATAGCTTATGGAGCGACAAGCCAGCACCTAAACGCTCAGAAATTCTATCGCAGCTTTATCCCTATCTCGAAGAGCAACTCGCCAAAGGTGAACCGCTACCTACGATGACACGTCATTATCTAGGGTTATTCCAAGGACTTATGGGTGCACGTAAATGGCGTCAGGCATTGAGTGGTAAACCTCAGCTGACCATTGATGATATCAAACGCGCGGCAGATGAAGTCTTCTTATTGAATCCTGATATGTAATCGCTTTTATCATCGTAAGAACGAGCATAAAGATGCTTTAAAAAGTCAGAAAAAATCGCGGTTTATTTAAGCTCCTTGCGCCATATACTGCCACATCGCTGCACCGTTGTTAGCGATGTGCAATAGTATCGGCAATAATAACGACCCTGATTTGACACGTGCATAGCAAAATACCAATGCCAATACGACAATGGTGCTGATTTCATAAATACCATACTGCACATGGATCACTGCAAATATCAAACTGGTCACAATACTGGCAACGATTGCGCCACGATACTTTGTGGAATAAGAGGAATCAGCGAACTGTTCTGCGATAGCCGTCCATAAAATACCGCGAAAGACCAACTCTTCATATAATGGTGCAACGATGACCATCGCAAAGACCAGCAGCCATACCGAACTGACAGATTGGTATAGCGGATCCACAAATACCAGTGGCGTCTCATCGAGAAAGTACGTCAGCGCCTGACTGGCAATCATAAATATCAATAGCAGCCCAGCCATTTTCAGCCCCGCCGCAGATGAAAATGACTTTATCGCCAGATACTGACGCACACTGCCTCCCCTCAAACGAATGACAGAGACAGTAATCGCTGTTATTAACACACAACCTATAATGATAGAGAGGCTCACAACCGTGCCATCATTACCGCCAAATAAGAATATATCACCTACTGTTGCATTTTGAGTAGCAGGTAACACTAGCTTGCCAGCGACATATACACCCAATAACTGACTGATAAAAAACACCATCACCATGCCTACCGTTAGTAGGAATGCACCCAAGTGTGAAAACAGTGGTACATGGTCAAGCGATGCAGCTTGCTTGCGTGAGTCAGTAGCATTTTTTAGCATAAAGTCGTTACTCAAAAGTCTGTTTTCAGCCTATCTCTGTAAAAATCATCAATAATAATTGACGACTATTTTAACAGTTGCTGCTCAATCAATGACAATACTTGCAGTGATACAGAGTCAGGATGTTCAAGCGGGAACATATGACCACCTGCATGAGTGGTATAAGGCACCCCTAATCGTGCCTGCACTTGCTGAGGGAAGTGACGTTTTAAAAATATGCTGTCTTCACCAATAATCAAAGTCACAGGCACCTTAGGACCGCGATTTGGTGTGAGCCAATACCAAGATGGATTGGTACGGAATACGGCAACTTCGCTAGATTTAGGAATCGCTAAGGTTACTTTACCGTCAGCACGTTGGTGTAAGCCATGGTCGATATAGCCTTGAAAACTGCGCTCATCAAAATTCTTAAAAAACCCTTTATGGCGCATCTGTTCATAAGCATCTGCTCGACTATCCCATACATCACGGCGATGCTTGGATATTCCAGCGGGTGATAACTTATCCATCAAACGGTTATTCATCAACGGCAACCGATCCACTGTCTTTGCCAAGTGCCATAGCAGACTTACCTTGCCATAAATCCAAGGCGGATCCATGAGGACCGCTTGCGCAAAGTACTTTGGCTCACGATACAATGCTTGCATGGTACACATTGCGCCAAGTGAGTGACCGACTGCGACTACTTGCGCGACGCCATGTTTCTCACAAGCACTTTTTACACTATCAATAATTTGATTTGTGAGACTACGCCAGTGATCATCTACGGGATAACCTGGAGTATCGCCCAGCATTGCAATATATTCAATCGTAAAAAACGCTGCTAAGTTCTCAAAAAATGGCTGATAAACAGCACTTGGCATACCATTAGCATGCGCAAAATGAATAACAGGTTTGTTTGTTATTTTAGAGATAGGTAAAGTGGCAAAGGTCTGAAAATTGCGTTCATCAGTCATAATAGGCTCTCATCGAATCATTATGGATAGCTTATGTGTCATTTATCATCATCAAATCTGACATATCTAATATATAAATAAGAAGGCTGAGCATAATTATACGCTCAGCCTTATCAATCATACACAGTAAATCTAAAATACAAAATGCTTAACGCATCTCCACATTGCCATCTTCTTTTGTTAGGACATCAAGATTGACACTAGAACCAATGCCTGCACCTAACTTAATAGCAAAACGATCCATAAATGACTCAAAAGGATCTGTTGGGCTGTAGTTAATCGCCGTATCAAGATCTAACTCTTTTTCTAAGCTCGCGATGCTGCCTTTCTTGTCTGCTAGACCAAGTTCGATAGACTGCTCACCTGTCCAAAATAGCCCTGAGAACAACTTATTCTGTTCAGGATTTTTTAGACGATCGCCGCGGCCTTCTTTCACTGCATCGATGAAATGCTTGTGCGTATTTGCTAATACTTTTTCGACATGACCTTCTTCATAGTCAGTCAATGGACGCGATAAGCTTAAGATATCTTTATACTCACCAGCGGTCAAAGTACGATCTTTTACGCCGACTTTATCCATCAAGCCTTCGATATTATAGCTCGACATAATCACGCCGATAGAGCCAACCAAACTTGATGGATTGACATAAATCTCGTCTGCTGCAGAAGCAATGTAATAAGCGCCAGAAGCACCAATATCACCAATCACTGCATAAAGCTTTTTGTCTGGGTACTCTTGACGCAACTCCATCATAGTCTGCCAAATTTCATCAGACTGTACAGGTGAGCCACCAGGTGAGTTGATATCTAGCACAACAGCTTTTGAGTTACTGTTTTCAAAGGCACGGGTCAGAGCTTCATTGACATCATAGGCATTGGCCACATCGCCGCTACTGATGACACCTTGCAGCTCAACCACGGCCAAATGTGGCTCGCTATTGTCGACTGCATCCATGCCTGTTGAGGCACTGCTGCAACCACGGCCAAGGGTCAAAAATATCAATAAGATATAACCAAAGGTCAATAATTTAAAAAAGATACTCCAGCGACGAGCGCGGCGCTGTTCAACCACACTAGCCAGCAATGTGTTTTCCAGCAGTCGCCACTCTTGTCCAGTCGGTTGGCTTGATTGCTGCATGGGTGCTGGCTGATTTGCCGAAGTGTCAGGACGTTTGTTAGGGTCTGGTGGCCAGTTGGGCATATAACTTCCTAAGTCAGAAACAATCTAAAACGATAAAAGAGATGATATAGAATATAAATGTAGTAAGAAGCTAGTTCTTACTCTCGACGCATTTGTAATGCAAGCGTCATTTATATTAATAGGTTGGTAAGTATGGTCGCATTTCCATTATGGTTCAATAGTATAACTGTGAAATATCACCATATTGTAACGCTAAGAGTATGAGCAATTTTTTGAAGGGTATTATTATAATTTAGTATGAGAATTTGCTCTGAAAGTTATCATCTATAGATAGTGCCACCGCTAGCGCTTTATCATCATAAGTCATAATTTCATTAATGCTTTGAAGGCCTAGTACATTGGCAGTTATATGCGATGTACTGTGTCCCAGCCATGTGATATTAGATGGCATTATTCTTTGATTAATGGTTATTGGCTCAGTAGTTATTGGATTAATGGGTGTTTGACCAGTGGCTGCTTGATCAAATAGTGGCTCCGTTGAACACAACAACTCCCACATCTGCCAAACACGCTGATGAGTATCTACATTCAAAACTAGACGTGATGTAGTCGCTGCTACGTTAGGCATCAAGAATGAAAGGTTCGATGGCAGTGTTTGTACAGCTGCAGGTAATGACCTGAGTGGATCAGCGGCATTATATTTTAGTACTTGTATTGGTAAGCCAGTGTCTATAGCGAGCGTGCAATCCCAAACACTTTCATCATCTATTGTGCGCCAACCTGTCAATGCTTGTATGGACAAGTCGCCATTCGGTAGCTGCCATGTTTTACCCTGCTCGCAACCTTGCACTTTAATATCTGACTTACTCTTAGATTGACTGGCAACCTTATATGAGCGCTGAAGTACAGACCAACGATCAAAGCGCCCTGCTTGCCAGTACTGATTGATGGGTAAATGCTGATTTAACTGGGCAACCGTCAGTGGTAATAGCTCAGAACTTATAGTATTAATATCAGCATGCTTATCATCCGTTGTCAGCGTATCCGTTAATCCAACTCTACCACTCTGTACGGTAATACCTTCTAGCTTATTAATCGATAAACTGCCCAATTGCTGCTCCAACATCGTCGAGAGCTTCTCTACCGTCAAGTTACTTGGCATCGTTCGTGTGGCTTTCGGTCTATGATCAGCTAAAAACAGCCAACTGACACTCTTATTATTAGTATTTTCAGGATTGGTAATAGGATATTGCAACAGAGCGGCGCTTATATATTGATCACCCGTCGGTAATATATATAACGTTGGCGTCATCGTGAGTGACTGCTGATTGGCATAGACCGTCATCATCAGCATAGTCAATGGCGGCAATACTAGCCAACGACTGATAAACCCTCGTGGTAACAGCCAAGGCAATATGCTCAGCAATACCATCAATAAGATAGCCATATTCACAGGTGTGTAGAGCCATGCTTCTGACAACGATGGTAATGACGTCAGCCATATCATTAGCTCATGCAAGCTCGCAACAATGGCACTGACGAGTGCCCAAATCCTATCAGCGATAGTAGGTGACAACAGATAAAAAAGCCCTGCCAGTAGATTGAGCGGTACAATCACCCAACCAAATAAGCCGATAGCAAATAGATTGATGAAAAGTCCCCATAGTGAGGCCTTGCCGAACAGCAGTAACGTAATAGGTAGTAAAGTGATAAACAACCAAAACTGTAATTTGAATATGCGTCTACCTATCATCCAAACACGTTTGGCCAACCCATTTATGGCATTAGATTTATAGGCTCCAGCTTGATGACTAAATACAGATACTTGCCTGTATTTATAGGACGTGTCTTCGTATTTGAGTAATAGTGCCACTGCAATAAAGGACAACCAATACCCTGCTTGCCATAGTACATAAGGATCAAGCCATGCCATCAATACTGCTAGTGCAAACAATACACGCATAGTACTGATAGGTAATAAGGTTAAACGTACCAAGCCTATCGCCAGTAGCATCCATGCAGTACGGGCAGCAGGTACATCAAACCCTGTAAATAATGCATAGACAAAAGCAGCACCAATCATCACCCACCAACGCACTTGCCAACGTGGTATATAGCGATAAACAACTGGACAGAATCGATCAAAGATTAGAACTGCACCACCCGCCAATACAATCGCTAAAAACAATACATGCGTCCCTGATATTGCCAGTAAATGTGAGATACCTGCCAGCTGATACAAATCTTTGGTATCGCGATTTATTAAACTGCGGTCGCCTGTCAGTAGACTGAGCGTAACGGCTTTTGCTTGCTGCTCTGCTGTGGTTTTATCACGCCAATCGGTATAGAAATGCTGCCGCAATTGCCAACGCCCTTGGTCAATACGAGTACGCAAACGCTGAAGATAGCTATCGGAAGCGAGCGATATGTTTGATGATTCACCATCAGTAACGGGCAATGTACTAACCGCCAATATATTTGCGACACCATCAATATGACGACCTCGCAGCCAACGATAGCTATCAAAACCAGACGGATTGTTTAGGGCTTGTTCGGAGATAGCCAGTGGTGCAAGCGTCAAACTCATAAACAGCTGATCACCTGGCTGCAAATGATTTAATTTTGTAAACTGATCACTGCCTGAAGACGTTGTAGATAGGGATTTTTTTGGATAGGCATTGAGTAATACACGGTACTCTATCTCCTCACTGCCATTGCCACTGCTATCTAAACTGTTATTTGAATGGTTATCATGCGACATATCCTTATTTGAGGAATTTTCACTTAGGCTATTTTTGCCATCGCCTAAAAAACCAACGGTAATATCATCTAAGTCTTGCGATGCTAACTCTGATACCAGCGGTGATATATGGCTAATAACCGCCACTTGTCGATAACCACTTTCTGTATTTGCATCATAGACGCTATCACTTATCCCCTCAACGGTCACCAACGCTTGCAAACGCATAGGCTCAGTGACTGCTTTCATTTCTGCTTGTTGGTGGCTTAGCAAAGCTTGCATCGTGCTACCAATAAGCAATCCAATCGCTAATATAGCGACTACCAAATGATGAGCAATACGACATAATAGTTTAGGATAAAGTGGAGAATAGCTAGAAGATTTTTGTGAGGAACGGCTGATATTGACGGAAGGTATATTGAATTGAACAAGGATAATCAAAACGATGGCAAGCGCCATTAGGGATAAAGGTACGATAGAGACATTAGCAATCTCCATTAATAACGGACTCGTCGGCATATTATCTAAAACTGCCAACACGCCCATCATAGCGCTAATAATCAAGCTACAGATCAACCAATACACCAGCACTCCTTGCTTGATGATATAAATATTATGATATGGCTAAATATAGTCATTGGTTACAATGGGCAGCAACCTACCATCATAAACAACCTGCCACCACAGAGAAGTATCGGCATAAAATTGAGCCCAAACAAGCGGTAGCTAATACGTCATACAATGGCATTTATATTTATATTACCCTATACTGCTCATACATAGTACGATGACGATACTCTGACATTATCATACTATATAATCTCATCCGTATTTTTTATTAATAATATTACCTTATAACAGTCCATCAAAATAATTGATCGGGCTGTAGTTAACGATTAAAGGCAATCTTGTGCCCCAAAAACGTCTAAAAAGCCTGCTTCCTACACCAGAGAAAATTCTAGAAAGTCGCACCTTAAAACTGTTTGCACCGCATTTAGCTGATCCACGATTATGGCATTTTAATCGTCACAGCCTAAATAAAGCGGTCTACATTGGTGTGCTTAGCGCATTTTTTCCATTGCCGGGACAGATGCTAATAGCGTTGGTTGGTTCATTAATCTTCCGTGCTAATGTTCCGATGGCGCTCGGTTTGACTTGGATTACCAATCCGCTTACTAGCTTGCCTATTTTTTATGCCGGTTATTACATCGGTGCCAAAATTATCGACGCACCCGTGCTCAGTCTTCGACTTATTGGACGAATGATCGCTGATTTTAGTTTGTGGGTATTGTCAGATGGCGCCAATCCATTTATTACCTATCGCGGCACTGTATCGATTGCGGCATTTTGTATTGGACTCACTATTTTAGCAGTGTTGACTAGTATTATTTGTGGGTTAGCATTTAAAGCCATTTGGCGCTATAAAACGGTTGTCAGCTGGCAAAACCGTCAGGATATACCTTCTGACAAACCGCCTGAATCCTAAACTATGCTAGATGCCATTAGATTATAGATTACTAACAGTATCAACTGTAAGCTAGGCTAGCTACACTACACGTCTTTGCTATTTTCTATGGCTTCCGTGATATTACTGGTGAGATTGCTATCCATCACAAAGACCTCAATCACCTCTTCACCTTTGAATAGCGTATAGCGTTTGCCTGTTGCACTATCTTGGGCTTTGAGATCGTAATCAACACCAGCCAGAGTAATGGCATCAAAGACAGGTGTCAGCAGATCTATCTGTGCCTGTCTATCAAGCGTATCGAACAGTGCCGGATCCATATAAGAATGTAGCGGCGCATTGCCTTCTTCGGCACTGCCAAAAGCTTCGATTGGATCTTCATTTTCATTCATTATGTTTATCCTTGTCAGACATAAGGGGCTTAATACTCTTCCCAATGACCATTGCGCAATAGTAGCTGACGGTCTGCCAATGCGGCCAAATTACGATCATGCGTCACCATCAATAGTGCCGTTTGCATCGTATTTTGTAATTCGGTCAACAGTCCAAAAACGCTTTGGGCATTATCATAATCCAAGTTACCGGTTGGCTCATCTGCCAAGATAAGCGATGGCTTGGTCACAAGTGCACGGGCAATCGCCACACGCTGACGCTCACCGCCTGATAACTCACCTGGTCGATGCATCAAACGATGCTCAAGACCGACACTTTCTAAAATATCAATCGCTTGTTGGCGTGCTTCAGTCGTCGATACTTTTGGTCGCATCAGTAGCGGCATAGCGACGTTTTCGATAGCCGTAAACTCAGCCAACAGATGATGAAACTGATAAATAAACCCTAAATGCTTATTACGCATCGCACCACGTTCGGTTTCATTCATGCTATTTAATAATTGACCATGTAGCCAAACTTCACCCGTAGTAGGTGTATCAAGACCGCCTAGCAAATGTAGCAAGGTACTCTTACCCGAGCCACTGGTACCAACGATAGCAATACGCTCGCCAGCCTTAACCGTCAAATCAAGGCCAGTCAATACTTGAGTACTAACTGCCCCTTCATCATATATCTTGTTGATGTTTTTCGCCTCTAAAATGGCAGACATGGTATTTCCTTTATTCTATTTATATAGTTGTTGCTTTATAAAATCATTTACTCATAACGCAATGTTTGTGCTGGCTGAATTTTAGCCGCGCGACGTGCCGGATAAATCGTTGCCAAAAAGCTTAATACAAATGATGCACCAGTAATCAACACCACATCTAGTAAACGCAACTCTGACGGCAAATAGTTCACAAAATACGCATCAAATAGGTTCAGGTTAAAGACTTGATTGATGAAACCCAAAATATCACTGACTGTGAGGGCAAATATCACACCCAATATCGTGCCAGCAACCGTACCGATGACACCGATGACCACACCTTGAACCATAAACACTTGGGTAATCAATCGAGGTGATGCACCAAAGGTTTTTAAGATTGCAATGTCCGCTTTCTTATCTGTGACAAGCATGACGAGACTAGAGACGATATTAAAGGCTGCAACTAATATAATCAAAAAGAGCAGTAAGCCTACCATCGCTTTTTCCATCTGAATGGCACCAAACAGATTGCCATGAGTCTGTGTCCAATTATTCGGATACAATCTATCAGGGGCAATCGCAGCCGCTTTCTCTGAGGCAATTGGCGCAGTGAAGATATCATTAAGCTTCATACGCACACCCTGCGCACCCTCTGGCAGACGTAACAGTTTTGCAGCATCACCCATAGGAATAAAGGCCATTAGACTATCGACTTCTGGACTGATGGTGAAGATACCCGTCAAGGTAAAACGCTTAAATCGCGGTATGACACCGGCTGCTGATGGTGATGCCTCTGGCAGTACTAACGTGACTTTATCACCGAGTTGCAACCCTAGTGATTGCACCATCTCTTCACCCAGTACAATACTAAAGTCACCATTTTGCAAGGTATCAATACTACCCTCAACCATGTGCTCGTTGATGATAGAGACCTTTTTCTCATACTCAGGCTCAATACCTGTGACCATAATCCCTGCAACCTGACCATTTGAGGTCAACATCCCTTGCAGTTGAATAAATGGTGCTACCGCTGCCACTTCTGGGTCTTCTTTAATCTTGTCTGCCAATTGTTCCCAGTCACTGATAATCTCGGATGAGACGACCGTTGCTTGTGGGACCATACCCAGAATACGGGTTTTTAGCTCCCGATCAAAACCATTCATGACTGATAGCACCGTGATCAATACGGCAACCCCAAGAGTCAAACCAATCATCGAGATCAGCGATATAAAGGAGATAAAACCATTACTACGCTCTGCTCGGGTATATCGTAAGCCGATAAATAACGCTAAAGGACGAAACATATTCAAACTCTTTATCTTATCTACGTGCGACTTTATATATAGTCGGTTCAATATAATTTGGATACAAGGAAAGCAAGTGAAAGTACTACAAGTAGTAGACTAAGTGAGACTGACACCGTATCCAGCTTATAAAGGATTGGCTATATGCTATAAAACGAGCACACAAACTGGGTTTCAGACGAGCTTAAGACAGCCGTCAAAAGGGAGCTAGTTTGACACAAATCGGCTGATATGTGCCAATCATTAGCAAAAACTGAGTATGTTTTTTGCTAAAAAATAGGGTTTTGTTACTATTTTTTATGTGGGACTTGCTATTACTTGCGTCAATACCTATATATTGTATGCTAAGGACAATTGTCATTACCCATTCATTGTAGTTTGTTGACCTTTTGCTGATGACAACGTTGCTAGCCATCATAGACCCATATTTAGCATAGTAGGTTATGATAACCAGCAATCGCAGCTATAGCGACAGACTTCACGCTGACTTAATTTTGAGTACTCTCATGACCATTAATTACCAATATAAAAACATCCAGTCTCCTACTAAGGTAACCTTAACTGACGAGCAATCTGCAGGTCACGCTGATCATTGGCGAATTTTAACTGATGATATGAGCCATGATGTACCAGAGTGGCTACAGAAAATGATCGAACAAGCAGCAATGCCTAAAGGTCTTAATAGCAATGTCAGCTCGCAAGACAGCTGCCTATTACTATCTGAAAATCAGCCTTGTCACATTAATCAAGTACTGGCGATGAAAAATGGTAAGCCTGAGTGCTTTATCAATGCCTATCCTTGTGTCGATAGCCCATATGGTTTGAATTGTAAAATTGAGCGTATCATCGCTAATGACAAATCACATGATGCCGTACTACGCTTACACACGGCTGATGGCAGTATCATTTATGCTTTTGATCAACTTTATACCACCAATCGTCATCTATATCAGCGAGATACCTCTTACTTCGTGAACCTTAGCGCCTGGGCGCACGAGATCAAACACAGCGAACAAAATGAAGTGATTATGGTCGAAGATCAAGAGTCGATTCGCTATCATCGTGCCTTTAACGACATTGTTGCCGCCAATGATGGAAAGATACCAGACGATTTGCAAGATCAAATCAAAGAATGGAAACCTGAGACCAAAGAGCAAATGGCGCCTGTCGAAATCAACTTAGGTCATATGTGTGCATATCTCTTTGGCGATACACTCGGACAAGAAGACGAAGCATGGTGTCAAGGTCAAGTGCTTGGCAAACAAGAGACTGTCTTCAATGGCAAATCTATTATTTTGTTTGATGTCGTCATACTACGCGAACAAGATGCAGATCCATTTGTAATACGTGTTGGCGCGCTTAATACTGCAGAGACCGCCATCATTAAAGTGCATGATTATATACAAGCTAATGTTTGGCTACAGGCGGCTATCTATAAGCAAAACCAAAAAAGCTCAACGCAACAATCAAAAGCCAGTTAATCAAACAAAAACATGTTGCTATTAAATTTATCAATAAAAAAAGCCTCTAATATGAATTAGAGGCTTTTTTTATGTCAACTAGCGCGTATCACATAGAACCATGTGAATCTAAAACTACGCCATAGTCGTCATAGATTTGATACGAGAATACAATTCTTTTTGCTCAGTGCTTGGGCGAGCAGTCTGTACTGCCATCAATTGTGACATATCGCCTTCAACACGAATTTTACCGCTCATAAATGCACCCATGATTTGATTGGTATCAAAATCAGTGATGATTGATTGCAAGATACTGCGATCAAGTAGCAAGGTAGTGGTCGCCGCGTCATTTAATCCGCGATGCAATAGGCCATTAGTGAAGTTGGCTTCAATATCTTGATCCGTATCAGATAGCTTCAAGTTGACGATCATATTTGCAAGTGCTGGCGGCAAATTAAGCTCACCCGCTTCTTGACCCATTTGCTCAACTTGCTCAAACCATTCATTTGTCAAAAAAACTGCCATATTATTGTCCTTAATTAGTATTATGTGAGGCTAAGGTCTTAATCACCCTCGCCTGACTGAACATCAAATTATAAAATAGTTTCTGATAGCAACGATATAAAAACGCTGCTACCCATCATATTTAGCCTCATTATAAAGGTCGACTTGATGATAAGTAAAACTTATTTACATGACTCATGCTGCCATTGTTACAAGATTATTTTCATACTGACAATAACGTATCACAATCACTATCCTTTTCTAACCAAAGACCGCCTCTAGAATCATGACAAAATTGTGTATAAAATAGGTGGATAGCGTAGCAATAATAAGTTGCTCGCTAGAGTTTTTACCAAAGAGTTTGTATTTTGCCGCATAGTTCTGATGATATTTGATTAGGATTGCGTTACAATACCCTTAAACAGAGTCGGGAGTTTTAACTAAACATTACGTAAACATGTTTTTTTGTCAGCCGCCGCTAGCATACGTCTATGGTCAGTGCATTTTTATGGCCCTATGGATATTGGTATCTATCTTCATTGGTACAGATTTATTGGTAATAATTAAGATAAATACTTAGCCTCATTAGATGTTTGATGTTCAAAAACGGCGCATTTTCTTATTCACCTTAACAGTTATTAATAATCCTACTATCGATTGGCTATGAGCGCTGTGTATTTTAAATACCTCTATATATGAGCACCAGCTGATATATGGCTTAGATTGATAGCTAATAACGTTAAAACTATAAGCAATCCAAAAAACAGCATGTACCGCAACTACTATTTGATCATCAATTATTATGATGCAGATGGTGCGGAGAGTTAGTTAATTCTGTTGATAATTCGGGCTGTAAAGGAATCATCCAATGAGTTTACAAAACACAGCAGTCGCCCCAGTGGACCGTGAGTACGAAATTACTATCGTAAGATTTTTTGCGATAATGGCCGTAGTTTGGGGCATCGTCGGCATGAGTATTGGTGTGTTCATTGCTTCACAGTTAGCATGGCCAGCACTCAACTTTGACATTCCATGGCTGACTTTTAGTCGCCTAAGACCGCTTCATACCAATGCGGTCATTTTTGCGTTCGGTGGCTCTGCCCTGTTCGCAACGTCTTACTATATTGTTCAACGTACCTGTAAGACAAGGTTATTTGCGCCTTATTTAGCTTGGTTTACCTTTTGGGGTTGGCAAGCGGTTATCGTATCAGCAGTTATTACCCTTCCTCTAGGTTTAACCTCGACTAAGGAATACGCTGAGCTTGAGTGGCCAATCGATATTTTGATTGCTTTGGTATGGATATCTTATGCCATTGTCTTTTTCGGTACGCTCATAAAACGTAAAACCTCACATATCTATGTAGCTAACTGGTTCTTTGCAGCTTTTATTATTACGATTGCACTACTGCATATCGTAAACAGCATGGCGATTCCTGTTAGCGCATTTAAATCTTACTCGTTATTTGGCGGTGCAACTGATGCGATGGTGCAGTGGTGGTACGGGCATAACGCGGTAGGTTTTTATCTAACGGCAGCATTCCTTGGGATGATGTACTACTTCGTTCCAGTACAGATTGGTCGCCCTATTTACTCGTACCGTTTGTCTATCGTTCACTTTTGGGCATTGATTGCTTCATATATGTGGGCTGGTGGTCACCATTTGCATTATTCAGCGCTTCCAGATTGGACGCAGTCATTAGCAATGGTAT
Organism: Psychrobacter sp. TB55-MNA-CIBAN-0194; assembly: GCF_040309505.1. NCBI lineage: Bacteria > Pseudomonadati > Pseudomonadota > Gammaproteobacteria > Moraxellales > Moraxellaceae > Psychrobacter > Psychrobacter sp. TB55-MNA-CIBAN-0194. The sequence continues at coordinate 67,780 of NZ_JBEOOW010000006.1, read as the reverse complement.
TCTCAATCATCCTATTTGCACCATCTTGGGGTGGTATGATTAACGGTGTACTAACGTTATCAGGTAGTTGGGATAAGTTACGTACCGATCCAATCATTCGCTTTATGATTGTTGCATTGTCGTTCTACGCCATGTCGACGTTCGAAGGCCCAATGATGTCTATTAAGACAGTCAATGCGCTATCGCATAACACGGATTGGACAGTAGGACACGTACACTCAGGTGCGCTTGGCTGGGTTGGTATGATTACTATTGGTTCACTATACGTATTGTTACCACGTATCTTTAACAAACCAAAAATGTACTCTATTAGCTTAATCACCACGCATTTCTGGTTAGCGACTGCAGGAACGATCTTCTATATCGTGTCTATGTGGATTTCAGGTATTGGCCAAGGCATGATGTGGCTTGCTACCAATCCAGATGGTACTTTGGTATATAGCTTCGTTGATACTGTTGAGTTCTCACATTTCCCATATATTGGTCGTGCTTTTGGTGGCTTCTTATATGTGTCGGGCATGTTTGTGATGGCATATAACGTTTATAAAACACTTAAGATGCCAGAAGGTAAGCCTGTAGATGTGGCTGATCCAACGGATCATGAAACTAGTGTTGATAAACCTTCAGCAGCTAACGTATAAGGAGCTATCATGGCTGGTACACCGCATGAAATTATTGAAAAAAATACAGGCTTGTTGGTCATCGGTATCGTTATTGCTATTAGCTTTGCAACGCTAGTTGAAATCGTACCATTAATATATGACAACAAGGGTCCTGAAGAAGGCGGGGTTAATGCTCCCCTTCCCACTATGGAACCTTGGACTGCACTAGAGTTCGAAGGCCGTGACATTTATATTCGTGAAGGTTGTCACGTATGTCATACCCAAATGATTCGTCCGCTACGTGCTGAAGTTGAGCGTTATGGACCATACTCGCGTGCTGCAGAATCAACGTGGGATCACCCATTCTTGTGGGGTTCTAAACGTACTGGACCTGATCTAGCACGTGTTGGTGGACGCTACTCTGAAGACTGGCAAAAGCAGCATTTGATCAATCCACGTTCATTGGTTCCTGAATCAGTAATGCCTGGCTTCCCTTGGCTTGCTGAGAATGAAGTGGATGGTGCAAACATTCAAGACAAAATGCGCCTATTCCGTGATCGCTTTGGTGTTCCTTATACTGAAGAAGATATCGAAGGAGCGCCAGATGCTGTTCTTGGTGCCACTGAACTTGATGCTTTGGTTGCCTATCTACAACAACTAGGCACCGCGATGGAAGGACAGCGCTAATGGGTATTGGTGAATTACAAACAATTGCGACCGTTTCTGCCTTTATTGCCTTCGTAGGTGTTGCATGGTGGGCGTATTCGCCAAAAAACAAAAAACGCTTCGAAGAAGATGCACAACTTGCGCTTGATGACGAAGATATAAAGTCTTTGTCTGAAGAGCAGCGCAATAAGGATAAATGATGACATTTTTTTGGAGTTCTTGGATCACGCTAATCAGTATCGGCTGCTGGCTTTTTATTCTTGGGGTTCTGTTATTTGTTCTAAAATACAAACCTGACGTAGAAGAAGATGGCACCACTGGTCATGAATATGACGGCATCCGAGAATACGACAAACCATTGCCTAAATGGTGGCTAGTGATATTTTTTGGTTCGATCGTTTGGGGTGTTGCTTATTGGGTATTTTTCCCAGCTATGTTCCCCAAACATTGGGAAGGAATTGCCACGGTAGAAGTCGATGGTGAAACGGTACCGTGGACCTCTCATAACGAGCTAAATAGTGAGCTTGAACAGAACAACAAAGTATTTACGGATAACTTTGAACAGAATATCTTGGCCAAAGCAGATGCCAGTGGTGCAACATCAACGTTAGCCACACTTGCAGATATGCAATCGACTTTGCGTCATAGCGAAACAGCACCAGCAGACTTAAAAGCTCAGATTGATGGCAAAGTTGCAGAACTTGCACCTTATGTTGAGAAGCTATCTGAAAATCCAAATGCTTTAAAAGTTGGTAGCCGTTTATTTTTACAGAACTGTTCTGTATGTCATGGCTCTAATGCTAAAGGTGCAACAGGTTATCCAAATCTGACTGATAATGATTGGTTGCATGGTGGAAAGCCAGAGAATATCTTGCTGACCTTACATAACGGCTGGCACATTGGTGTAGATTACAAGAAAGAACCTGCTAAATTACCAATGCCTGCTTGGCGTGAAAACCTTGGTGAAGATGGTGTGCGTGCGGTTGCTGAGTATGTACTATCAATCTCTGGCAATCAAAACGATTACGATCTAGACCAAACGTTAGTTACACAAGGTAAGACGTTATTTAATCAGCCTACTAACTGTGTACTTTGTCATGGTCCAGAAGGTAAAGGCATGGTATCTACAGGTGCACCAAACCTAACAGATAACATCTGGCTGTTCGGTGGAGAGCGCGAAACCATTCGTGACACCTTACGTTATGGTCGTGCTGGTGTAATGCCACAATGGCAGACTAAACTTGGTAATGAACGTATTATGCTGCTTGCGGCTTATGTTTATTCATTATCAGATAAGACAACACCACCTGTGACCCAGCAAACTGTTGCTACTGCTCCAACTGTAGAAACAGCAGAAGCTACTGCTAACTAATACTTTTAGTAGATTGCTCTGTCGTAAATGAATGAGATTGAAAAAAGGGAGAACTGTTATTGCAGTTCTCCCTTTTTTATATGCTTTTGCTAAGGCATGCAATCTGGATACTGGCTAGTGCATAACTGGCATATCTTTAGAGTAAGATATTAATTGCTTTTTATTATTATTACCCCATTTATAGTAAGGAGAATGCTAAAATAGCCGCACTCAAAAACAGCTCATCAATCGCTGATTTATGGAGCTATTTTTCATTTTCATGAAGTCATTCGTAATTGATCATTTGGTAGATGGTTTAACAAAGATTTATCCGCTACCTACTGACATTGATAACATCGTTCGCTCATACATCTTATGATTAAAGATGTTTGTTCATCATGCCAGCAAACTGATTCTTTTTTTAAAGAGGCACGTTTATGTCAGCACAACAACCCAATAAAATCCCTGTACAGCAAATTGACTTGGATGCCACCAAACACCGTGTTCATCCTAGATTCATTAAAGGCTTTTATCAAAATATTCGTATCATCACAATGTATGCCCTATTGGCCGCTTTTTTGCTTTTGCCATGGCTACGTTATAATGGCAGACAAGCAATATGGTTTGATGTTCCCTCGCAGCATTACTATATTTTTGGTACGACATTTCTGACTCAAGACTTTTATTTCATTGCCGCTTTTGCCATTATTGCTGCATTTATGCTATTTATGGTGACTGTTTATGCAGGTCGCGTATGGTGCGGTTATGCTTGTCCACAGACGATTTGGACACACCTGTATCAGTATGTTGAAAAGTGGATCATTGGTGATCGTAATAAACGCATAAAGTTCGATAAAGAACCAATGAGCGCGCAAAAAGCCTTTAAACGCTCTGCTGTATATTTTATTTGGTTTGTACTTTCAGTTATCACAGCGGCGACTTTTGTAAGCTACGTCGCTGGAACAGATTATCTGTATCAAAGCTGGCAAATGATTGGTGTTGTCCCAATTCCTGATTGGCTAACATGGGTATGGGTATCGATGTTTATTTTTACCTTTGCCACCTATGCCAATGCAGGTTATATGCGTGAGCAGATGTGTATCCAAATCTGTCCTTACGGTCGCTTTCAGAGTGTCATGTTTGATAAAGATACGTTGGTTGTATCCTATGATTATGAGCGTGGTGAACCACGTGGCACACGCAAAAAAGGCACAAATCCTGAGCATTTGGGCGACTGTATTGAGTGTACTATGTGTGTGCAGGTCTGCCCCACTGGCATCGACATTCGTGATGGGTTGCAGGTAGGTTGTATTCAGTGTGCTGCTTGTATCGATGCCTGTAATGACGTTATGGACAAAGTGGGCTACCCTCGTGGGCTCATCCGCTATACGACAGAACGTCAACTGGCAGAAAAAGAAGATACTCGTGTATTTAGTCCACGCTTATTTGCCTATTTAGCAGTTATTTCTATTTTATGTGGTGGTCTTGTTTATGCATTGACGGATCGTGTGCCCTTAGAGATTGATATTCGTCGTGACCGTAATCAGTTGTCATCCATAAACAATCAAGGCATGATTGAAAACAGTTATATTGTTAAACTGACCAATAAAACGCAGAATCCTCATGCTTATAAAATAACACTAGCACCGAAAGATGGTTTGAGTTTAGAGCTACGATTTAATGATGTGCCACTAGAGGCAGGCGAAAGCTTCGATATGCCGGTTAGCATCTATGGCGATCCAGATGTGATCGATTTCGAACAGACTCCAGTCACTCTAAATGTAACCAGTGAAGATGGGCAATACAAAGTCAGTAAGCAGAATGTCTTTACTACTCAATAAGCTTCTATAAACTATTGAGCGCTTCGCTAGGGTGTATCTTCATTTTAAAAATGGTGATAAAAATGAGATAAATTGCCGTCAAACAAGAAAAATAGCGCAGATAATATCGGGATATTTACCAGCTATTTGACGATGTTTGGCAAGATTTAGCCGTTTTTGGCCCATTGAGATGACTATCGAGTGAATTGAAGAAACGCCCTAGTATATAATTATACATATTACCTGTTGGTCTATGACTAGCAGGTAAACCGTTTATCATTACACTGGCAGCATGTAGCCGTCAGATGGTTCGTTGATACAGTTTATAGATGTCTGACAAACCAGATATCTGATTAATAGGTACTTTATGTCTACTCCAGCATCAAACTTTAAGCATCAAGACACTCAACCATGGTATAAAAATTACATGGTCGTTATCTTTGTGATTGGCATGCCAGCATTTGTGGTAGTGGCCTGTATCTACTTTGTTTACTACTCTTATCAGATTCGGGACAGTGTCGTACGTGACGATTGGTACATGGATGGCAAGACCCTTTATCAAGATGTGTCACGTGACAAGCTGACTTATGATTTAGACCTACATGGCAAAATGCAATTTGCTGATAATGGGGATGTTACCTTCTATTTAGATTATCCTGAGCAAAGCTTGCAATCAGGTAAATTATTGAATGGTACGCCGCTTGTTTATCCAGAACAGCTAGATCTGTCTATCTCGCATGCCACTGATATCAAAAAAGACCATGATGTGATACTAAAGCACCAAGAAGGTAATAAATATAGTGCGCGAGTCGATATGGATCCAGTAAAAGCCAAATACTATCTGCAAGTCAGTAATGGTGGTACAAACAACTGGCGTATGCAAGATGTCGCCAAGCTACCTCGTTCAAATGTTAGTTTTGTACCCTTACAAGCTTTCGAAAAAAAACAACCTGATTGATCAGATATAATCTGAAGACGTAAAAAAACCAGCCATTAGTAGATAATGAGCTGGTTTTTTATATCGAACTTAAAGGTCTTAGCGATAGCTGGCTCAGTATAGAACCATCAAATAACCGGATTAATCGTTGGGATTTTTTGCGTGGTACGATTATCTGCTGTCGCTTTATCTGATTCTGGCAGTTGCTGTTTATCACTCATAAACTTCGGATTAAACGTTTGGGTCTTTGGTGATATAGGCAAACCAATTTCAGCAAGACTATCGGTCTGCCCTACTTGAATATTATCTCCTTCAAACAAACGCTCGTTGTTATCACGATCAAGACTTAATCCTTCAAAGTCAAACAGTTCACGGTCTGCTAATTGCGATGGTGCAACGTTTTGCATCGCCTTAAAGATAGATGCCAAACGCTGTGGATGAGCATCATCCCATTCTCGCAGCATATCATTGATAATGGCTCGTTGTAGATTGGTCTGGCTGCCACACAAGTTACATGGAATAATTGGGAATGCTTTCAATTTGGCGTATTCAATGATGTCTTTTTCTTCGACATAAGCCAGCGGACGAATAAGCATGTTTTGCTTATCATCGCTCAGTAGTTTAGGTGGCATAGACTTGAGCGTACCGCCATGAAATAAGTTTAAAAAGAACGTGGCCAACATATCATCGCGGTGATGACCCAATGCAATCTTGGTGGCACCAATCTGCTTCGCAAAGCCATACAACGAGCCGCGGCGCAAACGTGAGCAGGCAGAGCAATAAGTCTTACCTTCTGGTACCACGCTTTTAACGATACTATAAGTGTCTTTTTCTAAAATATAGTGAGCAATGCCCTGCTCGTTCAGATACGCGGGCAAAATGTCTTCTGGATAGCCGGGCTGTTTCTGATCGAGGTTCACCGCGACGATATCAAAGCTGATCGGTGCAATGCGCTTGAGCAATAATAAGATATCAAGCAGCGTATAACTGTCTTTGCCGCCTGACACACAGACCATCACCACATCACCCTCTTCGATCATATTAAAATCACGAATCGCCCAAGATACTTGTCTACGCAATTTCTTCTGTAGCTTGCGGAACTGTGCTGATTGAGTAGGTGTTAACTGCTCCGCCATCAACTCATCCTCAGCGGCATCATCATCTTCCATGCCATCAGTCTCTAAAGCATAGTCAGCCATACCTGCATCAGCAGACATCTCATCAAACTCTGGCGTAATTTTTGGCGTAAACAAGGTCGCTGCGGTCATAAGTTACTCAATATCTTTACAAGGGTGATTTTGCTATACAGCAAACTGCTATTACAGTGCTGTCATACATGATGGGCAAGCACTAACACTGATGCTTTAAAAGCAGCGATTATAACAAAATTTGCTAACAGTTTGAAAAGAGGACATTAAATAATGGCTGCATGGTTCTGTAACGGTTGGATTTTTGCTAAAATAACCGTTTTTCGTAAACCAATAATAGATGCCATTATGACTAACGTTACCTCACAAAGTACCACCGACAACACAACGCTTGATAGCGAATTAGATAGCCTTCATAACAACCAAAATGCCGTCGTACTATTGTCAGGTGGGCTTGATTCGGTCACTTGTTTATATTGGGCAAAGGCACGCTATGCCTCTGTGACAGCAGTTAGCTTTAATTATGGTCAACGTCATAATAGTGAACTTGTCGCAGCCAAGACTATCGCTGAGACGGCTGAAGTCAATCACAGAATTATCGATATCGACATCGCCCAACTCGGCGGCTCATCCCTGACAGATCATAGTATGATCGTTCCTGACGGTGATTCAGATAAATTTCCTAATAAAAACCGTGATGAAATCGATAACGACGCCATTCCCAACACTTATGTCCCTGCCCGCAACACCATATTTTTATCGTATGCGCTAGCAGTGGCAGAAGTGGCTGATGCCAACCATATCGTCATCGGGGTCAGCTCAGTCGATTACTCTGGCTATCCTGATTGCCGTCCAGAGTACATCGCAGCGTTTGAGCATATGGCCAATCTTGCCACAAAAGCAGGCGTCACTGGACACCATTTATCGATTCAAACGCCATTGCAGCAGTTGTCCAAAGCAAAAACTATTGAGCTTGGCCTATCACTCGGTGTCGATTATGGGCAGACTATTTCTTGCTACCGTGCCGATGAAAACGGCCTTGCTTGCGGTGTGTGTGATAGCTGTACATTACGTCGTCAAGGCTTTGAACAAGCTGGCGTTGCTGACCCTACCCACTATCAGCCTTAGTAAATAGTATAAGCGGCGTCTTATTAAGATTCATACTAAATAATGGCAGTGCTCAACATTAGCGCAACATTCGCTTGCATTAACACAGCATGTCGCCATTGTATTTTAGTCAATATACTTGCTATGGTATGGGCGATTGCCTTTATTGAAAGACACAAGTGCCCATATCAATCATCAACTATTAGTGTTTTGCGTACAAAATATAAAAACTGATGCCACCTGTAAGAGGATGTTTATGAAGTTACTACCAATATTACCTTTAGCTCTAGCTGCTATTTTTGCGATGCCACAAGCGAACGCTGCCGATATCAAAAAAGAAAATATCAATACTTGCATTGATGGTGCGGTCAAATACAAAGTCGCTGATAAAGGCACTGCTACCAAGCTGTGTAATTGCACCATTGACGTCCGTAGCAACATGACAATCGGTCAAATGTGGGAAATAGAAAGCTACGCGCAAGATAAAAAAGACCCTTCTGGCCTACCTTATGTCAAAAAAATGCAAAAAGAGCTGCAGCAATGTACCGTTGGCTTAGACTTAAAGCAACCACAAAAACCTGCTTAACTTGCAACTTGCAGAACATACAAAAGACTGGTCATTACCAGTCTTTTTTGTTGGGAATAGACAAGTAAAATGTAAAACTCATTATGAATTTCAATGAATCCCCCTATAATAAGAATACGATAACTAAATACAGCCAATATATAGTTGATTCAGTTCAAAGGAGAGACAAGGCAACCGAGTGCAGATGTATATGTGATACGTCAAGCGAGGTTAACGCTGTCACTCCTTTATAGAGGATTGACTATATAATCAAAATTAATAAGGACTTTACAATGGCAAAGCCAACCACAGAAAACCTCACACTACCTGAGTTCCCAGTCACGGTAGTACGAGAGCTAGATGGCAACTTCGTCCATGACGAGATAAATCTAAAAGAGATGATCAGCAATACCAATAAGGGACTCATTCTTTACTTTTATCCAAAAGACAATACGCCTGGCTGTACCACGCAAGCGACAGAGTTTACCGCTCATCTCAACGACTTTGATGAATTGGGCTATGACATCATCGGTGTTTCACGTGATAGCGTTGAGTCTCACGAAAAATTCATCGCTAAACAAGACCTAAACATCGCACTTATTAGTGATACTGACGAAAAACTTTGCCAGTACTTTGACGTTATTAAAGAAAAAAATATGTATGGAAAAATAACGCTCGGATTAGTCCGTTCCGCATTTGTTTTCGATACGGATGGTACGCTAACTCACGCTCAGCGCAATCTACGTGCTAAAGGCTATACCGAACGGTTGCTTGAAATATTAGCACCTTAATCAACATAGCCTCTTAACCAATATAGCCATAAATCACGACAGTCATAAATGATATAAAGTTGCTTTTGTATAAATCCATTTTTATATAAAGCTACTTATATACAAAGTCACTTTAGAATAAGCGCTGATAATAACGACAATAACCATAACGACAATAATAACGCGGTGCCAAATACTAATAAAAGCATTCAAAGCTACCGCCTCCATAATGTGAGAATACTATGAATAAACAACCTGAGACTGGTGTTGATAATGCAGCATCCAAAGTCACTCGCAAAGTATCCGTAGCCGTCATCGGTGCAGGTACCGCTGGTCAAAATGCCTTTCGTCAAGCCAGCAAAATTCATGACGACATTGTCATTATCAATGATGGATTTTGGACAACCACTTGTATCCAAGTCGGCTGTATGCCAAGTAAACTGTTGATTGCAGCCGCTGAGCGTGCTCATGATGCTGAAAGTTCTGCTACATTTGGCGTTCATGCTACCGTTCAGATAGATGGTAAGCAAGTCATGCAGCGTGTCCGTGATGAGCGCAATCACTTTGCTAGCTACATCAAAAAGCAAGTCGAGGGATGGCCTGACGATAAGAAGATAGACGGTCGTGCTCATATCAATAAGCAAGGGCTTATCGAAGTCAATGATGAGCTAATCGAGGCAGAGCAAATCATTATCGCCACAGGTAGCTCGCCGTTTATTCCAGACGGTTGGACTGATAAACTTGGCGATACGATACTCACTTCGGATAGCGTCTTTGAGCTCACAGATTTACCGAAATCAATGGCAGTCGTTGGTGCAGGTGCGATAGGGTTAGAAATAGCTCAAGCGTTGACACGTTTAGGTGTGGACGTGACATTATTTAATCGAGTCAAACGTGTTGCCGGACTCAAAGATGACGATATTAATAACAAAGCGATTGAGTGCCTGAGTGGTGAGTTAACCATGCACTTGGGTAGTAAGATTAATAATGTCGGCACCCAGATAAATGCAGAGCATAAAACAGCATTCATTGATTATGAAGACAGTGCTCGCGAGTCGAAACAATGGCAAGGTGAATACGTACTGGTCGCGACAGGACGCCGTAATAATATCAAACAGCTAGGCGTTGAAAACCTAGGTGTCGAACTTGATGACAAAAACCGCCCAAAAGATTTGAGTAAAAAAACAGGCAAGATTGGTGATTCAAACGTTTATATTGTGGGTGATGCCAACGCACATATTCCCTTGTTACATGTGGCCAGTGACGAAGGCTATAGTGCGGGAAGCATGGTCTGCGAAAACGAAGAAAATGCCTATATTCGCCCGCCCGCCACGCCCTTCTCTATCGTATTCTGCTCACCGCAAATCGTCAATGTTGGTATGTCCTTACCAGAAATTCAACAAGACTCAAATCTAGAGCATGTGATCGGCAGCGTCAGCTTTGACAATCAAGGCCGTAGTCGTGTGATGGGCGTCAATTGTGGTCTATTACATATCTATGGCTGTAAAAAAACGGATAAGATTTTAGGTGCTAGCATGGTGGGCCCTGACGCTGAATATATTGGTCATATTTTGGCATCAGCGATTACCAATGATTTGAGTGTCAAAGACATGCTTGACACGCCTTTTTATCACCCAACGATATTGGAAGGTCTACGCACTGCTTTACGTGATGTACAGCATAAAATGGAGATACCTTATCAGTATCAAGATACTCAGAAAAATAGCTCTTAATTATCAGCTCAGCCGCACCTGCAAAACAGGTATACTCAGTGTCAATCAGCACATCTCTTGTGTTTGATTGCACTGATGATTTAAGGTAACTTATAATCCTATACCTTATGTTAAATACTTTGCATATACCAAAATCTGCATGGACCAAAAAATGCCAATCGCTAGTATTACTGATTTTTTCAAAGAGATCATACGTGATCTCCATACTAGCCTCTATCTTGCGCTTGGTGGATCTGCAGATGAAGAGTCACTTGACTGGTCATCTCAAGCAGTGGATCTGGCAAGTACTGGCATCAAAATCCTAATACTGCTTGCGGTATTAGGATTTTTTTATTGGTTGGCTATTTATATCCTCAAACAAAGCAAAGCGAAAATACGTTTAAATGAGCGTCGAACTAAAATTGTTCGCTCAGTGCTTCGTTATATCTGGGTTGTGGCCAGTTTAATCGCTATCATGAGTCAGATTTACTTTGAACCAGATACCATCAAAGCGACGGCAAAGGCCAGTACGTGGGCCGGTATCTATTATGTGCTCTGGGCCTCCTCAGGGCAAATTATTCACAGAGTGCTACAGCATTATGGCCTCAACGCCTCCATAGAGCAGCTCCTCAAAAATATTTTGTCTGTGCTGCTATTGGTACTCGGACTTGCCAGCGTCATGGCGCAGTTTGGTTTTGATATCGTCTCACTGGTAGCAGGTTTGGGTATTGTAGGTTTAGCAGTCGGTTTTGCTGCTCAATCGACGCTTGCTAACTTTATCGCTGGTATTACTATTTTACTTGAGCAGTCCTTTCAAGTTGGCGACTGGATTCATATCAATGAAAATGAGGGCCGTGTGGTGCTTATCGCCTTACGTACCACTCATATTTTGACTCGAGACAACATCACTGTCATTATTCCAAACTCTAATGTTGCCTCCTCCGAAGTGATTAACCTAACCTCCAAAAACTTTATACGCTTTGATGTTCGTGTACGTATTGCTTTCGAAGATGATATTGACACTGCCCGTAAAGAAATCTTGCAAGTACTTACCGATACTGAGGTGGTACTTAGCCGTCCTGAAACCTCGGCCACCGTGGCAGAGATTGGTGAGTATGGTGTGTTCTTTATCGTACGGTTTTGGGTGAAACCAGCCGCTGTTGCACGTATGCCAAAAATCAAAGAACACTTAAGGGAAGATATCAAACATGCACTTGATGCTGCTAATATTTCCACGCCTTATCCACATATGCGACTGCTTATGCCAAAAGACGTCGACTATCCCATAGCGACCAAACCCTTTGCAACGACGACTCAAAGAGTAATGCCAGACAGTAATTCTCAAACTTGATATTAAATAAAATCGCTAACCGTTTATGGTTGTTCTGTTAGCGTAATAAAATTTTGTACGCATTCAATAGTCTGCTTATGACATTGCTAATGCATCAATATGGTAATTGATGACACGCCTTAACTCTGTACCTGTAGATATCTACAGGTACATATTTGCTGAATCCTTGTTATGCTGCAAACAGATACTAATAGACCGCTGAATAGGTTTGACAAAATATCTAGGGGCATAATCAATTGATTACTGACAGGGAGTTCTGCGCATGGACATTAAATTAAGACTCACTCAAGCTTTGAGCATAGCTGGTGCTAGTTTAATATTGACAACGGGAGCATTTGCAAATCAACTGATTAATGGAGGCTTTGAGCTAAGTCCGCCTGCCAGTGGGTTTGGCAACCATATAGGTCACCCTATTACTCCTTGGGTGTTGGGTTCGGGTAATTCTTCAAACGTCATCAGAACTAACCAAGGCATTAATTCCACGGGAGATGGCCCTCGGAGTGATGCATCGGGCACTGCGTCAGGAACTATTAGACATTATCTTGATATTACTAATGGAAGTAATGACTTCTATCAAACTTTTACATCATCCTGTACTGGTGAAGCAACTTTTGGTGGCTACTTTTCTACAAGAGGCGATAGTGGAGGCAACGCTACTGTCACCTTGCGTAACGGAACAGGATTTACTGGTTCGATCGTTGGTCAATCTAACCCTGTCGCTCTCCCAGGTGGTAACTCTCACACAGATCCTTGGACTTTAGTCTCTTACACCAGTCAAGTGCAAGCAGGTAATACTTATTCATTAGTAATAGCAATGGATAATTCAATGAATTTTGATGAAGCCTTTGTCAATATAAAAGGGTGTGCTAGCGATGGTGACACTGGACCAATAATCGTTGGAGAGGTGTTTGAAGAAGCCGGAAATTTTGGTGATTTAGTTCCAATAGATGTTAGTAATGTTGTCACTAATATACCCGCTGATAATTGTTGCCCACCTATTAATGAAGAAGCTATCATTCGACAATTAACGCCTGTATTTCAGCCCGGAGGCGGATCAAATGCAAAATATCGTCTTAATTTCTCAGCGACACCGCAATTTAACAATCAGATGCAAAGCTACTTAAACTATGTGCATAGCATGAAGCCCCCTATCAATGCATTGATATCCAAATGGACTATATATGATAAAGGACCAGGTGCATTAGGTTCACCCGTACCTACGTCACCAGGTTGGGGCACTAGTATTGACGCATTTTATACCAACTTCCACATCACTAACCCTATAAATCATGGTAATACTTCAGCAAATTATGATATGAAACCGAACCATTGGTATCGTGTACAAGTAGGCACATATTTTAATGGTGGTAACAAGTTCTTCCCCCAAACATGCGAATCTGCTGATTATTGGGTTAATTGGCAAGTTGGTGGAAACAAGTCGTCTGGCTCAAATGGTAGTGCCGGTAGCTTCGTCATTAGTGATGGTAAGAAAGAGATTGCTAGAGTCAAAGTGGAATCTAAAGCTCAGCCTAAATCTATGTCAATGAAAAAAAGCGCTACTCTAAAACAATTCTAAAATAGATCTATAACTCTTTAGAGAAATCTGACAAGAGAGTAACGGAGAAGTCATAAAATTTTGAAGACGTTAATTATCAATTAATAAACCACCTATCATTTTATGATGGGTGGTTTGTTCGTTAATGTAGACTCCAATTTAGTGCTACCGTTTCTTCAATCCAGCTCCACCATTTTTCAAATCATATATTTTTGAGTCAATATCTATCAACCCATGATTGACTGCTTGTACTATGGCATGTGTGCGGTTAGACACTTCTAGCTTTCTAAGGCAGTTGCTCATATGAAAGCAAACGGTCCGCTGTGAGATACCAAGATCGCACGCGATTTTTTTATTGCTATCCCCTTTTACAATGCAGGTTAGCACTTCAATTTCGCGATTAGTGAGGTGGGGTTTATTGATTTCTGCTGTGATAGGTTTCAGACTAGCAAGTAATGATGGTGAGATAAATTTTTTGCCTGTACGAACCTGCTTGATAACGGCTAACAAATCTATAAAGGTCGTATTTTTTAACACGTAACCTGACAATCCAATATTGAGTAATTGCTGTGCTTTAGCGCCATCATTGACGGTGGTCAATGCAATTAATTGCGTGATGAGTGATTGCTTTTCAACCGAAAGAACGATGTTTTCGATATCTATACCAGACATCGTGACATTCATTAAGACAATATCTGGTTCATACTTTTCTATTAGATGTAATGTGTGATCGCCATTCGTTGCATGGCCTACAACATTCAACCCTTCTACACGCGCAAGCAAAAGCATAAACCCCTCCAAAAATATTGGATGGTCATCTGCTACGATTACTGTGGTTATCGTCTCCATTTTTTTAGTATAAAACAAATATTGCGTTAACTTACCAGTTTATTACTGCTTTATTAACTACTGTGACATTCAATCTTATAATCCTAGATAGCTTTTAAACTAAACTTATTGAAATATGGTAAAATTGTCGGTTAAACATCTTATTTTATGATGTGCATTAATTATCAATTTAGCCCACAGGTATCCGTATGACCGAAACAACCGCGCCCTCAACTTTAGTAGCAGCTTCGCCAGAGTTGTCGCTTGACCTTATCATCACTTGTGCCGATGGGCTTGAGGCACCGCTACAGACCGAACTGACCAGTTTTGGTATTGCCAGTGAGATCAAAAGCACAGGCCGTTTAGCGGTTACGGGTACTTTGCGCGACCTATATACTATTTGTCTTTGGTCACGTGTCGCCTCCCGAGTATTGATGCTGATTAAACGTAAAAACATCAATGCCGAGTACGATGTGGCTGAGCAAATTTATGGTTTGGCAAAATCAGTCAATTGGACTGAGCAATTCAGCTTAGAGCAAACCTTTGCGATTCGTCTCTCTGTAGACAAGCGCGTGGCCGTTAGTCAGCAGTTTGCGATGCTCCGTATTAAAGATGCGATTGCTGATACGTTTAATGAAGTTTACGACAGCCGTCCTAACGTCGATAGCAAAAATCCAGATTTCTCTATTTTTGCGACCGTGAATGACAAACAAGCTGAACTATATTTAGATTTATCAGGTACCAGCTTGCATCGCCGTGGCTACCGTGTGGCCATGACAGACGCGCCCCTAAAAGAAAACTTGGCTGCCGCCCTACTTTATAGTGCTGGTTGGCATAAAAAGAACGAAGATGGTAATGCGCCTTTCTTCAATGCCTTAATCGACCCTATGTGTGGCTCTGGAACGTTCATCATTGAAGCGTTACTCATGCATTGTGATTATGCGGTTGGTATCGATAAAGCCGCCAATCAATTTGGCTTTTATCAATGGCAGCATCATGACGATGTGCTCTGGCAAGAAATGATTAATGATGCACAGACACGTTTCCGCGACGCGTTGGAGATTGCAAACGAGCAGCCTGACACCCTACCACTAATGTTAGGTTTCGACGCTGATAGTGGTGCAATTCTCGCCACAGAAAAAAACATCATTGCCGCAGGTTTACAAGATTTACTGCCGCTACTCGATATCGAAACTCGCGCCCTTGACCAGTTGGGTGCTGTACTAAGCCCTCTCGTCAGTGATGGTCGATTGAGCAATCCTTTAATCATTACCAACCCCCCTTATGGTGAGCGTTTGGGCGATGAAGAAATGATTAAGCCGTTATATCAAGCGATTGGTCTTATTTTGCAAGATAGCTTTGCTGGTAGTGGCGTTGATCCAATGCTTGGCATACTGGCATCTCATGTCGAACAAGTCGATATCTTACCAATTAAAGAACCAAAAACGTTGCGTTGTCATAATGGTGCCATCACCGTTTATTTCCGCTATGGCACCTTGATTGCAGGACAAACGGGCAATCTCGTGAGTCGTTTTGAGAAACGTGAGATTGAAGTAGAAGATGGACAAGACTTCATCAACCGCTTGCAAAAAAATCTAACCAAACTGAAAAAGCTAGCGAAAAAAGACAACGTCAGTAATGTACGTGTCTACGATGCTGACCTACCAGATTTCAAGGTTGCGATCGATTTATATGGCGACTACGCTCATGTGCAAGAATATGCACCACCAAAGACTATCCCACCTGAAACAGCTAAAAAGCGCTTCAACTTGGCATTGATGGGTATCCGTGAAGTTTTCGGTATTAACCGTGAACAAATCTTTATCAAAACGCGTGCCCGCCAGTCTGGTAATGATCAATACAGCAAGCAGAACACCACAGAAAAACGTGGCAAGTTTCATGTTGCGCGCGAAGACGGCGCTTATCTTTACGTGAATTTTACAGATTATCTTGATACTGGTCTGTTCATCGATCACCGTAACATGCGTGCACGAATCAAGGACAACAGCCGTGGCAAAGCGGTATTGAACTTATTTGCTTATACTTGTACGGCAAGTGTTCACGCGGCATTAGCTGGCGCGAAAAAAGTCACCAGTGTCGATTTATCACAGAACTATCTAGATTGGGGCAAACAAAACTTTGTACTCAATGGCTTGGACGTGAGCCGCAATAAATATCAGTTCGTTGCTGCTGACATCTTCGAATGGATTAAAGACAATACCGAGCAGTTCGATATTATCTTCATTGATCCACCGACCTTTTCAAACTCTAAAAAGTTTCAAGGTACTTTTGATGTACAGCGTGACCATGCTGCCCTTATCAATCGCGCCATGAATCGCTTGACGTCAGATGGTGTGTTGTATTTTTCAAACAACTTTACCCGCTTTGAGCTAGATGAGCAGTTGACTGAGCGCTACGATATTGTTGAGATTACACAAAAGACTATTGGTTTTGATTTTAATATCAAAAAACCGATTCATCAAAGCTTTGAAATTCGCCATCGTCAGAGTTTTTAAGCGACAGTCTATAATCTTAGGTCTATCATTAGAGCTTTCAAATGGTAGCTTTTAGATAAGCGCCTACAGATGACTAATTATATAAACGGTCATCTAGTAAGCCACTAAATCTTAAGTTTTATGCTCAATTTTTTATGAAACATAACAATGACCCAATCAGCTTTGATTGGGTCATTTTTTGTTGTTATGATAGAGCGTTATTAAGCAATAGTTTTGCGGCGATAGTTTTTTGATAATGTTAATCCCACTATCGATTTTGCTCGCTTAGTTGTACTTCTTCGCTTAGTTATTGCTTTAATATTGCATCTCTCCCTACTCTAATAACAAGGATATTCTCATGGCTTTATCACTTAATAAAGGCGGTAATTTATCGCTAACCAAAACGGATCCAAACCTAACCAAGCTACTTATCGGTCTTGGCTGGGATGAGCGTGCCACATCAGGCGCAGAATTTGATCTTGATGCGAGCGTATTCTTGCTAAGTGGCGCTGGTAAAGTGCGCGGCGACCATGACTTTATCTTTTATAATCAGCTGAAATCTGACAATGGTGCAGTAGAGCATACTGGTGATAACCGTACTGGCGAAGGGGATGGTGATGATGAAGTTATCAAAGTAAACCTAACTCAAGTGCCTGCTGATGTCGACAAAATCGTTGTCACCGTGACTATCCATGATGCTGCAGCACGTAGTCAAAATTTTGGCCAAGTAGCCAACGCCTTTATCCGTGTCGTTAACGAAGAAACAGGCACTGAAGTCGTACGTTTTGACTTGGCTGAAGACTACTCTGTCGAGACGGCAATGGTATTTGGCGAAGTATATCGTCATAACGGTGAGTGGAAATTCCGCGCCGTTGGTCAAGGCTATTCAGGTGGTCTACAGGCGATGTGCCAGCAATATGGCGTTGATATTTAAAACCCTATTTTATTAACATTTAGGTACTTATCAACCGTCGTTATCACGTCCAAAACGTAAAGCTGACATAGTTGCAAATAGTCACAATTTATAGTGACCAAATGACTAGTAATGCTCTGCGTTTCGTTTAGAATTACCTATCAAAGGTGGTTAGCAATAACCACTTTTTTGCAGTTTGTGTCTATAATAGGCCGACCTTAGCTTTACGCAACCAGACAGGATGTGTCATGAGACATTTTTATTTAGATTTTATCTTCACAGCCATTGCCCTAGCGGTAGCGGCATGGTGGGGATATTCACATGGCGGTATGGGTGGCATGATATCCACCTTATCTATTACCGCTATTTTGGCCGTCATGGAGATTTCATTATCATTTGATAATGCGGTGGTCAACGCTTCAGTCCTCAAGGGCTGGGACGAATTTTGGAAGAAGATATTTTTAACCGTTGGTATTTTGATTGCAGTATTTGGTATGCGCTTGGTCTTTCCTATTGTCATCGTCGCGGTTACCGCTGATCTTGGCATGATGGAAGTTATCAATCTAGCTCTGTATCAACCAGCAGAATACTCAGCCAGATTGATGGCGCATCATGCTGAAATCTCAGCATTTGGTGGTATTTTCCTACTATTAGTTTTCTTGAACTTCATCTTTGATGAAAAAGAAGTCCATTGGTTTGATTGGCTAGAGAGCCGTTTGGCTAAGCTCGGCAAAGTCGATGCTATGAGCGTATTTATCGCTCTCATCGTCTTAATGATTGCTGTATCATGGGCCAACGCTGAACAATCAGGTGCTGTCTTGATTGCAGGTGTTTGGGGTATTCTTGTTTACCTTGGCGTACAGGTTGTCTCTGGCATGCTCGAAGGTGATCTCGAAGAAGGCTTAGAAAACGAAGAAAGTGGTTCGGGTGCTGCGGCGACTAGCGCTATCATGAAAGGCGGTATCATCGGTTTCTTATACTTAGAAGTCCTCGATGCTTCATTCAGTTTTGATGGTGTTATTGGTGCGTTTGCCATTACCAACGACGTTATTGTCATCATGTTAGGTCTTGCCATTGGTGCGATGTTTGTACGTTCTATGACTATCTTCTTAGTCGATAAAGGTACACTTGACGAGTTTGTCTATCTTGAGCATGGCGCACATTATGCGATTGGTGCATTAGCAATTATCATGCTGTTGTCGGTTAAGTTCCATGTACCAGAAATCATTACTGGTCTGATCGGCATTACCTTTATTGGTTGGGCATTTGTTGCATCACTTAATTACCGTAAGGCTGAGAAGGCAAGTCTGAATTAAGGCATGTCGTTCATATAGCATCTGCTGTATCTAGTGATGTATTTAAGCAGGTCATATCAAAAAATTGATATGGCCTGTTTTTTTATGGCCTAATTAAAGCGATAAGTTATAAATATATGATGTATGCATCGGTATACCGTAATGACCAATCATTAAAATACAATTCCATGATTACTATCATCCTTTATTCAGTTAGAATCTCCACCCTCTAACAACACCATAAAAATACGACTACATGATTAATATACAAAAAATTCTTGATGATATTGCTACAGAAATGGCAAATGAAACCGATCGTGGCAAAGTAGCAGATTATATCCCGCAACTGGCTCATGTCGACCCAAATCAGTTCGGTATTGCGGTGGCGACACCTGACGGACAGGTCTATACAGCTGGCGATGCTGGTACACTGTTTTCTATTCAAAGTATCTCAAAGGTATTTACCTTAACCATCGGTCTTGGCAAGTTAGGTAATGCGCTCTGGACACACGTCGGTCGCGAACCATCTGGTGACCCTTTCAACTCTATCATGATGCTAGAACATGAATCTGGTAGACCGCGTAATCCCTTCATCAATGCGGGTGCAATTGCGGTGGTAGATGCGATTATGATGGGTCATGAGCCAAAAGAGACATTGGGCGAGATACTACAGTTTGTTCGCTTTATCGCAGATGACGACTCAATCAGCTTTGATCACAAAGTGGCTGCATCTGAAATGGCACATAAAGATCGAAACGCATCATTAGCCTATTTTATGAAATCCTTTGGTCGTCTGAAACATGACGTAGATAAAGTATTGGGTACTTATTTTCATCAATGCTCGATTGCGATGAACTGCCAACAGTTAGCTCAAGCTGGCCTATTTTTAGTGTCCAATGGTATTAATGAGCACACAGGCATTAGAGTTATTAATGCATAGCGTTCTCGCCGGATTAATTCGTTGATGATGATGTGTGGTCATTACGATGGCTCGGGTGAGTTTGCCTATCGTGTCGGCCTGCCAGGTAAAAGTGGTGTTGGCGGCGGTATTTTAACGATAGCACCAGGTGAAGGTTCTATCGCCGTCTGGTCACCAGGGCTCGATCATATAGGAAATTCTAAGCTTGGAACCAAAGCATTAGAGCTGTTTGTACAAGAAACTGGCTGGTCTGTTTTTGGCGACTAAAGACTATCATTTAATACTTTTATCGGTGAGTTGTTCAAGACGATGAGCACCGTTAAATATGATGAGTTTTACTTCGGGTCGTGCTAAATATATTGGTATGACCCTTTTTCGTTTTAAAGCTGTTTTTAAGAAAGTGTGTTCTTATTAGCTAAACACTGACTTTTCTTGTTTAGTCTACAAATGGTGATAGATAGGTAATTTACTTTTGATAACAACACCTTAAGTATTGCTATCAAGATTGTTAAAAAGTATCACATCTACAGGAATATTATGTCTCTTAGGAAACATATAGTAAGTGCACAAAATACGCCTTGCTTACTAAGCAAACGCTTAGTATAGTAAAACGTAATGATATGCAGGCCGTGACATATAGGTAGATTTATTAACTGTGTACGCTTACGTATCAACCATTGCACCATTTTCAGTTCGTTTTTTTATTATTTAATTACTAATCAATAGGATATTTATATGGCTATTAGCTTAACAAAAGGCGGCAACGTAAACTTATCAAAAGAAGCGCCAGGCTTAACCAATATTACAGTCGGTCTTGGCTGGGATCCACGCGCCACTGACGGTCAAGAGTTTGACTTAGATGCGATTGGCTTTTTGGTCAATGAAGCAGGTAAAGTACGTAACGACCAAGATTTCATTTTCTTTAATAACCTAAAGTCAGACAATGGCGCTGTTGAGCACACAGGCGACAACCGTACTGGCGAAGGTGATGGCGATGATGAAGCCATCAAAGTAAACCTAGCGAGCATTCCAGCTGACGTTAATAAAGTAGCACTTTGTGCCATCATTTATGAAGGTCAAGCCCGTAACCAAAACTTCGGTCAAGTAGGCGAAGCTTACATCCGTATCGTTAATGACAATGGCGGCAGTGAAATTGCACGCTATGACCTATCAGAAGACGGCAGTACTGAAACGGCCATGATCTTTGGTGAATTGTATCGTCACAGCGGTGATTGGAAATTCCGTGCCGTTGGTCAAGGCTTCAGCGGTGGTCTGGGACCATTAGCGGGTTCTTATGGCGTAAACGTCTAAGCTTAGCTTTGACTAATTTTAGCTTTGACGTAATCGCTTAGCAAAATAAATATCGCCGTCATATAGTTGATTGCGATATAAAAGAGCTATTTAAAGCCATCAAGTGTGCCCTTTTAACGCATTTGATGGCTTTAATTTTAATTGGCTAACCAAAAAAGCCAGAGTCTTGAAGATAGCTTATATAGAACCATATACATAAACATAGCTATCAAGCGCACATATTAAAAAATTAGAATAAGGATTTGTAAATCATGGCCGCAACATTTAGCTTAATCGGTACCATCGAACCTTTTTTACATTGTAACCTCAAAAAAGGCGACTCGATTTATTGTGAAGCCAATGCAATGGTGATGATGGAATCAAACCTTGAGCTCAAAGGCAAATTGCAAGGCGGGTTGATGCAGTCACTCATGCGCCGTTTTGCTAATGATGAGTCGTTATTTCAACAGCAAATCGAAGCGGTCAATGGTGAAGGTGATTGTTTGCTTGCGCCCACGCTAGATGGTGATATGCAAATCATTGATTGCGGTGCACAGCAGTACACGCTCAGCGATGGTGCTTTTGTAGCGGCGCAAACTGGCGTGGATATCAGAGCCAATATTCAACGCAACCTTGGCGGTGCGGTGTTTGGTGATACTGGTGGCTTTATGGTTATGCAAACACAAGGCCAAGGTCAGGTCGTGGTATCAGGATTTGGCTCGCTGTTCGAGATCGATGTAGAACCCGGTAAAGACGTCATTATTGATAATGGTCACGTGGTCTGCTGGGACTCCAACTTAGATTATAAGCTGTCAGTGTCTACCAGCAAGAAAAAAGGATTCATGAGCAATATCATCAACTCCGTCACCAGTGGCGAAGGCATGGTATTGAACTTCTCTGGTACTGGCAAAGTCATTATCTGTTCGCGCAATCGTGATAGCTACCAAGGCTGGCTACAAAGCGTCCTAGGTAGTAGCTCAGGCGGTCGCGGTGGCAGTAGCGGCTTATTAGGCAATATCTTATAATTGTATACCGTCATATATAAATTTTATTCAACGCTTTACTCAAAACTATTACAACATTTTTAGAAACTTAGATAGCAAGGAAGACGGGTGGTAATACTACACTCAGTTCATATTTCTCAATATTGATACTATAAGGATAATCACATGGCAGTTAGCTTACAAAAAGGTCAAAAAATCTCACTTAGCAAAGAAGCTGGTGGTGACCTCACGCAGGTAAAATTAGGTTTAGGCTGGGATGTCGCACAAGGTCCACAAGAAAAAAAAGGTGGGTTCTTAGGTAAACTATTTGGTGGTGGTAGTGGCGGCGACTCTATCGACCTCGATGCCTCATGCATCATGTTCGATAGTAATAAACAAGCGGTCGATGCTATTTGGTTCAGTCAGCTAAAATCAAAAGATGGCAGCATTGTACATACTGGTGATAACCGTACGGGTGATGGCGATGGCGATGATGAAGTCATCAACGTAGACCTATCTAGAATTCCTGCTAATGTTGTATCACTGGTCTTTACTGTCAACAGCTTTACTGGTCAGACTTTTGAGACCGTAGAAAATGCATTTTGTCGTATCGTCAATGCCAATAACAACCAAGAAGTTGCCCGCTATAACTTATCAGCACAAGGTGGACACACAGCGATGGTAATGGCAAAAGTTTATCGCCATAACAATGAATGGAAGATGCATGCCATTGGCGAAACAGCGTCTGGTCGCACTTTTCATGATTTGATGCCTGCTATCACACCGCATGCATAATTGACTCTAGAAAATTTTTGAATGTTAAAGCATATTCAACAAAAATAAGCCCTTCTATTATAGAAGGGCTTATTTTTTATCTTAATCGATATTCTTGTAGCTGTTAATACTTAGTTACTATTTACTGCCGCGTTTCCAGCTAAATCCCCAATTAAAGGCTTTGTCCATTTCTTGGTGACCTTTAAAGTATTGGTTGATACGCTCAACATTGATACTGCCTTGTTGATTGACCAAACGAGCGATTGCACACATGGGCAAGTTGCCTGTGCCTTCTGTTAAACGCGTTTCAATCGGTGGCTGCTCTGGTACCGCAATGGTGACCACGCCATCTGTTTGTGCCCAGTTCGGTGCACCTTCGTAGATAAAGGCGAAGATAAAGACCTCCTCAATCTGCGACCACTGCTGACCATTGATATCCAGCCACTCACCACCACTTATCTGACCTGTTCTGTCATCGGCACGCAGACAAACATAAGGCGCTGATTGTAAGCTACCAAAACGATTACCCAATGCTTGGATAAGCGTTTTTTCACCATTCTTTAGGTGAATCATGGCACCAACATCCAGATCAATACCACCCGCTTTATGTTGCTTAAACAGATCACCCAAGAGCCCTTTTTTAGGTGCTTGCTGATCAGCATTCGGTCGTTGATTCCAGTTTAAGTTCACAGTAATTTTACCAAAATCATCGCGTTTTTTGAGATTGATACTAGATTGATTTTTAGTTAAGGTTACTTTACTTAGATTTATGGCAGGATTGGCTGGAATCGGTGGTGGTGTATTTGTTTGAGGCGCGCTACCTGCTTTTTGAGTATTGATTGGACGCTGCGTGTTGATAGGTTGAGCCTGGTTTTGATCCTGCCTCTGTGACTGGTTTGGAACTGAGGCTTCGTCAGCGATCTCAACACCGAAATGCTCTGACAATGGTTTTAGACCACCTTCAAACCCTTGAGCAATAAATCTAAACTTCCAAATGCCCTGCCTGCGATAGCATTCAGCTAAAATAATCGCTTTTTCATTGCGACCTGTACTACTGAGCTGACAAGTCATCAGCACTTGACTGCCTTGTAATACTTGAATATCCACATCACCGACTTGAGCAAGTGTTTTATCACTAGAGAATGCCAGCGCTATCTTTTCAATACTTGCAGGTTGAGCTGGCAAATTAATATCAAAAAAACCATCGCTATCATGACCACGAAAGCTGACACTACTATCATCGCTACGTGTCTGTCCATAAAATATCATGTCTCCATCACCGCGCACTTTACCATTGGCAGTTAGGCGATAAGCAGCACAATCAATCGCATTTTGGCTTAAGATACGAATACTAATATTGTCCGTCGGTAGTGGCGCATTTGCACCTGCAATTAGGGTTTGACTCATTACTCATCCTTTCATGTATTTATTATATCGATGTATTTATTATGTCTACTATCAGCATATAGTAGCACGGTTATTACAAGATTTTTAGTCGGTACATACCTTCAGTAAAGTGCTGTTCAAGACCTCAAAATAAATTCTAAGCATTCTTACTGATACTATTTTTTTAGCATCATTTATAACGGCTAGCATTTGTATATAATAGCGCTACTATCAGCAATATGATGACTTGGATGGTTAGCTACATTTTTAGCTTATCTAGATTGCTGTTGGTTTTGCGATGACGATATTACGTTATCCAATTATATCTAACACTTATGATACTGCTGAGAGAATTATGGATAACACTGCTAACGATAGTCACCATACAACGCCAACTGCAGCTTGGTTAGCCGAAGGCCAGTCAAGTCAGCGTGATATGTTAGCCAGCCTACAAGCATTAAAGGCCCAATCTGAGACACCATTCAACATCATCGCCTCACACCGTCACGATAGACCTGAAATTTTTGAGTTTGCGGATGATGTCTATCTTGAACCTACTATAGCTTCTATAGGTAGCCTCGATGAAGTGGATGTTGAACCTGAACCCGTTATGCCGCGTTGGCAGTTCGTCCTAGAACAGGCTCAACAGCACAACGTAAAGGTATTATTGACTGGTCGCAATGGTATTGATTATGAGGCCCATCGAGAGGTATTTGATGCAGCAGGTATTCGCTTATTGACCGGCGCAACCAGTGTTGCATCGTTAGAATCAATCGATGATAAATTTGCTTTTATGCAACAGTGCCATTCTCATGACATACCTGTCGCTGATGCGTGGCGCTTTGATACGACTGAGCAGCTTGAGGCGCTACTTGCCGAACATGGCCATCAGCCTTTATGTGTCAAACCAGTCACTGGTATTTTTGCGCAAGGGTTTTGGCGGTTAGATTTAGGTAAAACAGAAGAGGATCAATACGATAGCTTTGAGCATTTATACTTTACCGAAGAGAAAAAAATCAGTACTGCACAATTTATAAATGCGTACACAAACAGCTTAATGGTGCATGAGCGCCCTATTCCAATGCTATTAATGCCTTACTTGTCAGGGCAAGAGTACTCTATCGATGTAGCATGCGAATATGGTGAAGTACTGGCCGCTATTACTCGTTATAAAACAGGGAAAATCCAGCATATCGGCTACGAGCAATCCGTTATGGATGTCGTCATTCCATTAATCAAAGCTTTCAACTGTGATGGTATCGTCAGTGTACAAACCAAGGCCGATGATGAGGGTCAGCACCGTGTACTTGAGATTAATAGTCGCCCATCTGGTGGTATTGGCTACACAACTCATAGCGGTGTGGATTTAACACAGGTCGGCTTTGCATACTGGTTAGGCTTGACTGATAAACCAAGGCTAGCTGATATCGCTCAAAAGATAGTACCTTGCCAAGTACGTTCAATCATGATGGGTGTAAAAATTGAAGAAGCAACAACGGATTAAAGTGTAGATAAGCCATTAGCTATACACCAGCTATTCCACATAAAAAAGGTTTTTAGAATAATATCTAAAAACCTTTTTATTGTATTAACCATTCAATAAATAGAACAGCAATGGCTTATAGTCAATCCTCTATAAAAGAGCGACGGCGTTAACCTCGCTTGAAGTATCAGATATACATCTGCACTTGGTTACCTTGACTCTCTCTTTAACTGAATCAACTATATCATTATTCGCCAAACACAAGAGTTTCTTGTTTAGGAGCATTCTTAGATGCTAAGAACCATAGTAAGCCAAGTACAATCGCTGAACCGATAAAGATGATAATCGATGAATTAATCGCACCATCATGTGTATGACTCATAGACATTGTGTGACCCGCTGTAACGCTCATCTCCATCGCTGCTACACCAGTATAATGCATACCACAAACAGCGATACCCATAATGAATGCACTACCAAAGCGCTGAACCGTACCACGTAGGTTAAATGCCAACCATAACGCAGAGATAGCTGCCACGATAGCAATGACGATTGAAGTGATTAACAGTGGTATATTATATGACATGGTTGCATCCATCTGCATTGAAGCCATACCCGTATAGTGCATTGCTGCAACACCCAGTCCAGTAAGCACGCCACCACTGATCAACTTGGCAATACTTGACGCACCGCGGCCAACGATAACAATACCAACGGCCACAAACAAAATAGCAAGTAGCATTGAAATAACGGTCAAACCCAAATCATAAGTGACCGGCATTTTCATATCAACGGCCATCATACCAATATAATGCATAGACCAAATGGCACCACCGATCGCGATTGAAGATAACGCTACCCAAAAGTACAGATCGCCTCCTGGTTTGGCTGATGGCACGCGAATGGCAAGGTTTAGACCAACGTAAGAGCCCATTACGGCAATAACATATGAGATAAACACCAAAAGCAGGTTATATTCAACTTCAATCATTTTTTCGACCTTTATATTTAATAAAAACTGAGCTTAAGCAATGTGCGTTTTAATGAACTGACATTGCTTTATGCATTTATTACTGTTTTTCATAGGCATTCAACTGTCTATGAATAATTATTTTCTACCAGATGATAAATTCACAAATATTGGTAGTGCCAGCGCCACAACTTGATTCCTCAACCCGAACTCTGTCTACGGCAGGATTACTTGATAAAAAACCATCTATGTAACCCACTACAAAGTGACAGCCTGAATGGTTGCTATCTGACAACTTGCAGAATGGACATTTAGTCAAAGCAACCAAATTGTTCTTAGCTTTAACCTTAGAAAAGCTCTTTAATGCTGGTACAAGTTCGCGATTAATCGTGGTTGGCATTTTTAATGGGCTACCAAGTGAATAGTCACGCTTGTAGATCCCACTTCCCACTTTGCGTCCTAATTCATGCATTGCTTTAGCGCGACTCTCATGTGGCAAACTGGCCTCATAGTGCCTAACGATATCGGCAATATCAGGATACTGTGCACCAATAGCTGCTAACGCATTTTTCTGATCCAAATCTTGTGTTACCGGTGGTGGTGCTGATGCTACTGCTGATGGTATTGTATCCGCACTTCCCTCTCCATCTATCTCTAGCTGAAAAAGTGTACAACCTTCGATAGAAGAAAGATCATCGATTAAATCTTCTTGTGTCTTTGATCCCTGGCTTTTGGCAACAACATGAATAATGTTGCCACCGTTTTCTGAAGGCTCTTGTCTTTGGGTTACGAGTTGGTAACCTGCTTTAATAAGTGGCGAGATAACATTAACCAAACGAATCCGCTCAGAAGACGTTTCCAATGAACAAGAAAATTTCAAAGATTACTCCTTTTCTAAAAATATCGCTAAACTTTCTTGATAACAAACTATCTGGCCAAGCTCAACGATTAATATAAATTCAGTTTCAGACTTGTGGTTTGCCGACTTTCTTGTCGCACAAATACAATGAGAAAGTAGTGTTTAATACATTTTTTTCTTTTAATTATGAGTGTTATAAAACAACCAAATCCATATATTTTAATCTTTTGATAATTTTTTTATCACTCATAATTAAGCACAGCTTTATATATCATTATTTTCTTATACTTTTAAGGCAAGAGGGGTACTCATAGATGGTATTTAGATATACAACTACTACTTAATCCTAATCTGATAAAATTTAGTTACTTTATAGAAGCAATTAAGCAGCATTATTACCGAATAGATATATTATGACAAGACTTAACTTAATATTGTCGGATAAATGGCAATATTATCCGATAGGTGGTGGTGAATAAAAATGGAAAGTTATCTTATCTAATTATAAGTATATCGCAGGGCTTTAAAAGGATAGCTTGGATTGGTTTTTGAATCTCACTATTTGCTAGATGTTTTTATTCAAGATCGGCATGACGGTATTTTAATCATTCTATGCCAAATTATAAACAAAAACCACTACAATAGACAAATATCGGTTTTTTATAATGACCCCATAGTTATTTAAACAGCTATCTAAAAACTGTCTATAATGATTTATAATCAACTCAATTAGAGGCATATGATGACTGTACAGACCGCGTTAGTGCTAGGAGCAAATACGATTATCACGCAATCTAATTGTTCGGTTGCTTTTTCTACAACAGACCAGCTTATATTTGGGCAGCAACTTGGACTGATATGGCTGCCGTTAGATGAGCATCGCAAAGCAGCTTGTAGCCCTGCCTATCTTCATGAGCCTAAGGACTGGGCTCAGTTAGACGATAATAATAATCCAAACGTATGGCAGCTAGATTTGACCAAACTGTTTGATACGCAAGCTGTTGTTTCTTTGCAACTGATTGCATATGTTTATCATGATCCAAGCCTCAATTTGCCAGCGATTGAGCTCAACAATATCTGTCTAACACTCAATAATGACGCGATTAAATATAATTTCATGGCAAATGAGCGTCATATTAAAGCCGCCATTGTATTGGAAATATATCGACGTAATGGCCAGTTCAAATGCCGTGCACTGGGTGAAAGCTCTACACAAGGACTAGCAAGTCTAGAGCATAGAGTCGAAATCAGTCTTGATACCCGTCCGCCAGATACGCATGCGCTTATTCAAGCGGCTCAGCAGCAACAGCGAACTCAGCCAAACAACGAGTCGCGTCCGCCACGTCACGTTCAGCCTGGAGAAACTTGGACGGGAACAGCATTCGCTATTGACCCCTATCACCTATTGACCTGCTATCATGTCATTGAGTCAGCAGCGATGATTGGTATCCGTCAGCAAGGCCAACCTGACCGCGAAGCGCAAGTAGTCCTTAGTGATATTGGCAGCGACTCAGCTATTATTCGAGTGAGTGAGCCTCTGCCTAGCTATTTGCCACTAGCACAGCAATGTTCTGATAATTTGGGAGAGACCATTACGACATTGGGATTCCCGTTGTCTGGATTGAGTAGCCAGTTGCAAGTCACGCAAGGTTGTATCTCAGGTCTGACAGGGTTTGGCGATGATATTCGCTACATGCAGTTCACCGCACCCATTCAACCCGGCTCTAGTGGCAGCCCTTTATTACTGTCTACTGGTGAAGTTGTCGGCATGGTAACCTCTAGCCTCGTCCACGAGCATGCACAAAACATGAACTATGCAGTGAAATTTCAGTTATTATCTGCCCTACTGGCGAGCGCTGGCATCGGCTTAGAGGATTTATCAGACTCGCCTCATGCTAAAACGTCACCACTAACCACACCGCAGTTGAGCAAACAAAGCCGCGGTGCGCTATGGCTCGTTGGCTGTCAAGGTTGAGGTTGAGGTTAAAGAATCACGTAACGAGCCTAAAAAATATAAAACAATGACTTAAAGAAAACGTATTAGGAAATATAAATGTCAGCTCAGCTCAAAAATATAGCCATACTTATCGATGCTGATAATGCATCAGCAAAAAATATTGGCCATATTTTGCAAGAAATAGAAAAGCTTGGTCATATCACTTGTAAAAAAATATATGGTGATTGGGGAAATGCTCATATTCAAAGTTGGCAAGAAGCATTACTCAAATATGCTATCGATCCTATGCAGCAATTCGCTTATGTTAAAGGCAAAAACGCCACTGATATAGGCATGGTCATCGAAGCCATGGATTTGCTGTATAGCAATAACTATGATGGATTTTGTCTCATATCAAGTGATAGTGACTTTACCTCACTGGCTTTACGTATTCGCAAAAACCATGTAAAAGTATTTGGCTTTGGAAAGCGTAATACCGTTAGTGCGTTTTCGCAGGCTTGTGATAAATTCTTTTATGTAGAAGATTTATTGGTCGATCAGAATAATAGCAATTCTACGCAAACAACCCTTTCTCCTAAAAGAGCACCTAATAATAATTCATCAAAACAATGGACGACTAAACAGTTACAAACACAAACGCACTTAATTAACTTATTAAATAAAATAATCAAAGAAAATATTAACGCCCATAATGGTTGGTCGAATCTCTCTTATATAGCCAGCGAGCTTAGTAAAAATCATAATGACATCAAACTCGATAAGTATGGCTATGATAAATTTTCTAATTTAATGATTGCATTGCGTTTATATGATATTAGAAAGCAATCTAATGGCATGTGGGCAAAGATTAAAATACAGAAGGCATTAACAGCCGCTACAACTGCTAATAAAAAAACAATTGATACTAAGCCAACTTCTAACCTGTTCCCAGCTGCTTCTATTCTTGTAAAAATATCAACAGCACCTACTATCGATGCTGTCTTATTTAGAGTGACTCCTACTGCAAAGGTACGCGGTGATGAAGATATGATATTTTATGGTCAAACGCATAGCGAGGATGGTTCAATCGAGCTAAACCAACAGCTCGAAAGTAATACATCAGTCTCTGAGTTCAGTTGTGATCTAAACCATCAACCTACTAGCATTGAACAACTTAACTTCGTGCTATCCAGTGAATTGGAAAGCTTAGCAATTGACCCACAGCAAACCAGTATTGAATTAAATATCACTGATGAGCAACAAAATACATTATTATTCTCAGGCAAATTTGACGTCCAAAATAAATCAGGTAAAAGCCTAATATTATTTACGTTAAACCGAACTGGCAACCAATGGCAGTTTGTGCCAAAACATCAAAATATAGATGGCGACCTACGTTATCTCTGTGAAAAATATGGAGTAGAACTAAGTGATAACTGATTCTAAAAACAATACGACATCTAATAAAAATTATAAGCGAAGTATCTCTTTACCTCGCGGTACGCTTGATTTGACCTATCAAATCAATCCAGCAGCAGCTAAAAACGACTCGCAAAAAGATGACAACTATCAACTAGAGGATTTACTCGGCTTTGCTCAACGTATTAACCCAAAACGTGCATTTTTATTCGTATCAAAGGTCTTAGGCCGTCATATTCCGGTAGCGCCTAGTACGATGCGTAGCGCTTTTACAGATTTGGCAAACTTAGTGCCTAGCGATTTACCTGAGCCGATTTTGGTTATTGGCATGGCAGAGACCGCTGTTGGCTTATCTGCTGGCGTCCATCAAGCATTGCAAACGCGTTACCCTAATGCTTTATTATTGAACTCTACGCGTCATGCGCAACACAATGATGATAACAGTGAAACGTTGCTGACCACATTCAGCGAAGACCACAGCCATGCAAGTCAGCATCTGATTTATCAAAGCTCTGATAAAATCACGCAAGCGCAACTACTGGCCAGTAAAACTCTGATTATGGTTGATGATGAAGCGTCAACGGGTAATACTTGCGTCAATGTCGTTACGGCGCTACGCAATGCAGGACTGAGCCAATTAGAGCAAGTGCATCTCACCACGTTGGTTGACTGGTCTCTAAGTCAGAATCAAGGGGTAGCGGATGTAGACGACGCCATATCTGCTCGTTTGCCTAATATTGACTTTCATCGTCATCATCTACTATCTGGCGCTTGGCAATGGACGGATGCACCCAATCCTGAACCCATCACCATGCCATCGGTCGATACCACTGACGCTGGTAGTCAGTCATTAGGCAACACTGGCAATTGGGGACGCTTCCCCACACTCGATAGTACCGATGGATTCGATAACTATCTGAAGAGCTTTCAGGCAGCATTGACGAGTTTTAATGATCAAGCACCATTTGATAAAGAACAGTTGCCTGAACGAATTCTAGTATTAGGCAGTAATGAGTTTGTATGGCTGCCGTTTTTATTGGCTGAATGGCTCGAAGGTCAGGTTCAAGACTCTAAAAAAACCGTTAACTTTAGCGCTTTGACAAGATCACCCATTGCTTTAGGTGGTGCGATTACCACCATGCTAAGCTTTAGTGATAATTATGGGCTTGGTATGACCAACTTTGCCTATAACGTTGAGCCTAGCGATTGGGATTTGATTGTGTTGTGTGTAGAGACCTCAAGCGATAGCGTTGATGACATGTGGCAAGGTTTGGATAATGTATTGGTGATAGGTACTAGCCATGGGAATGGCTGAATTTTTAAGTAGCGCTCAAATAGCTTTGGGTCTTAATGATTATGCGCAAGCTATTATCACAATTATTGTTATAACCATTCTCGTGTTTGTAAGACCTTTTAATTACATAGTTAACCGTGTAGATGCCAAAGATGATAAGCAATTTGAGATGCTTTATAAAATAATTGATGATGAAAATTTTCTTGAACGCCTGAGTAATCAACCGTTTTTAATTAAGCAACTTTTCTATAAGCGTTTTTACCTACTCAAAGATTATAAGGTTGAAGAAATAGAGTTTCTAATGTCTCAAAAGAGCTTAAAAATCAGCTTATATGAGATTAGCACTTTAAAATCGGGTTCTATAATAAAATTCCAAAATGGTAAATATATAAAGAACATCAATAGTCTGACTAATTATTGGATCCGTCATTATCGAAGATTTAATACATTCATCATTATCGGGTTCCTATGTTGGATACTAATTTCGTCGTTCTTTTTCCTCATACTTTTTAAAAGCACTACATTATTCTATATTTCTATAGCACCACTTTTTCTCTTAGAAATATATTTATTAATAAAAATAGATGGTGTAAGAGCTTATCTAAGAACAAAAAATGTAATAGATGATTTCATACATCAAAGCGCGTTATTTGAAGATAACCAAGGTAATAGGAACACATGACCACACCATTTTTTCAGCCTAATATAAATATCGTAAAACCCTACGCGCTAATGGATTTAGACGACACGCTATTCCAAACTCAACGCAAAATTGACGCATGGGACTTACCCACTACGGAACCTGAGCAGTTGGTTTGTGCGACCGTCAATAAGCAAGACGAGCCATTAAGCTTTATGAGTCAACGTCAAGCGGCGCTATTTAATTGGCTACTTGCGAGCACTGAGTTGGTAGTCGTCACTGCCCGTGACCGTAGTGAAATCAAACGCGTGAAGCTGCCCTTTGACAGTTGGCAAGTCCTGACTCATGGTGCGATTATTCTCAGCAAGGATGGCAAGCTACAAGCCCAGTGGCAACAGCATATGTATGACGAGCTTGCACCATTGCAGGATAAATTAAATCAACTGAGTCAAGTATTCGCCAATTACAGCAAAAGTGATGGCAGTCAGCTCGTATTTACACCGCATATCGATAGCTTTCATAATGGTTCTGTTGATGAAGAATTAACCATTTATCTGGCCATTAAACATGCTCACAAAAACCATCAGGCATTGATAGATTTGGCTGAAAAGCTGCCATCCCTAGTACGTGATTTTGATCAAGATTTTTATGTACACGTGAATGCAAATAATCTAGCGATATTACCGCGTGCCGTGCATAAGCATCATGCTGTAAAGTTTTTGTTAGACCATCATTTAGACAGTCAGCGACCTAGTTTTGGCTTTGGTGACAGCCTAGCGGACTTGCCATTTCTGCAACTGTTAGACTGGTATGGGATGCCCAATCATGGTCAGCTGCATTCGCAGTTACAGTCGCAGTTACAGCCTTTGTGATAGGCTAGGCTAGCCACTCTCACAACCCTCACCTTTTCTATAATGAGAGCTAATATTGCTACCATGACTTCAAATAACACTAATACAAAAACAGCTGACTTAAAAAGTTACGGTTCAGGCAGTTACCTTGCCAGCGACGTAACTGTTGTGCTCGATATCGTTGATAAAGACGCCGTGGCTGATGTACCTGTCAGCCAAAAAGAAGCGCTTATCCAAAGTGGCCAGCGTCACTATTCGGATATGTTGACGTTAGAAGATGCACCAACAGCGATGCATGAGCGACTGTATCATCAGGCGCTAGAGCAAGGTACAAACAGAACTGCGATGGATATCGCTAACTTGGCTCATACATTACAGGGTAATTTTGAACAAACCGTTAATACTGAGCAACCATTAGTTTTGGTCAGCTTAGTACGTGCAGGTTTACCGATTGGGGTACTGTTACAGCGTGCATTAGCAGATACTGATAGCCACTACGCTTTGCCAAGCGTACACTACGGTATTAGCATCATTCGTGACCGAGGTTTGGATTCTGTAGCCCTAGCATTAATATTAAAATCACATCCAAACAGCCCAATTGTATTCGTTGACGGATGGACAGGTAAAGGCGCTATTTACCAAGAGCTATCTCGTAGCCTAGAGGTATTCAGCAACCCTAGCCATCCAAATTTCGCCAATATCTTTCATCAGGGTAAAGGTGTGATTCCATTATTAACGCTGGCTGATCCGGCTGGCGTCGCTTGGCTTGCGGCAAGCGAAGAAGACTGGTTGATTCCATCAGGGCTATTAAACAGCACCGTGTCAGGGCTCATATCACGCAGCTTATATACCGAGCCACAATCAGGGCTGCATCGCAGTGTTTTTTATGATAACTTGGTAGCGTCAGATCACAGCTTGGCCTTTGTCGATCAAATCGATGCGGCACGTCGTACACTGACCGATTCTTCGAAATTTTTATCACTATACAAACAACCCCGCTATCAAACGGCTGACTTAATCGATATGCTCGCAGCAGATTATGCTATCGACAATCGTAACCGAATCAAGCCGACCATTGCAGAAGCCACGAGGGCCATATTGCGCCGTGATCCTGAACGTATTTTGCTAGCAACAGCCGATCATCCAGATACGATACTGCTCAGACATTTATGTGCGCAACGAGATATCGCTATCAGTGTATTAGGTGATAAAATACTGCCTTATCAAGCCATCACTCTCATCAAGCAACGCACCAAAGACAGCTAATGGCTATATTTTAATAACTACATTTCAATGTCTATATTTAGAGCTATTGAACTTAGAGCTGTTGATAAGTAATGACCCTTGAGCCATGCCACTTGATAATACCTTCGATCTTTTATAATTACTTACTTATCACTACTTATGATGCCAACTATGTCAGATACGCCACACAACGAAGCAAATATCTACAACCATTCCCAGTCTTACGCTCATCTATTTACTGAGCGTCATGCAATGGTTAAACCACACACACATCATCCTTATCAGCTTGGTGCTAGCCTTTACATGCCTGCAACTCGCGAAGATATATGGCAAGTCATCAAGCGTGACAAGCTGCCCACGATTAATAGCATTATTATTTGTCTAGAGGATGCGGTCAGTCACAGCGATGTCGACTTAGCACTTGAACGCTTGCAGGCATTGCTTGATACGTGGGCTACGCATGTCGATAGTATCAATAATCCATCTAGAAAAGCAGACATCAAGACTCAATATCCAACTCGTCCGTTGGTGTTCATTCGTCCACGCAATCCGATGATGCTACAACAGTTGGCGGACTACCCTCATATCGATCTCATCGATGGTTTCGTCATGCCAAAAGTCGATATGTATAGCTTATCCAACTGGCGCATGGCTTGTCAGAATCTAAGTGCCGAACAACTATTAATGCCCACGCTTGAGACAGCTGCCTTATTCAATCCACATCACAATCAAGAACTGGCCATCGGCTTTAAAGAAGCGTTTAGCCAGCCAGTATTTGCACTACGTATCGGTGGCAATGACTTGTTTGCCGCGCTACGTCTTAGGCGACCTAAGCACAGTATTGTCTATGACACGCCAATCGGCACCCTAGCCTATCAGCTACTTGGCTGCTTTGTGCCACATGGTTTTTATCTGACGGCACCTGTGTTTGAATACTTGGATCAACCAACACTGTTTATGCAAGAACTGACCCATGATGTTAGCTTAGGTTTGGTTGGCAAAACTGTCATTCATCCAAGCCAAATCGCTTTGGTACAGCAAGCATATTGCGTACCACTCAGCACCTTGGATGAGGCGCAAGCGATACTTCATAGCGAAGCCAAAGCGGTATTCAAATACAACAACACCATGTTAGAGCCAGCCACGCATCGCGCTTGGGCGACTGAAGTCGTGAATCGCGCCGAAGTATTTGGAACTATTGATGATGGCAGTAGTGAATACAGCTCTCGAATGTAGCTATCTGATATTTGATTTATATCACAAAAAAGCCGCTATCATCATTTGATAGCGGCTTTTTTATATGAAGTTTAACTCTAAGAATGAGGCTTTAATACACTATAGTCAAAGAACTCTAAAATGGGTACAAGGCAGCCAACTGCAGATTGTACAAGTAGTACATCTAAGGAAGGTAACGCCGTAGCAGCTTAATAGTTCACTGACTACACACAGTTTTCTAAAAACTGACTCATGACTCGGTTTACTTGCTCAGGTTCTTCTACAGATGATGTATGACCCGCACCTTTAATAATAGCTAGCTTGGACCCTGCAATCGCAAAATGCATGCGCTCAGCCTTTGCATAAGGGGTCGCTACATCTTCATCACCAACGATAATTAATGTGGGTGTTGTGATATCACCGAGCTGCTCATAGATGCCTTTACGCTCAATCACACCCATCGTAGCCTTAATTACTCCGCCTTTACGATTGCCTTGTAGCATCGTGAGCCATTGCTTGCGTTCCACTTTACGCAACTTGTCTGCCAAAAAAGTATTGCCAAACATAATAGGCATGAGTTTATTACTCACACGCTTGCTACCTAACCAACGAATGGCTTGGACAAGTTTACGATACTGTGGCATATTTTTAGGATCTTCAGGATCAGCAGACGTTGCTAATAAGGTAAGCGATAGCAGTAAATCAGGACGCTTAATTGCAACTCGCTGAGCGACAAAACCACCCATAGACAATCCTACAAAGTGACATTTATCAATGCCAAGCGCAGCAATCAGGCCAAGTGTATCCTCTGTGAGCGCATACATATCATAGCCAGACTTGGTAATTTTCGATTGACCTTGTCCACGGAAATCAAAAGCGATACAGCGATAATCTGCTTGGAAATGTTTGACTTGTTCGTCATATATTTGCGTACTCCACAGTAGACCGTGTGCAAATACCATGACCGGCTTTTGCACATCATTTGGCGCACTGTCTTGATAATAAATATCTGCATCATTGATTTTAATGACTGGCATAATAACTTCCTTGTTTGATAGATAAGAGAGGCTAATATATCCCTCAGGATTTTAGTATCTTCATGAATAACCCCCTGACACAGCTTTTGGCATTTTAGCATAACCTATCGAATTTCGATGTGTCTTGAGCGCCCACAAAACCCACTTTTATAATCATGCCAAACTGCTATAGTAATATGCTGTCTACATCGTCAGTTCAATATAATTCAGATATAAGTAAGGCTAGTGAAAGGACTACAAACCGTAGATTGTGCATATCTGACTTATATGTAATTGACCATAAGATACTTATAAAAACTTATACAAGGATAGATACCATGTCGCAGCCTTTAGTCGATTATCAAGTCGAACAGCATATTGCTACCATTACATTTAATGATCCAAAAAGTCTAAATGCTTTTGGTACGCCTCTAAAAAATGGCGTGTTAAAAGCGCTTGCTGAGGCCGATGCCGATGACCAAGTGCGTGTCATTATCTTACAAGGTGCAGGTGGCAATTTTTCTAGCGGCGGCGATATAAAAGAAATGCTGTCTGAAGGTCTGGATAAAGATATCATTTCAAGCAAGCTAAAAGGCATGGTGGAAGGCGCTGGAGAAGTCAGCTTAAAGTTGCGTAATATTCATAAACCTATTATTGCTAAGTTAGAAGGTGCAGTAGCTGGCGCAGGTATGAACTTAGCCTTAACCTGTGATTTCCGTATTGCGGCTGATAATGCCAAATTTGTACAAGCCTTTGTCAATATTGGCCTGATTCCAGATGCAGGCGGCATTTATTTGCTAAACCAACTGGTTGGCGCAGCAAAAACTACTGAACTGGTTATGTTGGGTGATAAGCTTAAAGCCGAGGATATGGCGCGCTTAAATCTAGTGAATAGTGTGGTTAGTGCTGATGAGTTAGACGCGAGCGTACAAGCTTTAGCAAACCGCTTAAGTCAGTTGCCAGGTAAAGCATTGGCTTCAATGAAACATATGCTCAATGTGCATGCTTTTATGGGTTTAAATGAAGCCTTAGATATGGAAGTTGAACAACAAACTATGATGGCAAAAACCGATGACTTTATCGAAGGTGTCACGGCCTTTGTAGAAAAGCGTAAGCCAGTTTATCAAGGTAAATAGTTTTATTATCTATAGTCAATCCTCTATAAAAGAGTGACAGCGTTAACCTCGCTTGCCTTGTACCTCTTTTAAACTGAATCAACTATAAAGTCGGAATACCAGTTAATGACTTCTATAACAAACTAATTATTGAAATAATAAACTACACCATAAAAAATCCGACCACTTGTAGTGATCGGATTTTTGTTGTCTGAAGATATTGAAAACTAAGATTTATGGTAGTTTTTATAGTTAATATCTACACTAAACAGCTTTTAGTTTATGTGTAGAGAACAATCTATATATCAATCATCTGTTTAAGCTATTAATATTTATTAGCTACACGATTTTTTAGACTGACTAATTTTTCCATTTTTACACACAAACTTAGCACCTTGGCAATGCGATATGCCACCCATCTTGCCAGAACAAGGCGTATTCTTTGCATTTGCCTGCATGACAGGCGCTAGCATAAATATAGAGATAAAAAACGCTGACCAAGTTTTCATAAATAGAAGCCTCAACAAATGAATAATATAAATTCGAACTATATTACCGTAACGTTTTTTTATCAATCTTTATTTAATCTACTTTCGTTGATTAATACTAAACCTTAAAATAGTGTTTTTGCATTAACTTGTTTATTACTCAATGCACAAAAAACACCAAAAAAATAAAGGTCTAATAGTCTAAGACTGTCAGCCCTTTATCATTACATTCATCTCTCAATACCAATTCACTGACTAAACACCTTATAAATTTATGCTGTCAAAATATACTACGATATAGCCAACAGGGCATCGCCATGATCATCACGTAAATTCTTTTTCACCATTTTTCCAGCACCGTTAAGCAAAATATTCTCTACAAAAATAACTTTATCTGGTATCTGCCAACTGGCTATTTTATCCTCATAAAAGCTCAGTACTTGCGCCTCATCGATTTCTGAATCGTCTTCTTTTACAACGATCAAGACTGGACGCTCGCCCCACTTTTTATGCTTTGCCGCAATGGCTGCTGCAATTTTGATTTCTGGATGTGCGACTGCGATGTTCTCAAGCTCCACTGAGGATATCCACTCGCCACCAGATTTTATCAAGTCTTTTGAGCGATCACGGATATTCATATAACCATCTGCATCGATGGTGGCGATATCACCTGTATCAAACCAGCCGTCTTCAGTGATGGCATCAGGGTTCTCTGTGTAATAATCATTGATAATCCAGTGCCCCTTAATCTGCAAACAACCCTGAGACAGACCATCTTCTTTTACACGCTTGGACGGCTCATCAGTGTCTATCAGACGTAGCTGAACGCCATAAGGCGGACGACCTTGAGACTTGCGTAAATCATTAATTTCATCTTTGCTCAGTGATTTATGCTTGGCTTTTATTTGATTCATCGTCCCAAGTGGACTGGTTTCAGTCATACCCCAACCATGTACCGCATCGCAATTGAAATCTTCTCTAAATGTTTTGATGACTGATGGCGGACATGCTGCGCCGCCAACGATAGTGCGCGTCATACTTTCAAGCTTACTGCCTTTAGACTTTGCAGCGGTCAATAGACTTTGCCAAATCGTTGGAACCCCTAGTGCGACTGTTACTTGATAATCATCAATGAGAGACACAAGGCTGTCGCCGTCTAGATTAGGGCCAGGCAATATGAGAGAACAACCGGTTAATGCAGCAGCATAAGGAGTGCCCCATGCATTGACATGAAACATGGGTACTACTGGCAATAAAACATCTTGCGCAGATAATGCTGAGACGTCAGGCATACATAGCGCCATTGCGTGAAGTACAGAAGATCGGTGAGTATATAAAATACCTTTAGGATTGCCTGTTGTGCCTGAGGTATAGCATAAGGAGCTGGCGGTCGCCTCATCGAGTTGAGGCCACTCAAAATCAGGAGAATGCGCTGCTAGCAACTCATCAAAGAATAGTACATTTGGCAACTGCGCTACAACTTTCTCATCTCGAGCGCTCAAGCAGATAAAATGATCGACACCTTTGATATGTTCCTTAATGGCCATAATTAGCGGCAAAAAGGTCACATCAAAGAACAATACGCGGTCGTCGGCATCGTTGATAATATAGCTGAGCTGCTCAGGGAATAATCGAGGATTAATGGTGTGGCAGACCATACCACTACCCGAAATTGCGTACCACGCTTCTAAGTGACGATGATTATTCCAAGCCAGCGTAGCGATTCGTTCTGAGGACTTTAACCCAAGTATAGCCAGCGCATTGGCCAAACGTTTTGAATTATTTGACACGCTAAGCCAGTCAGTATGCGTTATCTGTCCATCGACTTCTTTGGAAACAACCGCTGTATCACCATGATAGCGTGCAGCATGTTCAATAAGACCACTGATCAGCAATGGCTGATACATCATTTTTCCTAACATAGTACATTCCCTGTAGTTGTTTGAACGTCAGCTTATTCTTATTGGTATATCATCTGATACTCCGAATAGGCCACAATTAAGAATAATCAGAATTATTGGTTAAAACAAGCAAATACTATGACCTCAATTGATGAAAAAATAATGTTTGCTCTCCTAGACTCCAGCTCTGAACGATAGCTCATGGTCATTTTGGATACAGACACCTAAAATTTAGACAAAAAAATCCGACCACATTAAGTGATCGGATTTTTAATATTTGGTGGAGATGGCGGGAGTTGAACCCGCGTCCGCCAGCATTACGCTCATGAATCTACATGTTTAGTTTCTGTCTTTAATTTTAGTCTGCACCGATCCGACAGTCAGGATGGATTAGCCGATTCTCTACTTTTGAACCCAAGCGATTGAGACAATCCCTTGTGGCGAGCCTACATGCGGACGCTTCAACTTAGTTGACCAACTGTAGGTGATCAGCAACTTAGTAAGCAGGGTTTATGCTGCTAGAGCGTAATTTTCGTCGTTTGCGACTATAACAATATATGTTGGATTAACGAGAGGACATATACTCTCGACATGCATCATTGAGTTTCATTACCAGCGTCGAAGCCAGAACATCCCCAATAAGGTCGACTATTATATAGTAGGTAGTGGGTAGGTTTCAACCTTTATAAAGCCTGTATTACATTACGTTACAGCTCAGCTGTCTAAGCAAGTACTGCATTCAACCATGTACCAATCGCTTGAATCTGTGGCATACATACTTGATGCGCCATCGGATAAGTATGATATGCCACGTTATAGCCTTTATCAGATAACAACTGCTGTGCCTGCTCACCCAAAACAACAGGAACCACCGGATCATGAGTACCATGTTCGATTAGAATTGGCATGTCTTTATTAGCAGCACTATAATCAATATTATCATTGGTCGCTAAGTAGGTCGAGAGTGTCATCAAACCAGCCAAACGCTTTGGATAGCCAAGTGCCACATGGTAAGCCACTGCCCCGCCCTGCGAAAACCCTGCAATAACGATATGCTCAGGAGAGACACCGCGCTCAACCTCACGGCTGATCAAATCATTGATTTGTTGGGCAGACTCTTCAATTTGTGCAACATCGATTTTACGTTCTAAACTCATCTCTAAAATATCATACCAAGCTGGCATGACCATACCGCCATTCACCGTCACTGCACGCTTTGGTGCATGTGGGAAAATAAATCGTACAGCCATATCATCAGCCAAGCCCAGCTGCGGTACCACAGGCTCAAAGTCATGACCACTAGCACCTAAGCCATGCAACCAAATGACAGCACGGTCTATTTTTTTATTGGTAGGGTTATGCTCAACAATAACAGCGTCTAAATAGTCAGTCATGACTGATCCTTAATACAATTTTGATAGTTTAGCTTTGAGAATTGGAAGTGAAATATTTTTGTAACAATCACTCGCCTGTCATTATCTTTTAAAAATTATCAGGTAACGTAAGGGATGGATAAATGACAGCAATATTGTACTTATTATTTTTCACTTTTTGTAGGGACAGTTTACATGACAATGTTAGATAATTCAGTGGCGACGCTCAATCAACTCAAAAAAACGCCATTTAAAACCGTTAAGATGGTCAGTATAGCCATAGCACTAGGGGCCACTTGCACTCTATCAATGGCCGCAGACGATATACGCAATACCACATTGACTCAAACATCCAACCAAACCATTAAGCCATCACTAAAACAACTACCAAAAAACCCGCATGCCAAACCTCAAGCCTATACCTATGGTGTGCGGCCCTTTTACTTGGTCAATGACATGGATGCAGGACCATTAAAAGACGAGCTGATGGCTTGTAGTGCGCAAACGCCTAGCAAAACCAACTTTTCTATTGCCCATCGCGGCGCGCCTTTGCAACTTCCTGAACACACTTATGACAGCTATGTTGCCTCAGCGCAAATGGGCGCAGGCATCTTAGAATGCGATGTGGCTTTTACCAATGACGGCGAGCTGGTCTGCCGCCATGCGCAAGATGATTTGCATACCACTACTAATATCCTTACTACCCCGCTAGCCAAACAGTGTACTGTACCGCCAATTATCGACGGCAACGGTGTGCTGACCAATGCTGACAGCATTGAATGTCGCACCTCAGACATTAGCGCAAGTGAGTTCAAGACCCTCACAGGAAAAATGGATGCCGCGGATAAAACAGCTACCACTCTCAATGATTATATGAATGCAACGGCTGCATGGCGAACTGATTTATATTCACAAAATGGCCAAGTGATCACATTAAAAGAACATATTAAACTTGCTCAAAGCCTCGGTATGAAACACACGCCAGAGCTAAAAGCACCAGCCGTTACCATGCCATTTAATGGCTATAGCGTAGATGCTTATCGTCAGCAGCTGATTGACACTTACAAAAATGCAGGCGTGGCTGCGAGTGACGTGTTTGCGCAGTCCTTTAATATTGAAGATGTGGATTACTGGATTAAAAATGAGCCTGCTTTTGGTGACAATGCTATCTACTTAATTGATGATAGTAATGAGACCGCAGACGGAAAAACATTTGATAAAAATGACCCTAGCACGTGGAAGCACTCACTAGCCAACATAAAAGCGCGTGGTATTAAAACCATCGCACCGCCACCTTGGATACTAGTGACTACTGACGCGACAGGTAAAATGATACCATCCGCTTATGCCAAACAAGCCAAAGCATTTAATTTAGATATTATTACTTGGTCAATTGAGCGTTCAGGGCCGTTAGCAGCAGGTGGTGACTGGTATTATACTGACTTAGGCAAAGCCATTAATAATGATGGTGATATGATGACTTATATCGATGTGCTGGCGCAAGATATTGGGGTCAAAGGTATTTTTTCTGACTGGCCCGCAACCGTTACATACTACGCAAATTGCAAAGGTTTGAGCTAGGTCGTATTATACATTTATAAACAAGTTCTGCTAATAACTAAAAGGTCAACTGAGTCACAACTTGGTTGGCTTTTTTGTATGCTGGAGTATTGATACAAAGATTGGTTCAAAGCCTGCTTTGAATCATTCAGTTAATCAACGACTGTCATATCAACACCGCCAAACATGAAAACGGTTAGCCTCTCATTTTTTCCATCAATTTTTCATCGCTTTTGACAAGCATTCACAAAATGCCTTGGGACTTTTATGCTAGGATAATCCCAACAACTTTGGAGTCTTTCTCTGACTCCAAATACAAACTGCATTTAGCAAAGTGGACACTGACAGTATCTATGCGATTGTTATCTATTAACTATCACGTCAAGCAGCCATTTTTTACACATTTTTCTAAAATAAGTATACCGTCATGACTCATATTTTACTGGTAGAAGATGATCCCGCCATCGCGATGTCGCTCAAGGTCACTTGCAAGCGTGAAGGCTGGCAAATTACATGGTTGGACAATGCCAGTAGTGTACTGCCGATGCTACATAGTGAGGCCGCAAGCGATCTATCAGCCATTATTTTGGATGTTGGCTTGCCAGATGGTGACGGTCTCAGCTTGTGTCAACAAATACGCCATACACCTGATATTGATGCCTTAAAAGACATCCCGATTGTATTTTTGACGGCACGTAGTGATGAGGTCGATCG
Source organism: Psychrobacter sp. TB55-MNA-CIBAN-0194 (assembly GCF_040309505.1). NCBI lineage: Bacteria > Pseudomonadati > Pseudomonadota > Gammaproteobacteria > Moraxellales > Moraxellaceae > Psychrobacter > Psychrobacter sp. TB55-MNA-CIBAN-0194. Next base: position 23,234 of record NZ_JBEOOW010000006.1, on the reverse strand, counting down.
TATTTTAGGCTTAGAGATGGGCGGCGACGATTACTGTGCCAAACCCTTTAGTCCGCGAGAGTTGGTCGCCCGCCTAAAAGCCATTTGGCGACGTGAGCAATTGCTGTCTCAACAGTCATCCGCTCCTACTAACTCAGTAGATAATGATAACCCGTCTAATAATATGACTGGGCAAGCATTAACGTTTGAATGTCAGTCTGGTATCTGGCATTACCAACCACTCAATTACTCATTGATGTGGCAAGAGCAAAAGCTAGAGCTGAGCAATACCGAGCGCAAAATCTTATTGACCTTATTACAAGCACCCAATCAAGTATTTAGTCGTGAGCAACTGTTAAATGCGGTCAGTGACTATCCGGATCATCGCTTGGCGAGAACGATAGACAGCCATATCAAGTCAATTCGTAAGCAGCTGGCTACCGTAGATGCGAGCATCGATGTCATCCATACGCACCGTGGATTGGGCTATGCGTTATGTCCCGCTTAGCTATATTTTACTTAGTACTGACCTTCTATAACTGCAAGCAACACTGATAAAAATATGACTCATAAAGCGAATGATATCGTTGATGACCACGCTAATAGTAGCGTTAACCATCATACTCATGCTAATCAAAGTAACTGGTATGCAAAGTTACATCCTATTGGCACTGCGCAGCAAACAACAGAGCCAAAACGACTATTGAATCTGAGTATATTTTTTAGAATTTGGTTAGCCGTTGCATTGGTGTTGACCATTTGCGGTGTAGTAGTGTTTACTCAACTATTTGGCTATGTCAAACCGACAGCACAGCAAGTCATCGAAGACACGTTATTAGATACCAGTAAATTGCTCGCGGTCAGCTTGCAGGTACCATTATCGTCTGGGCAGCTATATGAGGAAGATTATCAAGCAAGACTGGATTCAGCATTTATCGGCACGCCAGCGACGAATAAAACCAGAGAGCCCGACTATAAAAATAAAAGCTATAGCAGTTTTCGGATATATGTCACAGACCATTCTGGCACGGTCATATACGACTCTCTGCCTTACCCTGACAACGATGAGGGGCAAGATTATAGTCGTTGGAACGATGTCTATTTGACTCTACAAGGTCAATATGGCGCAAGAAGTACCACGCGAGATCACAATCAGCGTGATGGTACGATCATGTATGTGGCACAGCCTATAAAAAATGCTGCTGGCAATCTGATTGGCATCGTCAGCGTCGGTAAACCTGTCGCTAGTGTACTGCCTTATTTGGATGATACGCGCAACCGCATGCTAATCACGGCGCTGTTCATGAGCATCGCTGCCCTGATGTTGGCTGGACTGGTAGCTTGGTGGCTTAAGCAAAGCATTACCTTGGTTACTCAATATACCAGTGCGCTGGCTGAGGATACCAAAAAACCCTATTTTTACTTAGGTCATGAGCTTAATAGTCTGACAGATACGATTGAATCTATGAAGCATAGATTGGAGAATCGATCTTATGTGACTGATTATGTCCATACCCTCACCCATGAGTTGAAAAGCCCGTTGACCGCAATTCGTGCCAGCAGTGAACTGTTAGAGGATGATGGTCTCGATAGTAGCGCATTAGACATTGAAGATCGGCAGATGCTGATCCAAACTATCGGTGAACAAAGCATAAAAATGCAGCAGTTAATTGATCGGTTACTGTTACTTGCCAAAATTGAGCAACCAACTTTTAAGCTAAACCAACAGCTAACGCCTCTATTACCATTGCTACAAACCCTTGCAAAAAATAATGCCGCTAAATTGCAGCAGCAGCTTTTAGCACCTATTGAAATCTATATCGATGATGCACGCTTCACTGACACCACACATCTACAGCCGAATATATTGGCAAATACCAGTGTCTTTGCTGATCAGTTCTGGTTAGTGCAAGTGCTACAGAACATATTAGATAACGCCATTCACTTTGCTGAGAATACAGTCAATATTCATATTCACAATACAGTGCAGACAGTAACTATTGATATATTTAACGATGGCAAATTACTACCCGACTATGCTGTGAAAAAAGCTTTCGACCGCTATTTTAGTTTGTCGCATCAGAGCCAAGCCACTTATAACGCATCAAGTCATTTATCTAATACATCATCAGAGCCTTCATTTGATAAGCAATCAATCACAGAAACTAAACCAGAACAGCTTAGTACGTCTGGCAACACTCTCAAAAAAGGCACTGGCCTTGGTTTAACGTTAGTAAAACAAGTAATCGAACACCATGGAGGTCATGTTGCGATTGACAACGTGCATAGTAATGAAGACGCTAAAAATGGCGAAAGTAGTACTATCAAATACTCACATTCTGGTGTGATGGTTAGTATCACGCTGCCTTTAGCTCGCGAATAAAGTTCAAGTAAATATAATTCATTAAACTTCCATCATTCCTACACAGGTTTTCTATCTCATTGTCTTACGATAGCGTTACTCAAATTCGTAAGACAGATTAAGGATAGAGATACGATGCAACACACACTTATTACCAACCATATTGTTAATAACAAGCTTATCGCAGGTCAATTGATTGAGAGCTTGCTAGGTCATAGTCGTCATCATTGCGCACAGATTTTGTCAAATCAAGGTATCGATAGTATTGAGTTTGGACATTGGCTCGCTATTCCCAGTCAGCAGGTATTATTGGTATTTCGCCATCAACGGTGTGTGGCTATTGATGCTTATCAAATAGCGGCTTAAGCACTTATTCAACTTTACATCAGATAGCAACCCACCAATTTAAGAACTTTATACTCATCCATAAAAAAGCCCTGTACTAACTCTAATCAGAAATCATTAGAGCCAGCGCAGGGCTTTTTCAATCACATTACGATAAAAATACTGGTGCTAGTGTTGCTACTAACACTAAAGCTATGTAATCGACTCTACCGGCTGCTTCACATCGCCGTTTTGACCACGATGACGCAGGTAATGGTCGAGCAATACAATCGCTAGCATGGCTTCTGCGATAGGCGTGGCACGGACACCAACACACGGATCATGACGACCCTTGGTCAGCATATCGATCGACTCACCTTGCGTGTTGATACTCTTGCCAGCGGTGGTAATACTAGACGTTGGCTTCAGGGCAATACTGACACGGATGTCTTGCCCAGATGAAATACCGCCTAGTATACCGCCAGCATGATTGGCAGTAAAACCGTCTGGCGTTAGCTCATCACGAGAGCTGTGACCGAACTGTCCAGCCACTGCCATACCATCACCCACTTCAACGCCTTTTACCGCATTGATACTCATCATAGCATGAGCAATGTCAGCATCTAATCGATCAAATACTGGCTCACCAAGTCCGACAGGGACACCGCTTGCGATCACTTCTAGACGCGCACCGCAACTGGTGCCTTCACGGCGCAAGTTATCGATTAATGACTCAAAGCGAGTCACCGCTTCTTTGTCAGCACAAAAGAATGGATTACTATTGACGAATTCCCAATCAATTTGACTAGCATCTGTGACGTTACTGTATTCATTGCCAATCTGAGTCACATGACCACGGACTTGCACGCCTAAACGGTCTTGCAGATATTTTTTTGCAATGGCACCAGCCGCAACGCGCATCGCCGTCTCACGTGCTGATGAACGACCACCACCACGATAATCGCGAAAGCCATATTTCATACTATAAGTATAGTCGGCATGACCTGGACGAAAAGTATCTTTAATCTCGCTATAATCTTTAGATTTTTGATTGGTATTACGAATCAGTAAGCCAATAGACGTACCTGTCGTTTTACCTTCAAATACGCCAGAGATAATCTCAACTTCATCAGATTCACGGCGCTGAGTCGAGTACTTAGACGTCCCTGGTTTACGGCGATCTAAGTCTACTTGCAAATCTTCTTCAGACAAAACCAAACCGGGTGGCACGCCATCGACGATAGCCATAAGGCCTGCGCCATGAGACTCTCCACACGTAGTGACAGTGAAAACCTGTCCGATACTATTGCCTGCCATATCTATCCTTAAATAAGTAAACGCAACTTATGCTTATTTTATTCATCGTTTGTGACTGTGACGAATTACCGATTATTATGATAATCAGTAATTCGTCACGACTCATATTTGACTATTGAATGCTGTCTAATAGCTGTACATAAGAGGCAAACAACTGACGATGGGTCATAAGCTCATCATAGGTAATCGCAAAAACACCATGACCGCCGTGGGCAAACTTCAACCAGTCAAGCTGGATTTCAGGATAGGCTTGTTTTAACGCCCATTCGCTATCGCCCACTTCGCAAATTAGCAGACCTTCTGGGCTTAGATAATCTGGCGCTTCAAACAAGATACGATGTACCAAGTCTAGCCCATCTTGACCAGCAGCTAGTGCATGCTCAGGCTCATATAAAAACTCAGGTGGCAAGTCTGCCATGATGGCCGCATCGACGTACGGTGGATTAGTGACGATGAGCTCATACTGGTTTTCAGTAGGAATCTTCGCAAACAGATCTGATTCAATCACATTAACCTGATGACCAAGATCATGATGATCAACGTTGACCATCGCTACTTCTAGCGCACCTTTATCGATATCGACAGCATCAACCAATGCATCGACGAAACGGGTCGCAAGCGCGATAGCAATACAACCAGAACCGGTACACATATCCAAAATACGCTCAGGCTGCGACAGTTGCTTGACGTCTAGGCCATGATCGTAAAATGCTGCGCCTTGCTCGTTAGGACTGAGTCCTAAAGGCTTGGCCAATTCAGTCACCTCAAAGTAAGGATGAAACTGCTGACGTATCAATTCTGCTATCGGTGAACGTGGAATCAAAACACGCTCATCGACATAAAAAGGCAAATCACAGAAGTATGACAAGTTAATCAAATAACTGAGTGGCTTACGTTCAGCGATGCGCTCTTCTAGCAGGCTTAGCACTAGCTGTTTCTCTGAAGTCGTCAAACGACAATCAAGAATCTGCTCATTCGCTGACCAGTCTAGAGACAATGAATGCAATACAATGGCAGACGCCTCTGCGAATTCATCGGTAGTACCTTGGGCAACAACCACATCATAATTGCGTAGTTGAGTCACTGAAAAACGAATGAAATCGCGAATACTAACGAGCTGCTCTCGCGCTTCTTCTAGCTCTGCATGCAAATTGGCAAATTGATCGTCCTCACCGAGAAGCCCAGACTCCAAATCAAACGCCATATTATCTTCTAGACTATCGTCATTGAAGTACTGGTTTTGAAACTCTTCTGCGCTCATTGTTTGGTCTTCTGACATATCATACCTTGCTGATTACATGTTCGTTGACGACATGTGGGTGGGTTAAATCGCTTCTACTAAAAGCCGATCTATTAATTAATATTCTAATTATACATTATAGACATAAACACTAAGTAGCGCCAATATTTGCATTTTTGTGTTTGTAGAGATAATAGGAAATGTAATTAACTTCAGTCATATCATGAGCTATTACCCTATCTAAACTCTCGCTCAGTTATTACCCAACTGTAGTGAATACGTCAGCAGTTGACGTTTGGCAAGCATTAAGTGAAAAAAGATGTGTCTAAAGTTTGCGAAGCATCCAAATTATGCGCATAATAGCCACATTAGTACCAACTACAAGTGATTCAACATGATGAAAATAAAGCCTATTATTACTGCTATTTCTATCGCTGCTGTCAGCGTTAGTGCCATTGCTGCCACTGCCGATACGACTCGCACATTGCCAGTACGTACAGCGGATTCGCTTGCGAAAAAAGTTAGCCTCAATGTGCAAGAAAATCGCAGCAACTCGTTAGACAGTCGTACAGCGACTGACAACATGACGCAGCTAATCGATTCAAAACAAGCACCGAAAGCGGCGGCGCCTGATAATATGAGCGCAGCTGAGCTGATGCGTAAAGATGAGCAGGCTGACCGTACTGACGATATAAGCGAAGGTCAAGCGGTTGCTGCTCCTAGCAACCTAGCCTCTATCGATTCATCTGATCCACTTTCTTTTGAATTGCCTGAAAACGAAAAACGTCAAGACTTTAGTGATGACCCTACCATCAAAAATATCGAAGACAAAGATGGTAAAAGACACACTACCTTGAACCTATCAAACTATGCCAAGCAAGTGAATAGTTCTGTCTGGTCACCAAACATGAAAGTCAACTCAGCGATGACTATCAAGATGCAAGCGTTACTCGATTGGAACCATGCTTCTCCTGGTCCTATCGATGGTGGTTGGGGTATGAACAGTAAAAAAGCCCTTATCAACTTTCAAACCATGAAGGGTTTGACTGCTAACGGTAAAATGGACCAAAAAACATGGGATGCTTTGATCAAAAACATTCCTGCTAATAAGCCCGTACTGGTCACCTATACGCTGACTAAAGCAGATCTTGATACCAACTTTGCGACTACTCCTTCTGGTTCAGAAGCCAAGTCAAAAATGAAAGGTTTGTATTATCAAGACATCAAAGAGATGCTCGGCGAACGTTTCCACATGGACGTACGCTACCTTGATAAGTTGAACAAGAACAAAGAGTACAAAGTCGGTGAAACCATCACAGTATTGAACAACCGTGGCGAGCTTAACCAACGTATCAACCGTATTGTTGCTAACAAAGCAGACCAAACCCTGTATGCATACAATGGTGACAAACTGGTTGCTACCTATCCGACGACTGTCGGTAGTGCTGCTACACCATCACCAAAAGGTACGTTCAAGATCATCAATAAAGTGAAAATGCCTTGGTATAAGTCAACAGTCGGCGAAGGTGCTCAAAAGAAAGTGCATATGATCGCACCAGGACCAAATAATCCAGTAGGCGTTGTTTGGATGGGATTGTCTAAACCTTCTTATGGTTTACATGGTTCACCAGTACCTGAAGGCATCAGCCGTCAAGGGTCAGCAGGTTGTGTGCGTTTGACCAACTGGGATGTACTAGAGGTCTATGCAAACGTTGAAAATGGCGCAGTAGTCGAACTTCAATAACACTCCACTATTATAGTGACCAAAAAAGACCTTGAACTATATCAAGGTCTTTTTTTATGTCTGACTATAAATGATGGTTGAATACCCTCAAGATATCTTAAAGCGTGTTAAACATTCAATCGTGGCGCTGACAGAGACTATCTGTGAGTGTTCAAAATGTCCTACACTTTATACCCTTCCTCATTGCCAGTGATACTACCGACTTTTTTGGTAAAGAATAACCCTGCTGGGATAGATACCAAAATGCCCAATGCGACTGCTATTTGCACATGCAATATCTCATTAAAACCTGTTACTAACGTGGCAACTATAAACACACCAATGGTAACGGTTGCTGCTATTGAATAAATGACAGAAAATAATGGCCAGTTCATAAGATACTCCTTACTTTTATTATGGATATAGTACCTTTATACACTAAACCCACATTAAAAGTAAGTATTTAATATAGACCCATAGAGTAGCCATAACAGATGATTCAGAGCAAAAGCCATGTTAATATTAAGGTTTTTTCTGGTAGTCTCAATATCATAAATATTACCTTTCAGCTATTATCAGTTACCGACTAACTTCTCTTCTTGTTCGCAAAAAACTCATACACCTTCCTCTATTTATCATTACAATAATGATTTTCTTTGTCTTTCTAAAAAAGCTACCTGCTATGACCTCATCTGAAGAAAAACCGCCTAATGATACGAGTACTACCAAACAATCATTAGCGATGACTAAGCCTGAAAAAGAAAACGCTATGGTCGCGAATGAGACTGATAGCTCTGAGCCAGACAGTACTGCAAAAAATGCTGAACCTTCAGAGTATTTAGAGCATCATGACGAAAATGAATCCGATAAGGACATGGCAGATACACAAAATCCTGACGCAAAAGTAATCATAGAATCGATCAGTCCAGATGTAGCAGTTGCGACATTAGAGACACCTGATACCACAACACCTGAATCCAACACCTCTGAAGATAAATCACGGCCTTCTACTGAAGACTTAACACCAGAGACTGAACCAGATTCAAACCATACTGATATTGAACATACTCACCTAGAAAATCCTGAATCTACAAAAAAAAGTCAAGATTATGATGACAGCACTACGCAAACCTCTCAAGAGGAAGCCGACGCTGAAGTAACAGTTTCTGATAGTGATATAGAAGACAGCTCGATAGAACAGAGTGTGGATTCAGAGCAATCCGTAAATGAATCAACAAACGCTATTGCAAATAAGCATAAGAGTGCTACAACACAAAGCAGTCAGCATAATAAAGACAATGCTCAAAAAGTCACCATAAAGGATGAGACCAACAATCAAACAGATCAAGATAGCGAAGACCTAGAGGAAGAAGTTAAAGAACAAAAGGAAGCCAAACTAGAATCTTATAAGCAGTTTGTTGCCGAGCAATTTAGCAATCAAAAAGTAGACTATCCAGAAGTCCGAGTAAGAATTGAAGCCAATGCGCTGCCTAGTAAAATGTATTTCATCATGAACATACTGTCTGCCATTATCGCCAGTTATGGACTGGTGACCAACTCAGCAGCGGTGGTCATTGGAGCTATGTTAGTGGCCATGATGCTAGGACCGATTACTGGTGTCGCATTAGCCATTATTGACCATCGTATGCCGCTACTGCGCAGGTCACTTATCACCATGCTCATCGGTGTGTCATTGGTGATATTGGTTGGCTTTATCGTGGGCTGGCTACACAAAGACCAGCCTTTAACAGCAGAAATACTGTCCCGTACTCAGCCAACATCCATGGATTTGATGATTGCTCTAGCAGGTGGTACTGCTGGTGCTTATGCGATGGTCTCGCCGCACCTCTCGGTTGCCGTTGTGGGCGTAGCCGTTGCCACCGCACTGGTGCCACCACTTGCTGCTAGTGGTATTTTATTGGCTAATAGTGAGCTACAGCTCGGACTCGGTGCATTTTTATTAGCCATCACCAACATTATTGCCATTCAATTTACCAATGCCTTAGTGCTTTGGCTGCTAGGGTTTCGACGTTTGGTTGATGACGATTATAAATCAAATACTTACTTAACTTTTTTGCGACGTAATGCCGTGACTTTATTATTGTTAGGTGGCTTGGGTACTTATTTGACCATCAATCTACAGACCAATGCCAAACAGCAAGTGTTTGAGAGTAGCGTTAAAGAAACCATCAATAGTTACTTCATTGATAAGGGCAACGTGCTAACCAATACCCAATTCGAAACTGTCGATGACAACCAAGTCGTACGTGCTGTCATTCGCGGGGAGACAACGCCTAGCTCATACGATGTCCGTCAAATTGAATTAGCAATTACCCAAGATATGGCGACAAACTTTCCCAAATATTTACCCATTAAACTACAACTGCGCTACTTGCCAGTACAGGTGATTGAATCCAATCCATTGATACAAGATAGATTGGACGAAACTGATGCAGCGATTTTGACCAACTAATTCATTTGCGAGCCAGATTTTTTAATGCTTTAAAATACTGGCTATGGTCGTCTCAAGATAATTTGGATACAATAATGAAGGCAAGTGAAAGCACTACGACTAGTAGAATTAGCAATCCTGACGCGCTATCTGGTTGATATAGTATTGACTATATCCACAGAATAACCCTGCAGTTGTAACTCTTGTACCAAGAGCTTGGGCGTTTGTGCTAAAATCGCTTGCAAAATTATTTTACTTCATCTACTCAATTCTATCCGTCAGTAAGGAGCCGCTGTGAGCCAGCCATTTCGCTCAGCCGATATTCGCCAAGCCTTTATCGATTTTTTCATAAGCAAGCAGCACACTACAGTCCCATCGTCTAGTCTGATTCCGCATAACGATCCGACATTGCTATTTACCAATGCCGGTATGAATCAGTTTAAAGAGACGTTTTTGGGCATGGAGCCACGTGACTATACACGTGCTGTGTCCTCGCAAAAGTGCGTACGTGCTGGCGGTAAACACAATGACTTAGATAATGTTGGCTACACTGCCCGTCATCACACTTTCTTTGAAATGTTGGGCAACTTCTCATTTGGCGATTACTTTAAGCAAGCCGGTATTGAGTATATTTGGGAGTTTTTGACATCGAGTGACTGGTTAGGAATTGATAAAGACCGTCTCTATGTCACCATCTATGAAACCGATGATGAAGCCTTTGATATTTGGAATAAAAATATCGGCATCCCGAGCGATCGCATCATTCGTATTGGTGATAACAAAGGCGCGCCGTATGCGTCAGACAACTTTTGGACGATGGGCGACACTGGTCCTTGTGGTCCTTGTACCGAAGTCTTTTATGATCATGGTGCAGATATCGAGGGCGGCCTACCGGGCACACCTGAAGAAGATGGCGACCGCTATATCGAGATTTGGAACTGTGTGTTTATGCAGTTCAACCGTCAAAAAGACGGTACGCTATTACCACTTCCAGCCCCTAGTGTGGATACAGGCATGGGTCTTGAGCGTATCAGTGCGATCATGCAAGGCGTCCATGGCAACTACGAGATCGATTTGTTTATCCATTTGATGGATGCAGCAGCTGAGATTTTAGAAATTAACAATGAGCAGCAATCATCATTGAAAGTCATCGCCGATCACATTCGTGCCGTTGCCTTTTTGATTGCTGATGGTGTCACACCAAGCAATGAAGGCCGTGGCTATGTGCTACGCCGTGTGATCCGTCGTGCGGTGCGCCATGGTAACAAGCTGGGTGCAGATGGTGACTTTTTCTATAAGATGGTCGCACCATTAGTTGCTGAAATGGGCCATGCCTATCCTGAGCTAAAAGATAAGCAAAGCGCTATTGAAAATGCCATTCAAAAAGAAGAGACACAGTTTGCTAAGACACTAGCGCAAGGGCTGCGTTTGCTTGCCAGCGAACTTGAAGGCTTGCAAGATGGTGACACGCTATCTGGTGAAGCCGCCTTTAAGCTATATGACACTTATGGCTTCCCGCTTGATTTGACCGCTGACATCACTCGTGAGCGCGGTATTGTTATCAATGAGGCTGAGTTCGATGAGCACATGCAAGCACAACGTGAGCGTGCGCGTGATGCTGGTAAATTCGACGTCGATTATAGCAGCGTCATTCAAGTAGAAACGCCGACGACCTTTATCGGTTATGAGCAACTTGAAGAAGAAGGCGTGACGATTGACGCGCTTTATCAAGACGGCAATTCAGCAGAAAGCTTGAATGAAGGTATGGAAGGTGTTGTTGTGCTTGACCGTACCCCATTTTATGCCGAAGGTGGTGGTCAGGTTGGTGAGCTGGGCGAAATTCGTACCGCATCTGGTGTCTTTGAAGTTCAAGATACCAAAAAATCTGGTCAAGCCATTATTCACTATGGTGTTGTCACCATGGGTGAGATTAACGCCAAACAAACGGCTGATGCGCAAGTACTCTCTAGCATCCGTGCAGCCAGTGCCAAAAACCACTCGGCTACTCACCTGTTACATGCAGCGCTAAGAGAAGTATTGGGTGATGAGGTCACGCAAAAAGGCTCACTAGTATCAAGCGAAGTATTACGTTTTGACTTCTCTTATGACAGACCCGTTAGCATTGCTGAAATCAGTCGTATCGAACGTCTCGTCAATGAGCAAATCCAAGCCAATACCCCTGCCCGTATCGAGAACATGTCGATTGATGAAGCCATGAAAAACGGTGCAATGGCGCTGTTTGGTGAAAAATACGGCAGTGAGGTTCGTGTGCTTACCATGGGTACAGACAGTATCGTAGATGGTCAACGCAAGCCCTTCTCTATCGAGCTATGTGGCGGTTTGCATGTACAGCGTACTGGTGATATTGGCCTGTTGAAAATCACGAGCGAGTCAGGCATTGCTGCTGGTATTCGCCGTATTGAAGCCGTTACTGGCATGAATGCGGTCAAAAACATTCAGCAAAGCGAGCAACAATTGAGCGAGCTAGCAAGTCAGCTTAAAGTAAAACGCCCAGAAGTTGCACAGCGTGTCCGTACTATGGCAGATAAGCAACGCGATCTAGAAAAACAACTAGAGCGCTTGCAACAAAAAATCGCCAGTGCCCAAGCAGCCAACTTACTCGACGACGTCCAGACTATCGCAGGTACGCCTGTACTTATCAGCATGTTAAGCGGTATCGATGGTAAGTCAATCCGCACGCTGATGGACGATATCAAATCTAAACTTCCAGATAGCGTTATTGTATTGGTGGGTGATAAAGACGATCAGTTAGCCCTAGCAGCCAGTGTAGCGAAATCTGTCATAGCCAAAGTAAAAGCGGGTGATATCATTCGTTATTTGGCAGGTGAGCTGGGTGGTAAAGGTGGTGGTAAGCCAGACTATGCACAGGGCGGCGCACCAAAATCTGGTAACAGTGCGGCTGTCATCGATGCCCTACCTGCTTGGATTGCAGACCAGCTTGGCTAGATAGTAGAGAGCCAACTGAGCAAAACACTGCATACTCAAACGTACAATACGTGATTGGTTATAACCATTATAACCAATCGCCATACATCTAAGCCGTACTAGCACTTAACGTGGTGACGTAGATATGATATAAAGGTCAACGTTTGAACACATTGTTCATTCATTAACTGTTAAGCACCATTAAATATAAGTACCATGGAATACAAGCACCATTGAATAAATGAAAGGCATAGGGCGCAACTCTTATAATACGGCTTTGTCTATGCAAACATCGATTGAGCGTCACATGGCGACATTGGCTCTCATTGATGACAACAAAAGGCCATTAATGAATAATAGGTAGATTTTTATGGCGTTAATAGTACAGAAATACGGCGGCACCTCGATGGGCAGTATCGACCGCATCAAAAACGTCGCCAAACGAGTCAAACGCTGGCATGACAACGGTCATCAAGTGGTCGTTGTGGTATCTGCCATGAGCGGCGAAACCAACCGTTTGATCGATCTGGCTCGCCAAATTAGCACTCAGCCTGATCCTCGTGAATACGACCAAATGGTTTCGACAGGTGAGCAGGTCTCTATCTCATTGCTTGCTATGGCGATTAAAGAGCTTGGTATCGGTGCGCGTTCATTTACTGGCCGTCAAGTCGCAATTAAGACCGATAGCGCCCACAACAAAGCCCGTATCGAAAGCATCGATGATAAAAATATTCGCGAGCAATTAGATGCTGGCAATATTGTCATCGTCGCAGGCTTCCAAGGTATTGATGATGAAGGCAACGCGACCACATTAGGGCGCGGTGGCTCTGATACTACTGGTGTCGCTATTGCGGCGGCTTTGGGCGCGGATGAATGTCAAATCTATACCGATGTTGATGGCGTCTACACCACTGACCCTCGTGTCACCTCAAAAGCTAAGAAACTTGAAAAAATTACCTTTGAAGAAATGCTTGAGATGGCAAGTCTTGGCTCTAAGATTCTACAGATTCGTTCCGTAGAGTTCGCGGGTAAATATGGTGTACCTTTACGTGTACTATCTAGCTTTGATGAAAACACAGACGGTAGCTTTGACCAAGAATTTCAAGACAATGTCGGCACCTTAATTACGATAGACGAAGGAGATAGTATGGAACAGGCAATCATCTCAGGTATCGCCTTTAACCGAGACGAAGCAAAAATTGTAGTACGCGGTGTACCTGACCACCCTGGTATTGCCTCTGCTATCTTGAGTCCGATTGGACGCGCCAATATCGAAATCGATATGATCGTACAAAACCTCTCGACCAATGGCACAACCGACTTTACTTTTACTGTCAATCGCTCTGATTTAGACAAAACCATGAAAGTGCTGAATGAAGAAGTCAAAGACGAGATTGGTGCAAAAGAAGTCTTAGGTAACAGTGAAGTCGTCAAAGTCTCATTAGTGGGTGTTGGCATGCGCTCGCACGCTGGTGTCGCTAGTCTTATGTTCCAGACGCTCGCTGAAAACAACATCAATATCCAAATGATATCGACCAGTGAAATCAAAGTCTCTGTACTGATTCAAGACCAGCATTTAGAAAAAGCGGTTAAATCATTACATACCGCATTTGGTCTGGATCGCGAAGATGGCGAAAGTAAAATCGCTGGGCTATAATAGCCGCTTATAATTCTGATGTGCTCTTTATAGTGGCTGGGCTATTATTTTAGTTAACAATAATAGATTTGGCTGGCGCAGTTACCACTCATGGGTTACTAATAACATTCAATAATACGTTCAATTAAATAGGGTCTCTTGAGATCCTATTTTTATTTTTTATTATTGCTGACGTTAGTAGTTACCTAATAGTTTTGTGAAAACTCGTGACAGTCTCTGCCATGCCCCCTATAATGGGCTTTCATTTGGGCTAAATGAATCTACCTATCATTACCGCCATTGGCACTACGCTAATTATTTTAGTTATGCTGATATATAGTATGTTTAATACTGCGGTGATGTCCTGCAATTGAGAAGTAATCTAATGAGTAATAATTTGTTGATGCGACATAAGGAGTGTGACGCATGTTAATTTTGACACGCCGCGTGGGCGAAACGCTAATGATTGGTGATGAGGTCAGTGTGACTGTCCTAGGTGTCAAAGGCAATCAAGTACGTATCGGTGTAAATGCACCTAAAGATATTGCCGTACACCGCGAAGAGATTTATCAACGTATTCAGCATGAGCGTTCTGTACAGTCGCAAATGCAACATCTTGAGCAAGGCAGTTTTGCGCCTTCTTTCGATGATGAAGACTATTTTAATCGCTAATCGATATATTTTCACTTTTCTAATCTGCTCTGAGGTCATTTATTTATGAGTATTCGCCAATCAGACATATCGGCTCTACTTAATGGTTTGAACAAAAAAGCCATTGGATTCAATGATGTCATCAGTTTTATTGATGATTTTTATCGCTATGCACCTGCCCCTTTTGTTAACGGCATGGTACATAATGCAGCTGGTGAAAACGAAGGTAGTGCAAAGATTTTTGGCTTTGCTAAGCTCCATGGTCTTGATCAATTAGACACGCTGAAACTATTCGGTGAGCATTATGCCAAAGTTCAAGCAACCCCTAATGGTACCGATCATGCCAATATTCGTAATTTTTTACATTGGGGTTGGCAAGGGTTTTTGATGCAAAAAAACCCACTGACAGTACGCCCTAGCGTTGATACGACTGCACTTTAATCAATCATCAAACAATAAAAAAGCCACGCTATATATAGCGTGGCTTTTTTATTGTGATCTACATCAATAATAAATGCTTATTTATCACGGAACTTAACGGGTTGCACGGCCCCTTTAGGATTCGGCATGTTGGGATAATGATGCTCATGCTCAACATCACATTCTGCCCCGACGATAGACCCATCGTCTTTTACTGGTTTATGAATGTAGCCAGTACGCTCAGAAGGTGGTAGGTGCTCATGCTCCCAAACCATGATGGCTTGCATACAAGTTTCACGCTGTTCAGCGGTTAGCTTACGACCATCAGGCCACTTACCTATCTCAATCGCCATACGAAACTTATCAGCCACTTCTGGCGTCAAACTTGCCAATATCGTTTGCTTATCCATCTTATCTACTCTCCACTACTATTTTTTTATAGCATATTCTATCTAACGTTTTTATATAACGGATAAAGTTATTCGTCATCATCCATAATATCATCATCGACATCCAGACTGAATTCTTCAGCATGGACGTTCCAGTGCAACTTTGTACGACAAGCTTCATAGAAATCAAACCCTGGTGGATGCAACAGTGTTAACTTATCAGGGTGCTTGCGAATATAGAGCCGCTGCTCTTGCTCAAGTGGCACACTCGGCTTACCGTCTGCACTGACCATCGGCTGCGTGCGATTATCTTCGTGAATACGAATACACACCTCACTATTACCACTCACCACAATAGGCCTGCTAGATAGCGTATGTGGATGCATAGGTACTAGACAGATGGCATCCATACTTGGATGAATGATAGGGCCACCACCTGACAGTGCGTAAGCGGTAGACCCAGTCGGTGTCGCCGCTATCAAACCATCGCTATGCTGTCTATAAACATCATGCTCGTCAATTTTCATCTGAAAATCAATCATGTGTACTGATTTTCCAGCATGTAATACGATGTCGTTGAGCGCCATGTCTTCGTGGATAATCTTACGACCTTCTCGTATCTCCATAGTCAACAGGAACCGATGATCTAGCTGGTAATCACCCATCAAGACTTGGCGTAGCTTAAATGCGGCCTCATCAGGCTTTACATCTGCTAAAAACCCAAGCCGACCACGGTTAACGCCCAGCACAGGAACACGGTAACGTGCTAAAGCTTCGGCGGCATGCAATATCGACCCGTCCCCACCGACAACGATGACCAAATCGCAAATTTCACCGATTAGACTGCGCTTAACGATTTTAACTTTTTCAATCTCAGTGAGATTCAATGTTGGTAAGTTGGCCGTCTTTACATCCATAATCAATGTGAGGTTCATATCATTGATCGTTTGGGCAATTTGCACGAGGCTTTGAGTAACACTACGCTTGCCTGCACGGCCCATCAATCCGATACGCCTAAAAGCAGGGTTTTTGATAGCGTGAAACAGCTCTGACTCATGTAAGTGTGGCAATCTTGCTGACTGCGCTGAGTTTTCCATAAAACGGCTCGGTATAACGGTAAAATACTAGGTAATGATAGCGATAAATGAGCGCTTAGACTAGCATGTTTATGAATTATCGTTGTTAACTGTCGTAATCGACCCCATATAAAAGCTATCATACGTTACTTTTAAACGTGTTTATTTAGCTACAGAGCATCACATTATTATAATTCAATAACCAACTGCAGAATGTCGTCAGGCCTTTATGGCCGTCACGCAAACACAGTTGACAATAATGGCGGATTTGCTAAAGTAGCTGTTATCTAACTCATTTATATTTTATTATTAGGGACATATATATGGCCAATCCTATTGTCAGTCGCGCAGAACTTGCGATCGGCGGGAATCCAATGACGGTCAAGGGCGTTATTCAAAAGACCAGTCTATTACTTGGGCTATCAGCTATCACTGGTGTGGGCTTTTTCTTTTATGCACTTATGGCAGGTCTATCGCAGGGTTTTATCACGATGGCAGCCTTTGGTAGCATGATTGCTGCATTCGTTCTGGCTCTTTTCATCACTTTTAAGCCACAAAAAGCCAAGACTTTGGCTGTACCTTATGCACTACTAGAAGGTATATTTTTAGGCGGCATTTCACTGTTCTTTATGAGAATGTATCCAAGCGTGCCTGTGACTGCAATGTGTGCAACTTTTGTCACCGCAGCCGTTATGCTAGGGCTATATCGTTCAGGTCTAGTCAAAGTGACTCAAAAGTTCCGCTCAATTGTGACCTCAGCCGTTATCGCCATCATGCTGGTTTATGTGGCACAGTGGGTGCTTTCTTTAGCATTCGGCTCAAGCTTACCTTTCTTGTTTGAAGGCGGCGTTATCGCTATTGGCTTTAGCTTATTCGTTATTGTTATCGCTTCTTTCACACTGCTATTGGACTTCGATAATATCGACCGTGGTGTGGCAATGGGCATCTCTGAAGACTACGAGTGGCTATTCAGTATTGGTATACTTGCCACGCTAGTGTGGATGTACATTGAGTTTATGCGTCTATTAAGCTATCTACAAGATTAGTATAAATAGACTGTCTAATAGTAAGCTAATACAAAAAAACCGTCTTTTATTAAAGGCGGTTTTTTTGTGAGTCAAAGTAAATACTGGTTCACAACTAAGAATGTGATGATATTCTTGCAATTTACTCATCAGATAGAGCAAGGAATGAGCATTGTTGATTTTCTCAATTTTTATAGGGCTATCTATTATTCAAACTAGCTATGAGTATCTGACTTTAATGTGATTTGGGAATTATTTTTCTTCATAAATTGTATCTTTTGGATAAACAATTTTCATAAAAATCCATAACCAAAAAATATTTATAAATAAAGTTATGCCTAAAAAAATCATGTTTGCATCTTTAGTAAATTTTAATGTTTTTTTATAATATCTTTTCTGCTCCCCCTCAACTTCCAAGGTTACTAGCTGTGGGAAATCATTACTAAACCCTAAAAAATCGGGTTGAAAATACCAGCCTATCTTTGCAGGTTTATCTAAATAAGGTTCAATATTCTTACGATCCATACAACTGCCAGAATCTCTAGTCGTGAAAGCTGTATAATGGCAACTAAAAACAATATCGTTACTAGGTTCTTCTATAGATTTTAGAGTGACACCAAACCCTTCATAGTCTAATATCCCTTCACTATAATGGAGTTCGGACTTTAAAGGAAAATTTCTACCGCTCCATTCTAAAAGAAGTTTAGATGGGAAAAAAAACAATGTTAATAAGAGAATAACGATATGGATTTTTTGAGATTTCGATAACTCGCTAAATTTTCTGAGATTTTTGAACATAAATTATTTCTTATAAAAGTTATCTAACACGTCATTTTGAAAAATCCCCCAAAATAATGAGTTTTTCTTTGTTGTAATGGCTTTTGATCTTGTAGCAGTTCACAAGCTAATTATTCATCAAAACCCTCTATAATACTAATACATTGATTTATAACTACTTACCTGTTCTATGAAGCGTATCAATTGCCCAATACATGAAGACAGAAAACGGCAAAGAAAAGATAATCATAAATATATACTCTTTGTTACGACCACGTATGATATTAATAGTAGTAGCATAACTGTAAATAATTTCATCTCCTGACTGCATAGTGACAAGCTGTGTCATATCATTTTTAAACCATAATAGCTTTCTTTGTTGGTAGTAGCCTACTGTTACTTCTTTATCAAGATATGGATCGTAGAATTTTTTTGAACCACGTCCACTGTTTTCACTATTCCCAAACACTGAATAACTACAAGAAAAAATCTGACTTTGTTTGTTTTCAGCGCCGGTATATATCTATACATGCCTGGAGTTACCTACGTTGTCATGTAGGCTTAAAATACCTGTCGTATAGAATAGGGAATCTTCTTTAGGGAATCCTATACCAGCATATTTTGTAGTCATACTTACTAGTATAAATACAAATATAGATACGCTTACGTAAAAGTCCAGTTTTCGCTTTATTTTGAATCCAAGCATATGTCTTACTCGAGAAAAGAAGTTTCGATTGTAAAGATAATTGGTTAATTATTAATCGGTTTTTTACCCACTTTACTAAACGACCAGTACATAAGCACTGACAATGGAAAAGCAAATAAAATCATAAATCTATAAAGTTTATTCTTGCTATTTATTTTTCTGAGAGTATCCGTGTAACTAATAATCACCTTATCATCGACTTCTACAGTCACCACTTGAGGTACGTTGTTTTTGAATATTAAAAACTTATCTTGTATATACCATCCTATGGTCGCTTCTTTATTTAGATAGGGTTTATAAAAACTGTTACCACAGTTACTACTTCTTCCGTTATCGAAAAATGAATAGCCGCATGCAAAAACTTGAGTCTCTGTATTACCCGCGACGTTATCAAGCATTAGGTGTTTAGTGTGACGCACATTGTCATGAAGACCTAAAATACCTGTCGTGTAGAAGAGGGAGTCTTCTTTAGGGAATCCTATACCAGCATATTTTGTAGTCATACTTATTAGTATAAATACAAATATAGATACGCTTACGTAAAAGTCCAGTTTTCGCTTTATTTTGAATCCAAGCATATGTCTTACTCAAGGGAAGGGATTTCAGTTATAAAATAGTTGGTCAATTATTAGATTATCAGTTTACTCATATTAGTCATCTGCAACAGATGATCGGTAAATTTAGTAAAATACACTCATTTCATTACTGACAATTATTTATTCTAATTTGGAAATATTAATGCAACAGCAATATTAGTACAACAAAAACTTACTTTTTTATTTACTGACATTACAAAGATATTGCTTTCTAATATATTGTTGATTCTGTGATTTTCATCTACAAGATATACACCTATAGGGCGGGACTTTAATGTCGTAGATTTTTTAATGAGGAAGCTTAAAAGAAAAGACCTATAAAAAAAGGCACTTGAACAGAAACAGCAGACACAAAAAAACCTCAAGCAAACTAATGCTTGAAACGAAAATTGCTTAAACTCAAAAGTTTAAATTCGTTTAAAAAACATCATATAAAAGTTGAAATATTGAGAAACAAGGCAACTTATACCCCCTTATCATAGTTTTCATATTAACCACTTGATATTTAGGCAGCGCACTAAGTTATCGATTGAGCCAATACCTCAAATACTTTTGAATGACTCATTTGCGCCACATTGAACCGCATAAAGTTCTCAGCATTGTCCGACTGACTAAAAACATTGCCCGGTGCCAATACCACACCTTTTGATAAACAACGATTGGCCAATTCGGTCGCATTGTTATTCTCAGGTAATCGGCACCATAGGAACATACCTGCTTGTGGGAGCAGCCACGGTACGATGCCTAATTTAGCCAGTCGTGGTAGCGTATGAGTACGCGCGCTTGCCAGCCGAATATGGATATCATTCATATGCTTACGGTAGCCGCTATCAGTCAACGCTGAGAACACAACCGCCGCTGCTAACTGACTGCCACCAAAGCCAGTCGCTATCTTTAAATCTACCAAACTCTCGACCCATTCTGTAGGCGCTGCAATATAACCACAGCGTAGGGATGCGGATAACGTTTTAGAAAAACTGCCGATATAGAATACGCGTGATAAACCATCCAAAGCCGCCAATCTCGCTGCAGGCTTGACTTCAAAATCTGCAAAAATATCGTCTTCGATGATGTACAAGCCAGCCGCTTGAGCCAATTGTAATACACGGTATGCCGTAGCCGGTGATAACGTTGCGCCCGTGGGATTGTGAATGGCAGCGTTGGTGATGTACAGGCGCGGCTTATGCTCATCTAAAATCGCTGCAAAGGCATCTACATCTGGCCCATTTGGCGTATAAGGGACACCAACCACTTTGACCCGATGGGCAAGCAGCTGTGCTCGAAAATTAAAGTAACAAGGATCATCGACGACAACCGTATCACCTGGTGTCAGCAAAAATCGAAAAATTAAATCTATCGCTTGAGTGCCCGAATCCGTCAATATGACCTTTGACGGTTCTGCATTAATACTCAATCCTGCCATACGCCGCGTGAGTAATTGACGCAATGCTAACAGTCCTAGCGGCGTTGCATATTCACTGATAATGGATACGTCAGCCTTTGCCACATTTCGCAGGCCACGGCGTATACCTGCCTCAAACAGCCAATCTGCTGGTAACCAGCCACAGCCTGGCTTTAGCGCACCATCGGGTGGCTCCAGTGACTGCCGTGATACCCACAATGGATCTACCACTCGATCAATTTTTGGCGCTATATCTGTCAATGATAGCGGTGCCGTCGTCTCTGCCACATAGAATCCTGCACCAGGCCGAGAATAGATAACTCCCTCAGTTTGCAGGCGCTCATAGGCTTCAACCACGGTAGATGGTGAAAATCCATAGCTTTTAGCGGCTGCCCGTACAGACGGCAGACGTGATTCTGGCATATAGATAACGGTCGCTATTTTCTCTTTTGTGTCAGCCATGACAATTTCAATACGCGTGAATTTATTATTCATATTTTTTACTATTTTTGGTAGGTCAGCTTTTGTTAAATTTTTATCTCAAGATCATAGATGAGACAATATATTGATTTGATTTTCGAACTGTATGGGTTCTATAGACCAAACAGTTCTGTCTGATTGTACTGGATTGTATATAGATAACCTACTGCGCTTTTGTTTTAATCATTGAACGTAAACAGTGTAGAGGTAGGTGTGATTCTCTTGTGAATCGCACTAACCTCAGTCAATTCAACGATTATTATTCAAAAAGCAGCGATATATGACCACGAAAAAATACAATAAATATTTGGCATTTGCCTTATGCGTAATAACGACAAGCGTCAATATCCAAGGGCCGCTGTATGCCGTTTATGCACACAATGATGGCTATGGCGTACTAGCAACTACGATAGCGTTTTCCTTTTATGTATTAGGCGTCATACCCGTATTATTAGCTTTTGGTGGGTTGTCTGATCGAATCGGACGACGCAAGACCATTTTAATCTCTTTGGCACTATCAATAGCGGCGACGGCTCTCATGTTGTTTTATCCGTACACGCGAGCGTTAGCAGTAGCGCGATTCATACTGGGTGTGGGAACGGCTCTGATGGCTGCTACGGCGACGGCCTATATGATTGAGCTGCTTGGCTCATCAGATACGATGCGTGCGACAGCGTGGGTGACGGCCAGTACGACGATAGGTTTTGGTCTTGGTCCTGTATTGACGACAGTTTCTTTGATGTTTTATGAAACCGATCAGCCAGCCAGTTTTTTCTTACTGCTAGCGAGCGGGATACTCGCTATGTTTTTGTTATATCAATTACCAGAGACAGCACCTAAACGCACTAATTTGCCCACATCTATGCTACGGCTACCTTATTTTAATCGTGAAGTCATTTGGTATGGCAGCGGTATTTTGATTTGTTGGGCGACGACAGGATTGGTGTTGTCAGTTATTCCCTCTGTACTGGCCACGCATGGACTCGCTAAGTATGCAGGGATATCCTCTATGTTAGCCATCAGTTGTGGATTGATCGTTCAGCCAATCGCCCGAAAACTTGACCCTCAAATCTCAAGCAGGCTTGGTCTTTTGATCTTACTACCGGCTTATGCTTTATTGGCTTGGGGAACGTTGAACGCCAATCTTCCAGTGATTCTTTTGGCTGCTTTCTTAGCTAGCAGTAGTTGTTATGGCTTTGTCTATCTAGGAGGTATGCTAGGAGTCGCACGCTCGGCTGGCAATGAGCAAGCACGTGCGAGTGCAGGCTATTTTCTGATGGCATATATAGGGCTTAGTGTGCCTGTCATCTTTACTGGTTTGATTGTGGATCGGTATGGTGCTGCTACTGCATTCTACGCCTTTGGTGTGTTTTCATTAGTTGGTGTGATTGTCTTGTTTGCCAGCCAGCCTATGTTGAAAGTTAGGCGTCATTCAAACTTAGAAATGAGAAAAATTACCTGATCAAACCTTAAGTAGAAATAAAAGCAGCATTATTTTTCTTTGATCAATCGTAAAATGCGATACACGATAAAGTAAGAAATAGAATAGGCAGGCGCAGAATAAGGACAACACTAGGAAATAAATGCTTTAGATAGCCTATTCCTCTCTATTCGAAAGTCTAGCCAAACACCAATCTGAGTTTTAGGTGATATCACAGACACAAAAAAACCTCAAACAATCTAATGTTTGAGGCGAAACTTGCTTAAACTCGAAAGTCTAAATTCGTTTTAAA